>NZ_CP065707.1:316250-632500 GCF_016028255.1 Streptococcus oralis
GTTGAATAACCCATTAGAGCCAAGACCTCAATCATCTGTTTGGCAGAAGCCACATTTAGCACTGCATTTCGCGAACAGTCTGCCATGTAGGCCAACTCTTCATAAGCCGCCTGCTCCTCAATCCCTACTTTATCACCTTCTACTAGAGCTGTTGCTAACAAAGACAAGGCGCGGTAAAGTTGATAGGGTTTGCGATAGGTTAGTTGATAATGTCCATCCTCACCCTTGATAGAGATAGAGGCCTGGTCAGACTGAGCGACTGCAACTTCCACATCTGGTAAAGAGATATGCTTTGTCAGCAAGTCAATTGCCTGAGTTTGTTTGGGACTAAGTCCTGTAAAAATTACCATTGATTTTCCTCCTGTAGCCAGTTGACAAGGGCACCGTAGAGATTGGCATCTGCATGATAGGTGCAGGCTTGGATGACAGGTGCGACCGTATATTCTTCATAGGTATCGACAAATTCATCGACAGCTTTTTTGACGCCTTGGATAAAATCTGGATTTTGACTGATAGAGCCTCCCAGACTAATAACATCTGGATCAATCAGATACTGAATATTGAGCAAGCCTTGCGCCAGATTACGGTTCATGCGCAAAATAGCTTCTTGGCAAAGGGCATTTCCTGTTGCAGCTTCTTGGTAAATCTTGCGTCCGTCCCAGTCAGTCTGACCAGATTTTTCAATCACGTATCGCACCATATTTCCAGTTGACGCTAGTTGCGACCAGTTGTTGAGCTTTTCTGCAGGCTCGATAGTTGTCATGTAGCCAAACTCTCCTCCCAAGCCGTGGCGACCTCGGTGAAGCTTGCCATTGATAATCATGGCACCGCCAATTCCTGTCCCAATCACGACACAGGCCGCATTTTCAATCTCTGGGTGAGCTAGCAATTCACTAAGCCCAACACAGTTGGCATCATTTTCTAGATGGACAGGTAGCTGATGATGAGCAAGGGCCTCATACCAAGAAAAGCCATGGATGTAAGGGACGGCACTAATTCCCTCAATCACACCTGTTTCTTGATTGACCGCGCCTGGAACACTCATAGCAATGCCGTTATAATCTTGCTCTGACAAGAACTGGTCTAACCATGTCAGTAAAGCCTCCAAGTTTTCTGGCGTTGGAGTACTTGTCTTATCTAGTATTTTTCCATCAGGAGTCAGACTGGCAAACTTAATCCCAGTCCCTCCGATATCAATGGTTGCAATGGTCATTGTTCCTTACCATAAAAAGGGGCGAGTCAGTAGTTAGTCCTTACTCATTCGCCCCTCCTTTCTATCTCATAGTATTAGTTATCAAACACTTTAAAACTGTTAAATGTCTTCTTTTTTAATCAATTCTGTACGAATTTCTTGTGGAGCCAATAGTCCTGAATGAACTGGATATGGTCGCTCAAGCAAGTCCAAAATGGTTTGTTGGTGTTCTGATATGCGCACATTTTCTTGACTCATATTGTAGTAACGAAGTACATATCCTTCTTCATTTTCCGCCACTTTAAAGGCTGTCGGGCAGACTTGCGGCAAGCTGAGTGCCGCATGACTCAAGAGACTACCAGTCGCAGCAACACTTCCTTCTTGTTTAGCGAGCTGAAGACTAGTGAAAGGTGTTTGGAAGGCTTTGGCACGACGGAAAGCTGAGAAGCGTTCCCCTGCTTGGTGGCATTCAAGTGTAAACTCGATTTCAAACTCACGCAAGCATTGAGCTTCTGGTGTTGGGAAGTAACCCCAGTCACCTAGCTCACCTGAGGCACGAAGGATGGTCACTGCAATGGTATCATCTCCAAGGATTTCATACTCGTGCAATCCTTTATTTGCCACCGTCACACCCTTTTCATCATCATAAAGGCTGACAAAGGCTTGTTGGTGTTGAGGATTTTCAGGATTTTCCCAAGAAGCCGCTGGTTTGTTTGGTCGTGTCACCACCTCATAGATGCTTTCAGAATCATTGCTTGGACGCGTATTATGAGTCTTGACCAAGAGACGGATACGGTGGTCTTTGGCGGTGTTAGTAAAGCGAGTCTTGAAGCGGATTTGTGGATTGTCAACAAAGACGGTCATCTCTGTTTCAAGAAGAATGCTTGTCAATTCTTCTGAGCGCCCAGCTTCACGCGTCATAAACTCGATGATGCCTCTTTGTTCTGCATCTAGTTTTTCGTCTGCACTTACTGGAATTGTCAATTCATGCTTGAGCAAAATCTTGGCAAAACGAGCTGTATTTTCCAAGACTTCATAACCTTTCAGATCTGCGTAGATAGGCTCTGTTCCTTTTGGTTGGAAATAGATGTACTCATTTCCGATGTCACCACGGTCTTCAAAGCGAATAAAGTCTTCATAAGCTTCATGAGTTGTCTTGTCGTAGACCGTGATGTTTTCATCCACGCTTACCGTTACAAATGGCGTATCAATCACTCCATTTTGGTAAATACCGTCACGGTGTTCTTGTTCTCCCTCAAGCAATTGGAAAGTTGTCCAAGAAAGTGGTGCCAGATGAACAGGGACTGTCACGCGCACTTGTCGAGCGATACGAGCCTGACGGAACTTGTCTTTTGGCAAATCATACTCAAAATTAGCTCCCAGATCTTCGATTTTCGCTTCTATAGCATGTCCTTCCAAATCTTCGACACGGTAGTTTGGCAAGGTCAAGGCTGCCATCTTCTTATAGCCTTCTGTTGGGTGCAATTCTTTGAAATCACAAGTCGCCACATCAATCACTGTGCTGACCGTATCAACCTTGTCATGCAAGCCTGTGTTAATGACAGTAAAGAGATGGTCGCTTTGGGCTTCGTGGGTTGCGATTTTGCCCTTCCACTCATTGAGAAGATTGGTCTTAACGAAGTTTCCGACTTGGTTGACCTTGGCAAAACGTGTCTCCATTTCACGGTGAACCTCGTCCACGCTACAACCACAGATACTGTCATGTGGCGCATTTTGTAGAAGGACTTTCCAAGCATAGGTCAACTGGTCCTTGTGGTTGTGGCCGCCAGTGATGACAGTCAATGGTTCCACCACTTGTTCTAGCAGGTTGCTATTTTCTTGGAAGGCTTGTTTAAGGTAAATCCGTGAAGAAGAAGTGTTGGCAAGTGTGTACCAGCCATCTGTTTCCTGACTGGTCAACTCACCTGTAACGGTAGATAGTTGCTCAGGTAGAGCACTTTCTACTGCATGGACATAGTCATCAAAGGAACTATGCACAAAGGTCACATCTGGGAAGAGTTCATTGGCCACACGAATGGCTTCGCTCAGATTTCGCTGTACAGGCTGGTGGTCACAGCCGTTCATCATCAACCATTGGTTGGTCGAAGCGTAGTCACGCACGTCTGACAGTTTTTGTTTCCAAAAGGTCAGGGCTTCATCCTTATCAACTGGGATTTCATTTCCGTTACTGTACCAATTGGCAAATAGGATACCAAGAACGCGACTTCCGTCTGCACCCTGCCAGTACATTTCTGAAAACTGGGAAGTGAACTGCTCATCTTCGAGGACTTGGTTATCAAATCCAATCGGCTTGACACCACGGCCAAAGGCTGCCACGTGAATGCCTGATTTTTGAAGGATTTGGGGAGCTTGTCCCATATTTCCAAAGGTATCTGGGAAGTAACCAATCTGAGTGGATTTGCCCCATTTTGCACATTCTGCTTGACCAATCAAGGTATTACGGACGTTGGCTTCACTGGAAATCAAGTAATCATCCTGCAAGATGTAAAAGGGACCAATTTTGAGTTTGCCTTCGTCAATGTAACGTTGGACTTTGTCGCGATTTTCAGGGCGAATTTCCAAGTAGTCATCAAGGACAATGGTTTGGCCGTCCAAGTGGAAACTCTTGAACTCAGGGTCATTTTCAAAGAGATCGAAGAGATTGTCAAACAATTCCACCAACTGCATACGGTGGCTTTCAAAAGGCAAGTACCACTCACGATCCCAGTGACTATGTGAGATAATATGTACAACAACATTTTCCATGAAGTAAAACCTCATTCTAACTTAAATTTTTATTTCTATCTAACTAAAGAATTGGCTAGCGAATATCTAGGTAATCCAAGACCAATTCACAGAACATCATGTTGGCCCAGGAGAACCATTCACGAGAGTAAAGCGTTGGGTCATCCACGTGGAAGCTTTCGTGCATGACACCTGTACCACCATCGCAGGCAACCAGCTGATCCAGCAAGTATTTTTTCTCTGCCTTATCACTTGTTGTCAAGCCTTGGATAGAGAGGGCAATCGGCCAGACATAGCGATAAAAGGTATGAGAACTTCCGAGACCACTAGCATATTCTCCTTCGTAGAAATATGGATTTTCAGGGCTTAGAATGGTACGACGAGTTGCCTGATACACTTCATCGTTGACATCGCAGTAGCCCAGATAAGGCGCCGCCAGCAGACTTGGTACGTTTGGATCATCCATGATGCTAGCATTTCCTAGACCGTCCACTTCAAAGGCGTAAATCTTTTCGCCCTTGCTGTTAGTGGTATAGGCGTAGTTTTCAATCCCTTCTTGGATTTCAGACTGGAGACGCTTAGCATCTGCGATAATACTCTCGCTATCATCTAGGACAAATGCTGCAAAGATTTCTTGCACATAACCCAAGACAACTACGGCAAACATATTGGACGGAATCAAATAACTATACTGACAGCAGTCATCACTCGGACGAAAAGCTGACCAGGTCATACCTGTCACTGCAAAGTCAGGTCCAAAGCCATCATTTACCAAAGTATCTTCTTTTCGATCTGTGTCGCGGACAAAACGATAAGGTGAATTCTTGTGGTCTTGTTCCACTGTCCAAAGATGGAGAATTTCCTTGGTCGCTGCGACAAAAGTCTCATCAAACTGACTGGTCTCCCCAGTCTCTTTCCAAAGGAGATAAGCCAACTGCAAAGGATAGCAAAGCGAGTCCACCTCGTACTTGCGCTCCCAAATCCAGCCATTAAGGTCTGTGTGGTCAGTCTCATGGTGACCCTTCCAGTTTTCCTCAATGTTAAAGGAGTTAGCATACGGATCCTTGAGAATCAAGGTCATCTGACGCTTGACCAAACCTGCAATGGTCTGACGCAAGAGAGGATCTCTTTTAGCCACATGAAGGTAGGGTCTGAGTTGGGCTGTCGAATCCCGAAGCCACATGGCAGGAATATCCCCAGTCAAGACAAAAGTTGAGCCATCTTCTAAGATTTCAACCGTATTGTCCAAGGTGTCTGTATAGCAACGCTCAAAGACATCCACCCACTCCGGATGGTCCTTGGCACGCTCTGCTACTTCATCCAACCATTTTCTAACAATTTCTTTCGAATAAATCATCGTGCAGTTTCCTCTTTCAAACAAGTTTCATGTTCAGTATATAGTTTTTGAGAAAGAAAATACATACACAAATGATAGTCATTTCTCTACAAAATTGCTTACTTTCGAACCCCATATCTAAAGGCCTCATTTTTCTGATATAATGTAGAAAAACAGCTAAAGGAAAGACTATGAAACCACTACTTGAAACCATCGATACCCGCTTTGGTACTGCTAGCAAGCATGCCTTCTCTCGGGGAAATACTCTGCCTTATACAGGCGTACCTTTTGGGATGAATTATTTTGTGCCTCAGACCAGTGACCAGGAGGGAGCTTGGTTCTTCGATCCGCATCTGCCCATCTTTCAGGGGATTCGATTGACCCATCAACCAAGTCCTTGGATTGGCGACTATTCTTGGCTACTCCTAACACCTGTCACAGGCCAGCTTGGGGGAGACAGTCTCTTTCACCGCCAGTCTTCTTATGATATCGAAAAAGCCTCCTTCCAATCTCATTATCTGAAGATTTTCTCCCTGCGCTATCAGATTGAAAGCCAACTGACACCGACTTGCTATGGCGCTTCTATTCGTTTGGAGCAAAAGCAAGGCAAAGTCCTCTCCCTCTATCTTCACGCAGCAGATGAACTTACAGTAGAACAAATAGATAAGCGGACTCTTGCCCTGCGTCAAGAGGGAAAAACAGAGACCAACAAAAATCCGCTGATACTGTTTACTGCTCTACAAATGAATACGGATATTCTTGCTATCACACAAGAAGAGGGAGACTGGCGAATTGACTTAGCAAGCAGTCAAGCCGAGATTCAACTAGGCACTTCTTTCATATCCCCTTCTCAAGCTCTAGTCAATCTACCTCAAGAAGATTTTGATAGCTGTAAAGAAAATGCCCAAGCGGACTGGGAAAATCTCCTCCATCGTTTTGACGTTATAGAGACAGGAGAAGCCGACCGAACCTTCTTTGACCACTGCCTCTACAGACTCTTCCTATTTCCTCAGACTTTTTATGAGGTTGATGAGTCAGGGCAAACTATCCATATGGACCTGACTACTGGTACTGTCAAGCCCGGTGTCCTCTTTAGCAACAATGGCTTCTGGGATACCTTCCGCACTACCTTCCCCCTCTTTGCCCTTGTCATACCAGAGCATTATCGTCTCTTTGTAGAAGGCTTTCTCAATAGCTACCACGATACCGGATTTCTTCCAAAATGGTTGGCTCCAGATGAACGTGGCATGATGCCTGGTACCCTTTTAGACGGCATTATCGCAGATAGCGCCTGCAAGGACATGGCCCCCGACCTAGAAAAAGAACTCCTCCAAGCCATGCTTGAAACAGCCAGCAAGTCCGACTCTCTCGGCATCAATGGTCGCCATGGACTAGCCCAATACCAAGAACTGGGCTACCTCTCTACCGACCACCACGAAAGCGTTAGCCATACCCTAGACTACGCCTATAGTGACTTTTGTATCGCCAGCTGTGCCGAAAAACTAGGGAAAAGAGAAATAGCTGAGACCTACATGTCTGCATCACAAAATTACCGCCATCTATTTGACGCTGAGACAGGTTACATGCGAGCGCGTGATAGTCAAGGAAATTTCCGCACCGACTTCTCTCCTTATAGTTGGGGACGAGACTACGCCGAATGCTCTGCCATTCAAGCGACTTTAGGCGTCTTACATGACATCCCAGGTTTGCGTCAACTCATGGGCGGAAAAGAAGCATTTAGCCACTATCTTTTGAAATCCTGTCAGGACGCTCCTCTCTTTGAAACCACCGGCTATGGTTACGAGATTCATGAAATGAGCGAGATGGCTACCGCTCCTTTTGGGCAAATCGCCATTTCCAACCAGCCTAGCCTCCACATCCCTTATCTCTTCCGCTACAGCAACTACCCTGACTACACTGCTCTACTCATCAAAACCTTGCGTCAGAAAGCCTTTCGCCCAAGCTGGGAAGCCTATCCTGGCGATGAGGACAATGGCAGTCTCTCGGCTTGGTACATTTGGTCAGCTCTTGGTTTTTATCCGACCTATCCGGGCAAGCCCAGCTACGATCTCGGAATCCCTCTCTTTGACCACCTCCGTATCTACCTGGCTAAAGAAGGTAAATGGCTGGATATCCATGCCGAGCAAAACAACAGTCATTTCAACTTTGTCAAAGAATGTCGATTGGACAAGACCCCAGTATCTAGTATCCAACACCAAGACCTCTTGAAAGCTGAGCAACTAACCTTCACTCTCAGCTGGTTACCAAACCACTAATAACCAAAAGAAAAGAACCTTTGAACGATTCAAAGGTTCTTCTTTTATGAAACTTGAACTTGAAGTTGATCAATAAGCTGCCCCTCTACCGTCAAATTCAGATAAAAATCAAGGATTTTATCTCCTGCAAAATACAAGGTTGGTAGCGTCAGCCTTTTTTCAGTCTCACCAGCTTGAAACATAAGGACTTGAATCTCATCCTGATAAGCGACACCATGCACACCCGTCCCTGGTTGAATCGAAATCTTAGCTTCTAAAGGAGTACTAGATTCTCTGCGCTTAACTGTAAAATAGGCATTTTCTCCCTTGGTCACAGCCAGACTTTTTTCTGAGAACTCTAGTTGCTGAACAGCTTCTTTTTTTGACAAGCTAGGTGTTTTATAAAGTGAAATCTTGGTCAACAAAGGCAAAGCCTGTGTCTCTGTAATGGTCACACGAATCTTTTGCGCCTCAACGACTGATCCTCGTAAGAGACGTTTGTGGCCAACAGTATAACCAGATCCAAACTCCTGCCAAACACCATCCAACTCTACCTGAACATGGAAAGCAGCGATGCGTTGCCCTAGCTTCAAATCTTCCCTCAGCTCAATCACATCAAAAGCTTCAGGAGCTCCTAAATCGAGCTCTAATTGGATTGGCAACTCTGCATCACTTGCCCAAGAACTGGCCTTCCGTCCATCTGTCAGATGATGACAGGCAAAGTCTGGCGATAGAGCCGGACCAGATACCTTGGCTCCCAGAGCCAAATCTTCTTTATAGATCTCGTTACGGTAGGCAGCAAATTCATAGAGACGCTGGATATCCTTTTCATCAAAGAGCCCATCTTTATTAGGCGGAATATTAAGCAAGAGTGGTGTACCCCGCCCTACTGAGTGAAAGTAGATTTCGACCAATTCCTCGAGAGACTTGGGGTCCTGATCCTCATGGTAAAACCAACCTGGTCGAAGGGATACATCTGCCTCCCCGATTGAAAATAGCGTCCCAGAGGGGTCTCCGTGCTGTAGATAATCTAATTCCGCTTCTGTTCCTAACTGGTCTGGCTTGACTTTTTGCCACAAGGGATCCCCTGCATAGCCTCGTTCATTTCCAATCCAGCGGATACTGGTCCCTTCAGTTGAGAAAATCAAACAATCGCCCTGCAAGTCACGAATGGTTTCAAACCAAGTTTCAAACTCATAGTTGACTTTCTGGGCCCCTTCGCCTCGAGCACCATCCATCCACACCTCAGCGAACTTCCCGGCATTACCATAGGCAGGATTTGACAAGATTTCCTTCAATTGAGCTAGATAGTAGGCATTGTAGTCCGCTTCTCGGTCCACATGATAGAGGGGACTATGGGCATCCCAAGGAGACAAATACACTCCCAAATCCATGTCAAACTCAGTCGCAGCTTTGGAAACTTCGAGAAGCAAATCCCCCTTTCCATCCCTCCAAGGGCTAGCCTTGACCGAATAATCTGTATGGGCTGTCTGGTAGAGCACAAAACCATCGTGGTGCTTAACCACCAAAATCAGCTTTTTAAAACCTGTTTCTTTGAGCACTCGAACCCATTCACGCGCATCCAACTTGTTCGGGTTAAAACGCTTAGGATTCTCTTGCCCACTTCCCCATTCCTGGTCATAAAAGGTATTGGGGCCAAAATGGATAAAGGCAGCTAGTCCATCCTCTAAATAATCCAGCTGGGCCTGACTTGGTAATGGTCCATGTGGTTTTATTTTCGTCATCATCTCGTATCTCTTTCTCTGATTATTTCTCTTGTTCACAAAGTTATCCACAGATTGTGGATAAGAAAACATGCCTAAAAACTAGCTTTTCTAGACTCCATCTCTTTGACTTTGAACCTATCACCTTCAGCAAACTCTGCTCAAATCCCCACTGCACTAGGATTTCTACTAGAAAGCTGGCCAGTTACTAGTTGCCGGTACTATTATCAAGAACCCTCTAGGATATTAGCTGAATGTCCTGCTCTCCCCAGACTTATCCACAACTTGTGAATAAACCCTTCTTCCTAGTTGTTACCTCGTTGACTATAACAAAAAATCTAGGTACCGTCAATAAGACTAGGCTGTCTTCCTAAATACTCAGAAAAAATTCTATAATTTGTACAATATACATTTTATGCCATTCAAAAGAAAGGCTTTCAGATAGATTTCATATAACTTTCTAAGCGACTTTCAATCACTGCTCCTCTCAATTCCTCGTCAGAACTGAATTAAAATCTGGACATTTCTTCTTAAAATGTGAAATTTAGCATAATTTTTTCAAAAAATATTATATTCTTTTTAGTAGAAGTTTATACATTTATTTCCTCTAATTCCTTTTGCCATCGTATAATAACATAAAATACTACTAAAACCTTGTTTTGTCCGAATTTTTAGTCATTTTTTACTATTGACACGCCTCTGAGAATATGATATAACGTAAATGTAAGCGGTACCAAAAAGGTGCCATCGTAAAAATTTTTAAGGAGGAAAACACATGTCTTCACATCCAATTCAGGTATTCTCAGAAATTGGGAAACTGAAAAAAGTTATGTTGCACCGTCCAGGCAAAGAGTTGGAAAACTTGTTGCCGGACTATCTCGAAAGGCTTCTTTTTGATGACATTCCATTCTTGGAAGATGCTCAAAAAGAACATGACGCATTTGCTCAAGCTCTTCGTGATGAAGGAATTGAGGTCCTTTACCTAGAGCAATTGGCTGCTGAATCATTGACTTCCCCAGAAATCCGCGATCAATTTATCGAGGAATATTTAGACGAAGCCAACATCCGTGGTCGTCAAACCAAGGCGGCTATTCGTGAATTGCTTCACGGTATCAAGGACAATCAGGAATTGGTTGAAAAAACTATGGCAGGGGTTCAAAAAGTTGAATTGCCGGAAATTCCTGAAGAAGCAAAAGGCTTAACTGACTTGGTTGAGTCAGACTATCCATTTGCTATCGACCCAATGCCAAACCTCTACTTCACTCGCGACCCATTTGCAACTATTGGTAATGCCGTATCGCTTAACCACATGTATGCAGATACTCGTAACCGTGAAACTCTTTATGGTAAATACATTTTCAAACACCATCCAATCTATGGTGGAAAAGTAGAATTGGTCTACAACCGTGAAGAAGATACTCGTATTGAAGGTGGAGATGAGCTCGTTCTTTCTAAAGACGTTCTCGCAGTAGGTATTTCTCAACGTACAGACGCAGCTTCGATTGAAAAACTCTTGGTGAACATCTTCAAGAAAAATGTTGGCTTCAAGAAAGTATTGGCATTTGAATTTGCTAACAACCGTAAATTCATGCACTTGGATACTGTCTTCACCATGGTTGACTATGACAAGTTCACAATTCACCCAGAAATCGAAGGTGATCTTCGTGTGTACTCTGTCACTTATGAAGATGAAAAACTCAAGATTGTTGAAGAAAAAGGTGACTTAGCTGAACTTCTTGCAAAGAACCTCGGCGTAGAAAAAGTTCATTTGATCCGTTGCGGTGGTGGCAATATCGTAGCAGCTGCGCGTGAACAATGGAATGATGGCTCCAACACTTTGACAATCGCACCTGGTGTAGTCGTCGTTTATGCTCGCAATACCATTACCAATAAGATCCTAGAAGAATACGGGCTTCGCTTGATTAAGATTCGCGGAAGCGAATTGGTTCGGGGCCGTGGTGGACCTCGTTGTATGTCTATGCCATTTGAACGTGAAGAAGTATAATCGCTGTTCAGTATTTGTCAATAAAAAATGTAAAAAATAGAAAGAGGAAATAATAGAATGACACATTCAGTATTCCAAGGACGTAGCTTCTTAGCAGAAAAAGACTTTACTCGCGCAGAGTTAGAATACCTTATCGGTCTTTCAGCTCACTTGAAGGATTTGAAAAAACGCAATATCCAACACCACTACCTTGCTGGTAAAAATATCGCTCTCCTGTTTGAAAAAACTTCTACTCGTACACGTGCAGCCTTTACAACTGCAGCTATTGACCTTGGTGCTCATCCAGAATACCTCGGAGCAAATGACATTCAGTTAGGTAAAAAAGAATCTACTGAAGATACTGCAAAAGTTTTGGGTCGTATGTTTGACGGGATTGAATTCCGCGGCTTCAGCCAATGTATGGTTGAAGAATTGGCAGAATTCTCAGGTGTTCCAGTATGGAATGGTCTAACTGACGAATGGCACCCAACTCAAATGCTCGCTGACTATTTGACAGTTCAAGAAAACTTTGGTCGTTTGGAAGGCTTGACATTGGTATACTGTGGTGATGGACGTAACAACGTTGCCAACAGCTTGCTGGTAACAGGTGCTATCCTTGGTGTTAACGTTCACATCTTCTCACCAAAAGAACTCTTCCCAGAAAAAGAAATCGTTGAATTGGCTGAAGGATTTGCTAAAGAAAGTGGTGCACATGTTCTCATCACTGAAGATGCTGACGAAGCAGTTAAAGGCGCAGACGTTCTTTACACAGACGTTTGGGTATCTATGGGTGAAGAAGACAAATTCGCAGAACGCGTTGCACTTTTGAAACCTTACCAAGTCAATATGGACTTAGTGAAAAAAGCAGGCAACGAAAACTTGATCTTCTTGCACTGTTTACCCGCATTCCACGACACTCACACTGTTTACGGTAAAGATGTTGCTGAAAAATTTGGCGTAGAAGAAATGGAAGTAACAGACGAAGTCTTCCGCAGCAAGTATGCTCGTCACTTTGACCAAGCAGAAAACCGTATGCACACTATCAAAGCTGTTATGGCCGCTACTCTTGGAAATCTCTACATTCCTAAAGTATAAAACTTACTCGTATACACAACACAGGGGTTGAGACGAAAGCTATGATAGCTTATCAGTTCTAGCGAAAGAAAGCACGGATCCTCTTTGACAAATTTGCCACCTTACTCTTGTCATCTTCCTGCTTCCTAGTCTCATTCTGATAAACGTCGGCTATGCGTTCAACCCCTTTTACTAGTAGTAATGACTAATTTGTCTTTTGAAAAGACGCTACCTCCACTTCATATTTTATCATCATACCTGCCTGTAGCTCTTAGAGTTCTGTCAGGTTTACCATATTAAAGAAAGGAGAGCTCATGTCTCATAGAAAAATCGTCGTTGCTTTAGGCGGAAATGCCATCCTCTCCACTGATCCATCTGCCCAAGCTCAACAAGCTGCTCTGGTAGAAACAGCTCGTCATCTGGTCAAGTTGATTCAAAACGGAGATGAACTGATCATCACTCACGGAAATGGTCCTCAGGTGGGTAATCTCTTGCTTCAACACTTGATGGCAGATTCGGAAAAAAATCCTGCCTTCCCACTTGATTCTTTGGTTGCCATGACCGAAGGTAGTATCGGTTTTTGGCTACAATGTGCTCTTGATAACGCATTACTCGATGTAGGGCTTGATAAAAATGTCGCTTCTGTTGTTACCCAAGTTATAGTAGACAAAGCGGACCCTGCCTTTATCAATCCTACCAAACCAATCGGTCCATTCTACTCAGAAGAGGATGCTAAAGCTGAGAGCGAAAAAACAGGAGCAACCTTCAAAGAAGATGCTGGTCGTGGCTGGCGTAAAGTAGTAGCTTCACCAAAACCAATCGACATCAAAGAAATCAACAGCATCCGCACCTTGCTTGATAATGGTCAAGTTGTCATCGCAGCAGGTGGAGGAGGTATCCCTGTTGTCAAAAATGAAAACGGTTACTTAAGTGGAGTCGAAGCCGTTATTGATAAAGACTTTGCGTCTCAACGACTAGCAGAACTCGTCGAAGCTGACCTCTTTATCGTCCTTACTGGCGTAGATTATGTTTATGTCAACTACAATAAACCAGACCAAGAAAAACTTGAACACGTTACTGTCAGTCAACTAAAAGAATACATCAAGCAAGGACAATTCGCACCAGGTAGCATGCTACCAAAAGTCGAAGCTACTATCGATTTTGTAACCAACCGCCCAGAAGGCAAGGCTGTTATCACTTCCCTCAGCAATCTAGGCGCCTTGATCGAGTCCGAAAGCGGAACAATTATTGTTAAAGACTAGCCATTTTAACCCAAGTACAAGCTCTAACTAGGAGTACTCAGGTAAACCAACATCATTCGTTTTTATACTTTGTGGCATAGTTTAGGAGGAAAAACAAATGAGTGAAAAAACAAAAAAAAGGTTCCAAATGCCTTCATCTTACACTGTTTTGATCATTATTATTGCCATCATGGCAATCTTAACTTGGATCATTCCAGCAGGTAAGTATGACACGAACGAAGCAGGTGACCTCATTGCAGGTACCTATCAAACTGTTGAATCTAATCCCCAAGGGATTTACGATATCCTAATGGCTCCGATTCGGGCGATGCTCGGTCACGAACCAACTAAAGCCGCTATTGACGTAGCCTTCTTCATCCTCATGGTTGGAGGATTTCTAGGTGTCGTCAATGCGACAGGCACATTAGATGTTGGTATTGCCTCTATTGTTAAGAAATACAAAGGACGCGAAAAAATGCTGATCCTCATCCTCATGCCCCTCTTTGCGCTTGGAGGAACAACTTATGGTATGGGTGAAGAAACCATGGCATTTTATCCACTCCTTGTTCCTGTTATGATGGCTGTTGGTTTTGATAGCATTACTGCCGTTGCCATCATCCTACTAGGTTCTCAAGTTGGCTGTCTTGCCTCTACTCTCAATCCCTTTGCTACTGTTATTGCTTCTGATACCGCAGGTGTGTCATCTATGGACGGGGTTATCCTTCGTATCATCTTCTGGTTTGTTATGACAGGTATTAGCACATACTTTGTTTACCGCTATGCGGAAAAGATTCAAAAAGATCCTACAAAATCACTTGTTTATTCTCAACGTGAAGAAGACCTTAAACACTTCAATGTCACTGATAACGAAAATGCTCCATCTGTCTTGAACAAGAAACAAAAACATGTTCTTGCCTTGTTCATCTTGACTTTCATCATCATGATCGCCAGCTTTATCCCTTGGGTAGACTTGCATATCACTATATTTGAAGATTTCAAGAATTGGTTGATTGGTCTCCCTGTTATTGGCGGAGCTATCGGTTCATCTGCTCTACCATTCGGTAGCTGGTACTTCCCAGAAGGTGCAATGCTCTTTGCTGTGATGGGTATTCTTATTGGTGTTGTTTACGGTCTCAAGGAAAGCAAGATTATCTCTACCTTTATGGCTGGTGCAGCAGATCTTCTCACCGTAGCCTTGATTTGTGCAGTAGCTCGTGGTATCCAAGTTATCATGAACGACGGTATGATTACTGCAACTATTCTACACTGGGGTGAAGTCGGACTTCAAGGTCTCTCTTCTCAGGTCTTCATCGTTTTGACCTACCTCTTCTACCTTCCTATGTCATTCCTTATCCCATCTTCATCTGGACTTGCTAGTGCTACAATGGGAATCATGGCACCACTTGGTGAGTTCGTTAACGTAAAACCTAGTCTCATCATCACTGCCTATCAATCTGCATCTGGTGTACTAAACCTTGTCGCTCCAACTTCTGGTATCGTTATGGGGGCTCTCGCGCTCGGCCGTATCAGTCTAGGAACTTGGTGGAAATTTGTTACTAAACTCATTGTCGTTATTGTCATTGTAAGCATACTTCTTCTTATCCTAGGTACCTTCCTACCATTCCTTTAGAACAAAGTGTGAGGTAAAACGAATGACCGTCTACATCACTGACTCCATTAAACAGAGCTTTATACAGAGTCTAAAGACTCTCATCTCCTACCCATCTGTCCTCCAAGAAGGGGAAAATGGGACACCTTTTGGACAAGCTATTCAAGACGTTCTAGAAAAGACGCTGGAAATCTGCCGTGAACTTGGCTTTAAAACTTATATTGATCCCAAGGGCTATTATGGTTATGCAGAGGTTGGTGAGGGAGAACTCCTTGCCATCCTCTGCCACTTAGATGTTGTGCCTGCAGGAGATTTGTCAGATTGGCAATCTCCTCCATTTGAAGCAACTATCAGAGAAGGCAAACTCTATGGACGAGGGGCACAAGACGACAAAGGTCCTTCACTCGCAGCTCTCTACGCAGTGAAAAGCTTGCTTGACCAAGGCATCCAATTTAAGAAGCGCGTGCGTTTTATCTTTGGTACGGATGAAGAAACTCTTTGGAGATGTATGGCACGCTACAACGCCCTCGAAGAACAAGCCAGCATGGGATTTGCACCAGATTCGTCATTTCCTTTGACATACGCTGAAAAGGGGCTCCTTCAAGTCAAGCTTCATGGCCCCGGTTCTGATCATCTCAAGCTCGATGTCGGAGGTGCCTTTAATGTCGTACCAGATAAGGCAAGTTACCAAGGTCCTCTTTATGAAGCGGTTTGTAGAGGTTTGAAGGAAGCAAATTTTGATCACCAAACCACAGACCAAACCGTGACCGTACTCGGGGTACCTAAACACGCCAAAGATGCTAGTCAAGGTGTCAATGCAGTCATTCGACTTGCTAGTGTGCTCGCGCCTCTCCAACCCCACCCTGCCCTCCATTTTCTAGCCGACAAAGCAGGGCAAGATGGTAGAGGGCTTGGAATCTTTGGAGAAGTTGCTGATGAACCGTCTGGTTCCCTTTCCTTTAATGTTGCAGGGTTGACCATCAATCCCGATCGCTCCGAGATTCGGATCGATATACGCATACCTGTGCTAGCAGATAAGGAGAAACTGGTGGCACAGCTCACCCAGTGCGCCAAAGACTACCAACTTGACTACCAAGAATTTGACTATCTAGCACCCCTCTATGTCGCAAGAGATAGCCAACTTGTTACTACCCTTATGCAAGTCTACCAAGAAAAAACCGGAGATAAAACTCCTCCTCTTTCATCAGGTGGTGCTACCTTTGCCCGCACCATGCCAAACTGTGTAGCCTTTGGCGCTCTTTTCCCAGGAGCACAACAAACTGAGCATCAGGCAAATGAAGCAGCTGTCCTAGACGATCTATATCGCGCTATGGACATCTACGCAGAGGCGGTTTACCGTCTCGCAACCTAACCAGATAATCGTTTCTACCAAAAAAATCCCGCAGATTTGCGGGATTTTCTCTTACATCAATGCGCCAACATTTCTTGGGCGATTTCTTGACCAGATAGGTTATCTGGGTAGTAGGTTGGCCAGTTGTCCATCTCTTCAAAGAGAGCTTCTTGGCTGGTGCCTCCAAAGAAGATATGGAAATGTTCTGCTTTAACTGGGGCGATATTGTGGTCACTAAACTGAACATACTTGAACTGTCCAGCATCCGCATCTGTCGCTTCAAAGAGGAAGCGCACACCACGATTGCCTTTCTTATAAGTCAAGATTTTCTTGCCGACATACTTGTAGGTGAATTTCTTGCTTTGGCCACCTTGAACAAATTCCATAGTGTTATCAGTAATGTTGATCTTAGTCACATCTGTCTGATAACCTTTTCTATAGTAGGCCTTGTACTCATTCTTAGTCATCTTACCAGTCAACTTAGCCTTGTAATCAAAGACTTGATCGAAGGTTCCATCCTCAAGGAAAGGATAAACTGACTGCCAGTTACCAGTATAGTCACTCAAGGTGCGGTCCTTGACGTCAGCATCCTCAAAGTAACCATTGTGAACTGTCTGGGTATTTTCTTCCTTCTCTGGCTCGATTTCTGGTCCTTCTTGGTCTGTTGTTTGTTTCAAAGCCTTGAGGTTTTTCTCCATCACGGAGATATAGTCCTCACCGGCCTTGGTTGCTTCTTCTGTCAGACTTTCTAGCGGATTGAGCACGTCTAGTTTGACGCCTGTTTCTTTTGAGAGTGTATTGGCGAGGGCTTGTGAGGCATTTTCTTCAAAGTAGATATAAGAAATCTTGTTTTTCTTAATATACTCTGTCAATTCTGCCAAACGTGCTGCTGATGGTTCTGCATCTGGTGAGAGACCTGAGATGGATACTTGCTTGAGACCGTAGTCCAAGGCAAGGTAGTTAAAGGCAGCGTGCTGGGTCACAAAGCTCTTTTGTTTGGCTTGAGACAAGCCATCTGTGTAGGCCTTGTCCAAGGCTTGCAATTTTTCGATATAGGCAGCCGCATTCTTCTCAAAAGTCTCTTTTTTATCAGGATAATCTGCTGACAAGCTGTCACGGATATGCTCTACCAGTTTGATGGCGCGTGCTGGTGAAAGCCAAACGTGGGGATCGTAGTCGTGATGGTGACCCTCACCGCCATGATCATGCCCTTCCTCTTCTTCCTCACCACCTGGCAAGAGAAGCATATCACCTGTCGCCTTGATAGTTTTCACTTTTTTCTTATCCAAGGATTCTAACAATTTTGGAACCCAAGTTTCCATATTTTCATTTTCATAGACAAAGGTATCTGCGTCTTGGATTTTGGCAACTGCCTTGGCAGACGGTTCATACTCATGGGGTTCCGTACCAGCACCGATTAGAAGTTCTACATTAGCAGTATCTCCTGCGACTTGTTTGGTAAATTCGTAGACAGGGTAAAAGGTTGTCACGATATTGAGTTTCCCATCTGCCTGTTTTTGATTGGAACAAGCCACTAAAAACAGGGCACATAGACTAGCTAATAGTAAGCTAATTTTTTTCATTTCATTCTCCTATTTGATAAAACGTTTCAGTAGACTGACTAACAAAAAGACAGCTACAAAGATAATGGTGATACTAGCGCTGGCAGGTGTTTCCGCATAGTAGGAAATATAGAGACCTGCCACCATTCCCAAAAAGCCAATAGCGCTGGCTAGTAACATAACGGATTTAAAGTTTTTCCCCAGACGAAGGGCAATACTAGCTGGCAAGACCATAATGGTCGATACCAGAAGAGCTCCTGCAGCTGGAATCATAAGGGCAATGGCCACCCCTGTCACCATGTTAAAGAGGATAGACATGGTACGAACGGGCAAGCCATCCACAAAGGCCGTGTCCTCATCAAAGGTCAGGATATACATTGGTCGCAAGAATAAGAAAGTCAAGAGTAAAACGACCGCAGCAATGGCAAAGAGGAAAATCACCTGCTCCTGGCTAATGGTCACAATCGAACCAAAGAGATATTGGTCCAAACTCATGGAACTAGAACTTTTCCCCTTACTCATGACGATAAGGGAGACTGCAAGCCCTGTAGACATGAGGATGGCAGTCCCGATTTCCATAAAGTTCTTATAGACTGTCCGGAGATACTCTAGAAAGACCGCAGCGATCAAGACAATGGCAATGGTTGAAATAGTTGGAGAAATTCCCAAAACCAGACCAAAGGCAACCCCTGACAGAGAAACGTGACTGAGGGTGTCGCTCATGAGGCTCTGACGACGTAAGATAAGGAAGGTCCCAAGAACTGGAGAAAAGAGACTCATGGCAATAACTGCCAAGAAGGCTCGCTGCATAAAGTCATATGATAACAAACTAAGCATGTTCCACCTCCTGGTCGCTTTCGTGAACGTTGAAACAACGCCATGGCGAATCTTGGTTACGAACTAGATGAATATTGCGATCCGCATAGTCCTTGACTTCCTCAGGGTCATGGGTAATCATCAAAACAGCCTTACCATGATGGTGGGCACTATGGTGCATGAGTTCGTAAAATTCATTTTTGCTTCCAGCATCCATCCCTGTCGTCGGCTCATCCAAGACGAAGATATCTGGGTCAGAAGCAAACATCCGAGCAATCACTGCTCGTTGCTTTTGCCCTCCCGAAAGGGAACCAATTCGTTTGTCACGGTGTTCCCACATACCAACTGAGTCTAGACTGGCCTTGATATGTTCCTCATCATGAGCATTCAAGCGACGGAACCAGCCCTTTCGCGGATAGCGACCCGACTTGACAAATTCATAAACCGTACTTGGAAAGCCAGCATTAAAACTAGCTATCTGCTGGGGAAGATAGGCTATCCTAAGTTTTTTCCCATGAGTATTTGTCTTTGAGATGGTTACCTTGCCAAATCTTGGTTGCAAGATGCCTAGGCTCGCCTTGATAAGCGTTGTCTTGGCAGCCCCATTTTCACCAGTCAGGGTGACAAACTCCCCACTATCAACACTATAGTTGATGTGCTCGAGGACAGGTTCCTTGTCATAATAGAAAGACAAGTCCTCTACTGTAATATACCGCATTATTTAATTTCTCCTACTAAAGCAGTTAAAAACCGCTGGATAACTTCTTGTTCATTTGGAGTAAACTGACTTGCTACTTGTTCATAGGCTAAGAGAGTGTGTTCATGATGATGGTGGTGTTCCTCTGCCACCGGTCGAGCTAGCTCTGTCAGTTGATAAAAGATCACGCGCGCATCCTTTGGATCTCTGGATGTCTCTAACATACCCTCTTTGACCAAAGACTTGATAGCCTTGGTCACTGCCGCCTGACTGACATTGAGGCGACGGGCCAACTCCGAGTTGGTTAAGGATTCTTCTGACAAGAGCATGAGGATGTGTTCCTGAGTATTGGTCAAGGCAACGTCACTCGTGCAATGCCCAATCAGAATTTCATGCTGGTTCTCCGATCTCAAGATCACCTCGTTTAAAAAGTTATCGATTTCCTGTGCAAGCTGTCTCATGTGTTACTCCTTCCCTAGCTATCTTTTCCGTAAAAAAACTTAGATAGCTACCGATTCTTTACTGGTTAATTATATCATAAACCAAAAAAGAGTCAAGGGAAAAAGGCGTAAAAACGTTTCCCTAGACTCTTCTAGATGTAAAATTTAACCTATTTTTGCTTTGGTTTTCGACTCGATAAGATAACCTGCCAAACCAGCTACCATTCCCATCAAGAGCAAGAAGATGGACTGTTCGCTTCCTGTATTTGGGAGGGCTTTTTCTGAGACAACTGCTTTCTTGCTAAATTGACCTGCCACCTCATAAGTCAGTGGCACATTTGTAGTCGCATCATTAGCAGCCGCATTCGTTTGAGGCGTTTCTACCGGCAGACTAAAAGTTGTAGAATCCACAGAAATCGTCCGTGAGTTCGGATTGATCTTTTCATACTGGGTCAAATCAGCGGTTTTCAGATACTCTTCAAAGGCTGCATCCATAGATGGGCCTTCTTCACGCGCGCCACCCAACATAGTGTAGCCATCACCACCTGCAGCTAAGAAATCATTGGTTGCAAGATAGTAGGTTTTTGCGAGGTCTAGAAGATCATAACGACCAGTCGCACGGTTTTTAACCTGGATAGCCAAGACACGTTTGCCTGATGGTAGGTTGGTATCATAGTAGACCTTCACACCTGAAACTTGTAAGAAGCCCCCACTTGGCTCTAACAATGGTTGCCCGTTCTCATCCAAGACCTTCTTGCCATCCTTATCGACCTGCAAGATAGAGCCGAGTGACTTTTCAAACATATCCAAGACTTGTTGCCCAGTCACTTGGATTTGTGAGATGGTATTTCCAAACGGAAGAACGGCAATGACATTTCCTTTAGTGATTGGTTTGCCTTTTGCAATGGTTTCACGCAAGCCACCACCATTTGTCACAGCGATGTCTGTCGGATGGCTAAATCCTGTTTGACCATACTGATAGAGGGAGTCTGCTACGACGTTTCCGAGGTTGGTTTCACGGACCCGAACATTTTCACGATCACCGTTGAGTTCTACAGGGCTGTTTGAGACAATCTCAACCGCATTTTCAGCATCGTATTTTTGTTTAATGTCTTTGACCAGTTTTTCAACTGTAGGATTAGCTGGTAATTTTTTAGCATCAGCAGCTGCAATCAATGTAGGATTACCCAAAAGCTGACGTGATTTGTAGATAACCTTCCCAACATTATGAAGGTAACTTCCTGTTTGGTTATAGGTAACATTGTCGCCATAAGTTGTGGAAGCTACTGTGTGAGAATGCCCATCAATAACTGTCACACGTTTGCCTTTGAGACGAGGATTTTTAGAGAGAGCTTCTGCCAAGGTTGAACCACGCCACTCGACTGGAGTTGTGGTATCTACACCCAAGTGAGCGAGCACAACATAGTGTTTGTAGTCCTTACCTTCTGCACGAGCCTTGGCTTGAACTTCTTCGATGACCTTATTGACTTCAGAGATTGGATCTGTAAAAGTTACCCCTTTAATGTTTTTAGGGTGGGTTTTTGTAGCAGTTTCAGGTGTCGTCACACCGATTACAACAAACTCATCACCTTCCACAGTCTTATCTTTATCAACGATTGTAGAAGCTTCAAAAAGACGAGCTCCATTGACATAAGTATTTGAGCTAAGTAATGGGAATTTCAAGATTTCCTTGTATTTTTTTACTTCATCAAGACCAAAGTCAAACTCATGGTTTCCTACTGCCATGGCATCATACTGCATCTGATTGAGAATTTCAGCACGCGCTTCACCCTTCGTAGAGTTGGAAATCGGTAAACCTTGGAAAGCGTCTCCCGCGTCAACAACTAGAGTATTTTGATTTGATTTCGCACGCTCCTGCTCAATGACAGTCGCTAACTTGGCATCTCCAATTACTCCCTTTTCCTCTACAATACGACCATGGACATCATTGGTGTGTAAGATAACGGTATCCTTTTCTTCGTTTTTAGTAGATTCAACAGGAGCTGACGGAGCTTCTGCAGGTGCAACTGCTTCTGAAGTTGCCGAAGTTTCCGGTACCGCAGGGCTCTCAACAGGAGCTGGAGTCGCTATAACAGCTGAACTTTCTGCAGGAGTTGTTGCTTCTTCAGCGTATACTTGTCCAGCTAAGAAGGCTGGAGCTAACAGGGCTGTCGACAAGACAGGTAACAAAGAACGTTTATTCATTTTGAAATCCTTTTCTTTTCTTTTTTCCTTTATATTATACGATATTTCTAGAAAAAATAAAACTTTTGACTGGTTTTTATATAAAACATTCGTTATTTAACCAAAAAAACCTGAACAAAACAGTTCAAGTTTTTTTAATCGATTTATTGGAAATCTTTGATATTTCCATCATAGGTCGCCCAGTCCTTACTAAAGAAACGGTCATTCATCTTGTAGTCTGGGGCTGGTTTTGGATCCGTCAAGAAGGGATTCACAACCTTATCAAAAGCCAACCAGCCCAACCAACCTAAGTGGATAGTATCCTTGATAAAGTAAGGTTCTCCTCCGTTTTTTGAAAAGTCAGCAATGTTGGTAAAGCCTTGACTTTCTAGCTGGTAACGAATTTTCTCCACTGCATGTTGATACATTTCTTCACTGAGTTCTGTGTATTCCATCCATTTCTTGTTGACGGGCTGGATAACAAAGAGTACATTGACTTTTGATTTGGCAAATTGATTGAGAACCAGCTGCAAATCATTGTATTCAGAGGACTTTAGGAAGTTATAATTTTTTTGATACCCTTCCCATTTTTTTAAGTCTTTTTTGACCTCATACGTGTAGAAATGATTCTCCATCCCCATATCGTTATTGGTCGTATTTGCCTCTGCATCCTTACGGGCAATTTCTTCTAAAGCGTCATAGGAAAACTGATCAGGAAGATCTTTTAAATAGTTTTCTACATGTTCTTTGTACTTGAGTTTCCCCCGAATGGAAAATTGACCAAAAAGAGAGGACTGCTTTTCATTGAATCGTGCAAAGACGTTGATGATAAGTCGATCAGCATCTGACAAGTCCTCTCCTTTTGAAAGCTTTTGAAGGATGCCTTTCAATGCCACACTCGGGTTCTGCTTCAACAAACGCGTCGCAGCATGCTTAGCCGAGATGTCCCCAGATTGATTTTCTAAAAAAGCTGTCAACTGGTCGCTATTAAAGAATCTCTGAAACGCTGCTGGCTCGTAATCCGTCTCTGTAAACCACTGAGGAGAGATGACAAACACCGCCTGCTTTTCCTCAATTTCTGGCAGAATCTGCTGCAAACCGAAATATTGATTAAGCGAGGCCGCTCCTGCCTGACCCATAAAGTAAGGGCGATAGGGACGATTGTATTTTTCTGCTAAAACAGCTGGATGGACACTATCAAATCGAATCCATTCACTTGACCCTAGAAAAGGGACAAAACGCATATTGGGATCCGTTAGCGCCCTCACTTTTTGACTTCTCTCTTTAAAACTTTCTCTACTGATGGAAGCTGCAGAGTACTTCTCCTCCGTCAGATTATGGCTTGTTGTACTTGGATAAAAAAAGATGAGTAGAAGAACCAAAAATCCAGCGATGAAGATAGGCCCGAAGATCAGCCACAAGCGTTTAAGCATTCTTTAACTCCGCAATACCTTCTACAATTTTATTAGCTGTATTCCAGTCATCACGACCGAACTCTGTCACTGGAACACGAATGTCAAAACGGTTTTCAATCTCAACAATCAATTCAACCGTTCCCATACTATCCAAGACACCAGCGTCAAAAAGATCTTCATCCATCATGTCAGAAACATCTTCCATAAACAACTCATCAATAATTTCAATAACTTCTGATTTGATATCCATTTTTTATATCCTTTTATTTTTTAAACCACAAATCATTCAAAAATCCCGAAAAGATTAAGAATGAAACCATCACGACATGGAAGGTGACAACCATGCCAAACAACTGAATCCAGCGATTCTCAGGTAAAGAGTCCTTCCCAGCTTTTTTCCGTTCTTTGTTGAGCGCTTTTTTCTTACGAAGCCAAGCATCATTGATGACCAGTCCAATTCCATGAAAAAGCCCATAGGCGATGTAGTACCAGGTCACACCGTGCCAAAATCCCATAATCAGCATATTTATAATATAGGCGACACTTGAGGTCACATTGCGATTTTTAAAGACCTTCTTTCTGGTCAACACCATAACCATCCGCATAAAGACAAAGTCACGGAACCAGAAAGACAGACTCATGTGCCAGCGATTCCAAAACTCTTTTAAATCCCTAGACAGAAAGGGCTTATTAAAGTTGATAGGACTATGAATACCCATCAAATTGGAGATGGCTAAAGCAAACATAGAGTAGCCCGCAAAGTCAAAGAACAATTCTAAACCAAAGGTATACATCACCGCCAAAGCATAATGATTAAAGAAACCACCTGTCTGCAAGGCCAAATTTTTCAGCGGAGGCAATAATGTCTCTCCTAAAATATGAGCCAAGATAAACTTGTAAAGGAAGCCAAGCATAATATACTTGACAGCCTCTTCTAGCATATCCATCAGCTCACTCCTCTCAGGAATGGTTTCATAATTTTCATTGAAGCGTTTAAAACGATCAATGGGACCACTTGAGAAGGTCGGCATAAAGAGAAGAAAACGCAAGAATTGCCAGATCGTTACATCCTTGATGACACCATCTCTCAGCTCAACGATAACCCCAACTGCACGAAAGGTCAAGTAAGAAATCCCTAAAAAGCCAAACAAAGACTGGGGGCCATGAATAGCGGGAGATACTTTCACAAAGACGATTGGCAATAGAGATAAAAAGCTAACCAGGTAAAATATCCATTTACTATCCCGTCGTTTCCTGTACCCTTTGTAGAAAAATACAAGCAGTACTTGCCAGATAACATAAAGGATAAGAGCGCTTATTTGATTCGTCTTTCCACCGACCAACATGGTGACGATAAAGAAGAGACTGACGAGCACCTCATACCAGGCAAAGCGTTTCTTGAAAAAGAGCCCGATAAATATCGGTAAGGTCGCAGCAATCACGTACAAAAAATAATAAAGATTGCCATAAGGTTCCAAATGAGGTAGCTGTTTATAAAGCTCCATCATCTATTGTTTACCTCATTGATCAAGCCCTTAATATCAATTTTACCATTAGGCGTTAGTGGCAAACTGTCTCGATAGAGAAACTTAGACGGCATCATATAGGACATCATGATATCTGCTAAATCTTCCTTGATAGCCTTGGTAATATCGATATCACGCTCAAACTGCTGACGGACACCGTCCTTTAGGATGACATAGGCCAGCAGATTTTGCACCTTATGATCCTTGTTGTAACGTGGAACAGCAACAGCCGACTCGATATAGCGAGATTTATTGAGGTTTTGAGAGACATCTTCAAGCTCAATGCGATAACCATTAAACTTAATCTGGAAATCCATGCGTCCACCGTAGAGAAGCAAGCCCTCATCTGTCATGGTTCCCACATCTCCTGTGTGGTAGGCTGGAAGGCCTTCAAACTCAAAGAAGGCTTCTGCCGTTTTTTCAGGATTGTTCATATAGCCTTTTGAAACAGCTGGTCCAGAAACGATGATTTCTCCCTGCTCACCATTTGGCAGTTTCTTACCTTCCTCATCAATGATAAAGGTTGGAGAATCCGCCTTGGTATAGCCGATTGGTAGGCGTTTGAGAGTCGACAACATCTCGTCCGTCACGGCAACAGCTGACAGGGCTACTGTCGCTTCTGTTGGGCCGTAAGCATTGATGATACGGGCATTTGGGAAACGTTCGCGCAGTTTTTGAGCTGTTTTGACCGTTAATTCTTCACCATCAAAGTAGAAATGCGTGATTCCAGGCATTTTCTCGCTATTAAAGTCTTCTGACAACATGGCCATATCTGCAAAGGAAGGTGTTGAAGTCCAGATAGCGATGGGTAATGAAAAGATAGTTGCAAAGAGTTGCTTGAAGTCCTGTGTGATAGCAGACGGAAGCGCAAAAAGTGTACCACCTAGTGCCAATGTTGGTGCCCAGTACATGACAGATAGGTCAAAAGAATAAGGCGGTTGAGCCAGCATTTGTGGACGACTTGGCGTCGCAAATTCCTTGTCCGTAATCATCCAGTTGGTAAAGCTGAGAAGATTATCATGGGAAATCTGCACTCCCTTTGGCTTACCAGTCGTACCAGAAGTAAAGATGATGTAATAGTTATCATCGCCCTTGACTGGATGCGTGATCTCATAGCTAGTCCCTTGAGCAAAGGCTTCTTGAACCTGAGCTAGATTCAAAATCGGTGTAGAAACCTGCTCTAATGGAAAGTCTGAAATGGCAATAATCAAGCTTGGCTCTGCAACTTCTACAATAGCAGAAACTCGTTCCAAGGCCGAATGGCTGTCAATGGGAATATAGGCATGCCCCGACTTAGTCAGCGCTACAAAAGTAGCCAACATCTCATATTCCTGGCCACCATAGACGACAACAGGAGATTTTTCTGGCAAATTCAACTGATCAATGGCTGCAGCCAAACTATCCGAATCAGCCTTTAAATCGCCATAAGTGTGCTCTTGACCTAAAACATTGTAGACGGGATATGTTGGCTGTGTTTGAGCAAAGTGCTCAATCGTTTCGATCATATCTTTTATCGGTTTATTAGACACGGTTCATTTTCTCCTTCAAACTAGAACTCATTATAAATAAAGGTTCCTTGACTCTGACCAAGGTAACTAAAAAAATAAAGCAAACCAAGTAAGATTACAAAATATAGGACGGTCTGTCCCAAAAACATATACAATTTTCTGTGTTTTCCCATAGTTAGTGTGTTCAATTTTCTATGATTTTTCAAAAAAGCTATGCAACTATGCATTTACTATCTTATCTTCCTAACATTTTACCATTTTATCAACCTTTTTTTCAACTGTTTACCATAATTCAAAAGTTCGTTTTAGCTTATTTTAAGGCAAGTTAAAATATTAACGTCTTAGCTATCAAAAAAGAGCCTGAGACTTCCATCTCAAACTCTATTGCAAATAGCTCATTTATCTTAGAAAAGTGAAAATACGAGGACTGCTAGGGCCGCACCAATTATAGGTCCTACTACAGGGATCCAAGCATAAGACCAGTCCCCATCTCCCTTGTTTGGAATTGGAAGAAGGCTGTGCATGATGCGAGGACCAAGGTCACGCGCAGGGTTCAAGGCATAACCTGTTGTCCCACCTAGTGAAAGACCGATACCGACAATCAATGTTCCCACTGCAAAGGTCCCCAATCCTGCCTGAAGGTCATAGAGCCCCAAGGCAAAGATTGTCAAGAGCAAAACAAAGGTTCCAAGGATTTCGCTAACCAAGTTGGATACTGTGTTCTTGATTGCTGGTCCAGTACTAAAGGTCGCTAGGATATTCCCTGCATTTTCTTCCGCTTCATAGTGGGGTTTGAATTGCAACCAAACCAAAATTTGAGCCACCATCGCCCCTGCGAACTGGGCTAGGATATAAGGGAAAACAGAACCCCAAGAGAGCGTCCCTTTTAAGGCCATCGCAAACGTCACAGCTGGATTTAGGTGGGCTGGGCTGAGCGTACCAGATACAAAGGCCGCAACGGCTACAGCAATTCCCCATCCCATAGTGATGACAATCCATCCTGAATTGTTACTCTTGGTTTTGGGAAGAACCACACCTGCTACAACACCATTTCCTAGGAGGATAAGGATTAAAGTCCCCAAAAATTCTCCAAATAATTCTTTCATCATATCGTTGTCTCCATTTAAAAGAAGGAGAGAAGGCAAGGAATGCTTGCCTCCCTCTTTTCTAGTTTTTCTTAATTTTTTAATGCTGCTAGATCGTTGTTAGCAAGGGCTGCTGCTACATCCGCACGGTAAGTTGCTTTTTCTTCATCAGACCAGTCATAGAATCGTCCCATTTCATCCAAAACTGGCTCAACGATGCTATTCAAACTATCCCTCATGAAGAGCATGTGATTAGTACGGCGAAGGAGGAAGTCAACTGGGCTCAGAGCCAACTCATTGCGCATTGCATAGTGAAGGGACAAGGTATCTGCCAAGCTGAGTCCTGGCGCTTGTTCCAAGCTGTGAGCAAGGGCAAAGACCTTCGGTGCATTGGAGCCGTATAGATTTGCGAGATAGTGGGCTTCCTTACTATCCAATCCACGTGACACTCCAAGTTGAGCAAAGGCTTCAATTTCAGAGTCCACATTTGCTGGATTCAATTCTCCACCTGAAACAGGGTATGTCTTAGAGTTGATGAGTTTAAAGCTACGGTCAAATTCTGCTTTGAGGATATCAACCACGCGCTCCATAGCCCCTTCAGCCATCTTACGGTAGTCTGTGATTTTACCACCAGCAAGGGTCAAAAGACCATTGTCATCACGATCCAAGCTAGAACCACGAGAAACTGCAGATGGGTCCAAATGTTTCTCAGAGGTGCTGCTTTCAAGCTTGCTGACAGCAGATTCAACATCTTCACGCGTTTTTTCTTTAGAGAGATAAGCCTCGACAGTTGCAATCAAGCTATTGAAGCTCTCGTCGCTAATGGTTCCGTTATTTCCGCCATTGTAGTCGGAAGCACTATTGCCTGCGATCAATGGACGAAGACCAGCCCAGCTGCTTTCGATATCGTCAATCGTGATGTTGGCTTCTGGGAAGCGGTTGTTGACAATACCAAGTAGATAATCTACATCTTCCTGCGTCACTTTTGGATGTTCCAAATCACCTGTGTAGTCTGTATCGGTTGTACCAAAGTAAGTCTTGTTTTCACGTGGGAGAACAAAAACCATACGACCATCTCCCAAACCTGTGTCAAAGTAAACTGGCTGTGAAACCTTGATCCTGCTTGAATCCACTACCAAATGAACTCCCTTAGTTGGACGCATTTGTGAGAATTGCGTTCCCTTATTAGACAAATTACGTACCTTGTCGCTCCAAGGACCTGTTGTGTTGATAACCAGACGCGCCTTGATTTCAAATACTTGGTCTGTCAACAAGTCACGAGCTACAACACCTGTAATCTTGCCGCTTTCGTCAAAGAGGAAGCCTTCTGCCTTCACGTGGTTGGCAATGAGGGCACCGTCTTGGTTGGCACGTTTGATGTTTTCAATCACGAGACGCGCATCGTTATTACGGAAGTCAAGGTAAACTCCACCTCCTACCAAGCCTTCTTTCTTCAAGTTTGGTTGGCGTTCCAAGACTTCTTCCTTGCTCAAGACCTTGTTAGCAGCTGGCGTATTGCTAACACCTGCCAAAAGGTCGTACAAGTCCATGGCTACTTTGAGACGGAAGAGGCTAAAGGTCGCTCCATCCTCATCGTAAACTGGCAAGAGCATTGGGTCTGGTTTTGGAATGTGTGGAGCGATTTGTTGAACCACTGCACGTTCAGAAACTGTATCTGAGACCACTTCCACGTCAAATTGTTTGAGGTAACGCAGACCTCCGTGGACCAATTTTGTTGAACGGCTAGATGTTCCTTCTGCGAAATCCTGCATTTCAATCAAACCAGTATCAAGACCACTGGCTGCTGCCTGCAAGGCTACACCAGCCCCGGTAATCCCTCCACCAATAATCAAGAGATCCAGGGTGCGTTCCTGCATTTTTTTAATTGATAATTCACGTGTTTTCTTTGAAAATTCCATATTTACACACTTTCTAACTGAGTCGTTTCATTCTTAAACTGATAATTGCATCAAGAAACCGTATTAGTCGTCGATTTCCGCAAAGACTTGCGTTGCTTTCACAGCCTTCTTCCAACCCTTGTAGAGTTGTTCCTTGCGAGATTCGTTCATAGATGGCTCAAAGAGTTCTCCTGTCTCATTCAAGAGTTTCAACTCATCCAAGTCCTTCCAGTAACCCACTGCCAAACCAGCTAGGAAGGCCGCCCCTAGGGCTGTTGTTTCCAAATTTTTGGCGCGTGCGATGTCAATTCCCAAGATATCAGCTTGGAACTGCATGAGGAAGTTGTTCATAGCCGCACCGCCATCCACCTTCAAGACTTGGATAGCTGTCTGAGCATCCACTTGCATGGTGTCGATGATGTCACGCACTTGATAAGCGATAGATTGCAAGGTTGCCTTGATAAAGTCTTCTTTAGTTGTTCCACGAGTCAAGCCAAAGACAGAGCCTCGAGCGTTTTGGTTCCAGTAAGGTGCCCCTAGACCTGTAAAGGCTGGTACGACATAAACCTCGTCATTGTTGTGAGAATTGAGAGCATATTTTTCAGACTCTGGTGAGTTTTCTACCATGCGAAGACCATCACGAAGCCATTGAATGGCACTTCCTGCGATGAAGATAGAACCTTCCAAAGCATAGTAAACCTTGCCGTTAATACCATAACCAATCGTTGTCAAGAGGTTGTTTTCAGACAACTGCATCTCTTCCCCAGTGTTCATGATGATGAAAGAACCTGTTCCATAAGTATTCTTAACCATTCCTGGTTCAAAAGCTAATTGACCAAAGAGGGCTGCTTGTTGGTCACCAGCCATACCAGAGATTGGCACTTCTCCACCGTAGAAATGGAATGGAGCAGTCTTGCCATAAATTTCAGAGTTAGAACGAACTTCTGGAAGCATGGCCTTAGGAATATTAAGGATTTCTAAAATCTCATCATCCCATTTAAGATCCTTGATGTTATAGAGCATGGTACGAGCTGCGTTTGAATAGTCGGTCACGTGAGCTGCGCCGTCAGTCAATTTCCAAACCAACCAAGTATCAATGGTACCAAAGAGCAATTCACCCTTTTCAGCTCGCTCTTGAGCGCCTTCTACATGGTCCAAAATCCAACGAACCTTGGTAGCAGAGAAGTAAGCATCGATAATCAAACCAGTCTTTTCATGGAATTTTTCCACATAGCCTTGACTTTTCAGTTGTTCAGCCAGAGGAGCAGTTTGGCGTGATTGCCAAACGATAGCATTATAGATAGGGAGCCCTGTTTTCTTATCCCAGACGACAGTTGTTTCACGTTGGTTGGTAATTCCGATTGCCTCGATTTGACTTGGTTTCACACCACTTTCGATGAAAGCACCCGCAATAACTGACTGAACAGAGTTCCAAATTTCATTTGCATTGTGCTCTACCCAACCTGCTTGAGGGAAAATCTGAGTGAACTCTTTTTGACTAGAGCTGACCTTTTCTCCTTTTTTGTTAAAAATGATGGCACGAGAACTAGTAGTTCCTTGGTCAATAGCCATGATGTATTTTTCTTGTGACATGTGCTGTCCTCCTGATAAAATCTTGAGGGGGTTCCTCTTTACAGTAACTAGTATACAAAATAAAGCGCTTTCTTGTTTATCAATTTTTTTAAAATTTTAAAAAAAAGTGAGGAGATTGTGCGAATTTCACAAAAAAGACCTGAAAATTCAGGTCTTTTAGGCAAATAGCATCTGACGAATTGCTACCAAATCTTCCATATCCAAATCATTTTTCAAGTAGTAGACAGGTGTTTGTTCTTTCTTATGGATCGGGTTGTTGGTAACCAGCAAATCATAATGACGACTGGGGTCATAGGCTTCTATGCTAATGAAGCGATTGTACTCCAAATATCGTTTTAAAAGGGCCGACATTCTCGAAAAAACAAGGAAGCCAGATGTCAAATCCAGACCAATCCTCATATGTTGGCCACCATTTTCTGCCATATACTCTATCAACTGGAGCCATTCCCAGAGAATTTTCTTATCCAGGTCGGTTCCCTGATGAAAGGCTGGCAAGATATGAAAAATTCTCTCTGCAGTTCCTCTAAAATCATGTTCCATCAGCAAATAGGGATGGCGATTCTCTGTCTGGTATCTATACTGATCTTGCAAGATATAGCCCTTGTATAGATAAACTTGACCACAGAGCTGACTGAGTTCATAGGTGACATGGTCCTCTGTGTAGTCCCCCAGTAGCTCCTCCTTCTTCATCTCTTGAATCAATTGCGTCAGCAAATCGGCTAATTGCCCTCCAAAACCAAGGACATACTCCATAGTATGAAGAGGAAGAATACGATGGGAAAGGAGAAATGAAAAAAATATCATCATCTCACCATCCTCAGTTCCTAGAGGGATATGTTGCCCAGCAAAAAAGGACGGAGCCTTTCGAAGCAAACGAAGGTAGAAAATATTGTCAAAATACCCTCGCATTTTTTCTTCTATAACCTGAAACTGACAGGCATTGACCCGAAGGCGCTGTTGACTGATATGAGCCCAGAGAACCAAGTCCAATTTCTGACCCGAAGACAAGCTAGCACCGCAGATTTCTTCTAGGGTAGCAATATCCTGCTTTCTCTCAGCTTTCTGCATGTGACCTTCCCACTCCTGACTGGACCAGACCTTGCGGAAAAGGCAGAAATAAAAGTAACGAATCTGATGCTCTGGACCTCGCCAACGACCATTTTGGATAGATAAGTCAAACTCTGACAAAATATGATTCAAGCTAGACAAATGGCGACCAAGCGTGGCCTCGCTAATCATCAATTCTTGAGCCAGTTGATGGGCTAAGAACTGTTGGTGATAGAGAAGGTACACTAAAATTTGGTATTTAATAGCATTGTCTAGAAACAAGCTCCGAATCTCTCTCCCCTTTGTAGCTGTACCAATCGACAAACGCAGATTTTCATCTTCCAAGTGGATGGTCAGTTCCAACCCTCTTTCCAAGGCATTTTCGTTAATCAGAGAGATGTACTTGGTTAGAGTCGCCTTTGAAAAACCTGTTTCTTCCATGGTTTCCTTGACTGTTGTCTGCGAATCTTGTAATAGAAAGGAAAGGACTAAAAATTGACCAGATTCGGCTTTTTCCATCAAATCACCTAAATACATTTGTTACCCCTTTCATTTTCTCCTTCAAGCATAGCATAAATCTTAGAAATGCGGAAATAATCTGTTTCTCATTTTATTTTAAAGCCGATTTCCTCGTCCTTATTCCACAGAAACAGCAAACACACAACTCCCCCTTTAGGCATTTTTATGCTAAAATAGTAGCTATGGATAAAATTATTAAAACAATATCAGAAAGTGGTTCTTTTCGTGCTTTCGTTCTTGATAGCACGGAAACCGTCCGCACTGCTCAAGAAAAACATCAAACTCAAGCCAGTTCAACTGTCGCACTTGGTCGTACACTTATCGCTAGCCAAATTCTCGCAGCCAATGAAAAAGGAAATACCAAACTAACTGTTAAAGTTCTTGGAACGAGCTCTCTCGGTGCCATCATCACGGTCGCAGATACCAAGGGCAACGTCAAAGGCTACGTTCAAAATCCAGGTGTTGACATCAAAAAGACTGCAACTGGTGAAGTCCTTGTCGGACCTTTTGTCGGAAATGGTCAATTTCTCGTTATCACTGACTACGGTACTGGAAATCCCTACAACTCCATGACTCCTCTCATCTCTGGGGAGATCGGTGAAGACTTGGCCTATTACCTGACTGAAAGCCAACAAACACCTTCAGCAGTCGGCCTCAATGTCCTTTTGGACGAGGAAGACAAGGTCAAGGTTGCAGGTGGTTTCCTAGTCCAAGTATTGCCAGGAGCCAAGGAAGAAGAGATTGCTCGCTTTGAAAAACGCATCCAAGAAATGCCAGCTATCTCGACACTTCTGGAAAGCGACGACCATATCGAAGCTCTCCTCAAAGCTATCTACGGCGACGAATCCTACAAATGCCTATCTGAGGAAGAAATCCGTTTCCAATGTGACTGTAGCAAAGACCGCTTTATGAACGCTCTTGCCAGCCTTCCAACTTCAGACCTGGAGGAAATGAAAGAGGAAGACCACGGAGCAGAAATCACTTGTCAATTCTGCCAAACCACTTACAACTTTGATGAAAACGACCTGGAGGAACTCATTCGTGACAAATCTTAATACACCTTTTATGATTGGCAATGTTGAGATTCCCAATCGTACCGTTTTAGCACCCATGGCTGGTGTCACCAACTCAGCCTTTCGTACCATCGCAAAAGAGCTCGGAGCAGGACTCGTTGTCATGGAAATGGTCTCTGACAAGGGAATCCAATACAATAACGAAAAAACCCTGCACATGCTTCATATCGATGAAGGCGAAAACCCAGTTTCTATCCAACTTTTTGGTAGCGACGAAGATAGCCTAGCACGCGCAGCAGAATTCATCCAAGAAAATACCAAGACCGATATCGTCGATATCAACATGGGCTGCCCAGTTAACAAAATCGTGAAGAACGAAGCTGGTGCTATGTGGCTCAAGGACCCAGATAAGATCTACTCTATTATCAACAAGGTCCAATCTGTCCTCGATATCCCCCTCACTGTCAAAATGCGCACCGGCTGGTCTGATTCATCCTTAGCCGTTGAGAATGCTCTCGCTGCTGAGGCTGCTGGTGTCTCTGCCCTTGCAATGCACGGTCGTACACGCGAACAAATGTACACTGGCCACGCTGATCTTGAGACCTTGCACGACGTAGCCCAAGCCCTAACCAAGATTCCATTTATCGCCAACGGTGACATCCGTACGGTTCAAGACGCTAAACAACGTATCGAAGAAGTCGGGGCTGATGCTGTTATGATTGGTCGCGCAGCCATGGGAAATCCCTACCTCTTCAACCAGATCAATCACTATTTTGAAACGGGAGAAATCCTTCCTGATTTGACCTTTGAGGATAAGATGAAAATCGCCTACGAACACTTAAAACGCTTGATTAGCCTCAAAGGAGAAAAAATTGCAGTCCGTGAATTCCGTGGCCTCGCTCCTCACTATCTTCGTGGTACATCTGGCGCAGCCAAGCTTCGTGGAGCCATTTCACAAGCTAGCACCCTAGCAGAGATTGAAGCCCTCTTGCAATTAGATAAAGCATAGTCTCACATCTACAACTCACAAAAACGGCAAAGCTCAAAATGAGTCTTGCCGTTTTTTATATGTTTTCATCTTGTAAATCTAATTGCTTCACTCTAGCTATATAGTAGGACATGATCAAAAACAAATTCAGACTGATAATCCAAACAGACCATTCATGAAGAAAATGCATCAATACAGCCAAGCTGATTGCCCCCACTATGAAACTTCCCACAACAATCCCATAATTTAAGGCTTGACGACGGTATTCTTGGATATTTCCTTCTCTTCTAGCAATGCGATACAAAGCGGTCAACATCTTTCGGTAATTTCCAGACGTCATAAAAATGACATAGGGATGATCTTCAATCAAACTACCCGTAAATGTTAGCATCATCATTCCTGTTCCAAAAGCAATGAAAGGAACTTCTAATAGAGGAAATCGTGAAAAGAAAGGCAAAATAAGGGTCCCGATAAATAAGGGGAGCAACATCTTAACCCGCCAGTAGGCCGTTTTGCGGTATTCTTTCATGTGCAATGCAAACAGAAATCCTAGAGAAAAGAAAAGAATTGAGCAGAATCGTAGCATCGTATTGATGACATTTGAGTCGTGCCAATCAGATATAAGTAGGAGAATATTCCCTGTCTGTGTCGCTACCAAACTATGGTATTGAATATGGCAAAACACATCCAAAGAACCACCTACAAACCCAAGAAATACTCCCATCAATCGTGTGTTTTGAGGTAAGATTAATTTATCCGCCATGTACTATCACTCGTTTTCCTTTGGTTTTTTTATTATACCACTTTCTCTTGGAGAAACTAAGTGAAAAACAGTTGGCTCACTCTTTTACAGCACGATTTCTAGTAAAAGTTAAAGCACCAAATTTTATTATTGAATCAAGGCAACGCTTGAAACTTTACCATCCGCACCTGTTGTAATTTGGATGATTTTTCCCCCACCGATTTTGGCATTATACTTACCATCATCAAGAGTGTAAGAGTAACCTCTGATAGAATAGTTTTCTTTCTTTCCATCTGCAGTTTCTACTGTGAATTGCCCCCCTGATGAAACCGTAATGGCTTCGCCATTCGCTCCCTTCCAGTTGCCCGCTGCAGCTGAGAAGTCACCATCCACCATGGTTAAAACTCCCTTGTAGCGTTTGTTGTGTTCTGCTTGCTTGTCTTGAAGTTTGCGGTCAGTTGTCGGATCATAGCTTGACTGGTTAGACTGGGCTTGAGAACCTTGTTGAGTTGACGGAGCCTGAGAAGGGGCTGGTTGACTAGGAGTTGCTTGTTCTTGTCTTGATTCAGGGGCTGGTTTCGCTTGTGATTGATCTGCTGTTGTAGAAGATTGGTCAGAAGATGCTTGAGCTTTTTCAGATGAAGCTGAATTTGAAGATTTTTGAGTCTTACTTTCTTTGCTAGAAGAAGCTGCTTTAGAACTTGATGATTGGCTTGTCTTGGCAGAGCCACTTGTTTGAGTGGTTTCGTTTTTATTTCCACAAGCTCCCAGTAGCAAGGTAGAAGTCAATACAGTCGCTGCCATTAATTTGATATAGGTTTTCTTTTTCATATTTCTACTCCTTTGTAACATTTTTGAAATGTTAAGAAATCTTTTTGTAACACAATTGTAACATTGAGCTTTGAATCTGTCAACTATTTAGAGAAACTATTTTAAAAATTGTTTTCTCTACTATTTCTATTCGTAATCGAAACGAAAAAATAGAAAAATTTTCTAGATTAGAGTCATATTTTCACATCACTCTTGTGTATTCGATTGCATTGTTTTAGACAAAGATCTACAATACTATTGAAATAGGAGGTAGATTCTTATGGCAAACAAGTATTTCAAGTATCTTCCTTGGTTGATTTTGGGAGCTATTAGCTCTTATCAAACAGCCACTTACTATTCGCGAACTGCATTTGATGTATTCTATCTGACAATGATCTTTATGATAGTCTATATCGCTTTGTTATTCCTACACGAAAAATATCTCAAGTATCGATACAAAGACTTCTTTACTCACATATTGAGTAATCCTAAGAAAGATAGCCACCACTAAAACTAGTCGCAACAGAAAGCCATCTCAAGATGATAAATAAAGAGGTCGGGAACTTTTCCTGACCTCACTTTTTATTTCAATCGATAGGTTTTTCTTGGTTTCTTTTTAGGCACTCGTTTGAGTCCGACTTCTTCTACATATTCGCCGTATTTTACGAGAAAGTTATTGCTGACGATGGGACGACCTGGGTTGATGAGATTGACCAGTTCAGTTCCTTCGTAGACAGTGAACTCCTCCTCCAGCAGATAGAGAAAGGTTGGGTTCCAGTCGAGACGGCCTTGGATCCGTTTGATGGACTCTTGGATAATAGCATAATGGTCAAAGGCGAAGGCACTCTCCTCCAACTCCACTCCCTCTAGGAAGCATTTGCCCGTCTGAAAATCGACATCTACAAAAACCACATCCTTAGCATCATCTCCTGCTTGAACAAGTTCTAACGCACGACTAGGCAGATAAACCAAGTGGGCAATGGTCACCGTCCAGCCCCTTGGATCACGACCGGGAGTCGATACAGTCATCAATTGCTCGATTTTTTCTAAAGGAAGATCGAGATTGACTTCTTCTCTCACCTCACGCTGACAGGCATGCGCAGCATCCTCTCCCTTATCCATAAAGCCTCCAACCAGAGCCAAACAGTTTTGATAAGGGTGGGCCTTGCGACGGATCAGCAAGAGCTTGATCTTTCCTTCGACAAAGCAGTAAGCCACCATATCTACTGTCACACTTGGTTTTTCATATTGAGGGAGTTCCTGTTTGTAGTACCAGTCTAAAAACTCCTCCTGACTTGCATGAATTTCATAATATTCTTTTTCCGTCATCCCTGCTGGAATCTTCGAGTCTACCATTTTAGGCCTCCTTTCGAACTGCCTTGGTCCATTGGTACCATCCTACTAGACTATTAAGTGTGTATACCCAGTACATACCTTGGATGTGGATATTTTCACCCCACCAGAGGTAGATACTAAAGAGATTGGTTGCAATCCAGAAAATCCATTGCTCACGGTAGAGACGTGTCATCAAGAGCTGACCAACACCATTGGTCGCATCGGTTACACTATCACGGAAAGGTCGAGCGCTATGGATACTTTGATAAGCCAAGCCCATACCAATCCAGATGATGGCAGTCAAGACCAAGTACTTGAGCCAGTCAAGTACAGATAATTTCTTAGCTTCAAAGTGGGATTCTTCTGGTTTTCCTTGGTCATTGATACGATTGGACAACCAAGCATAGAGACCAATCGGTTGCATGACAAAGAAGTAAACGGTCGTCAAGACTTCACCATAAAAAGTCGCATTCATAGCCAAAATCAAATAGATAGCTGAGTTAATGGTCCCAAAGAGATAATTGCTTGCACGCCCTTCTGCTACCAAGATAACACAGACAATCCCAGTCCAAGATGCAAACAAAGCCAGTCATGGCTTTCTATATTTTGCGTGAACTCTAAGATCAAGGGAACACTTGACAAGGCGATGAGATACAACCACTGGAAAAGACTGCGGCCGACAAAGAGATCTTTCCAGAGCAAGCGCATGGTTCCTGCAAAACCAATCTTGCGAGCTTCTGCATGGACATTTTTAAAGTTTTCGATAAATTGTGTGATTTTTTCAGTTAGCTTTTTCATAATTTTCTCCTAATCTGCTTGGTAAATGGCATCAATAGCCACTTTTGCTGCTTCATAATTGCCTAGGTAATCCTCAGCTAGATAAACTAGTGGAATGGTGGTTAAATATTGCTCTCTCATCTGGTCCAAATGCTGGGAAAAACTGTGACGAATATGTTCTTCTGCCATGGTCATATCTCTAAAGCCGTCATTGACATAGGAGCCGACAGGTTGCACAAAGAGAATCAAGTCCCATTTTTCCTTAGCCAAGATCGAAACAAAGAGATTGTCAAAGGTTTCTCCTGATAAGTCCTCTTGGTCCTCAGTCTCCATGTAATAATCATAGTAGCCCTTGGTTACTAAGGAGTTGGTGTCAGCTATCACTAGACCTCGATTGGCATTGCTATCGATTAACTTAGAGGTCTGGTCATACTGCCCTAAAAGGAGATAATAGTAATCTTTTGGAGTCAATTCATCGTCGCGGACATTGTTTTTGATCTGGTACTCACGTGCGTATTCCAGACTGACCGGCGCATCGTAATACCTTGCCAAATCCTTGGCCAGAGTGGTCTTCCCATTGCTGGCACTTCCCATAATCAACACTTTCTTAGTAAACTGACGACGGAAAGGTTGAGCGATATATTTCCAATATTTGCTTGGATTTTCTCGAATCATAGTCGCTGAGATGCCAAACTTTCTTTCTTGCAAAACGGTCTCAAAGCCACGATTTGATAATTCTTGCTGGTAGTCACGTTCCCCCACAAAAAAGATCAGTTCTTGCTGGGTTTCATCATAGGAAATCTCCGATAACATCTGCTCCAACCACTCCTGCCACCCCATAGGGTAACGAGGAATCTTGGTCTCATCTAACTTGCAGACAGAGGTCAACTCGTCATCACGAAAAGCCTCTCTGATATAGCGAAATCTTTTTTGAAGACTTAAGCCTACCTGCTCCCCTCTGTCTCCCTCATAGCCTGAAACGACTACCCAGACCTGGTCACACTGACGCTTCGCTCGCTGGATTAAATCGATATGCCCCTGATGGAGAGGGGCAAAGGTCCCAAACACTACTGCTGTTTTCTTTTTCATACACGCTCACTTTTTTATAAGTTTTTATATTTTTATTTTTCTATGTTTTTATTATATCTTATATTTTTATTTTGTCAATAGTTTTTTATTATTTTTTATAAAAAGGTGATAAAAAAGAATCAGGATCACTCCTGATTCTCTATTTCTATGCAATATCAAATTTTAATTGACCAGCTTTGACACCAATCTTGAGGGTCTTGCCTGCTACCAGTTCTCCCTTGAGAAGGAGTTCTGCCAGCTTATCTTCCACTTCGGTTTGTAGTGTTCTGCGAAGTGGACGGGCTCCCATTTCTGGATTGTAACCGTGACTAGCTAGTAACTTCAGTGCTGAAGCTTGTAGTTTCAAGTCGATGCCTTTCTCTGCTAGGCTAGCAATCAATGGTTTAACCATGATCTTGACAATTTCCTGCATGTGTTCACTGTCCAAACTGTGGAAGACCACCTTTTCATCAATACGGTTGATAAACTCAGGTCGATAAGCTTTTTTCAACTCTTCAAAGATTCGTTTTTCCATATTTTCCTGGTCAAAACGAATGTCCTTGGCCCCAAAACCGACAGTCTTGTCATCACGAAGGGCTGTCGCACCAAGGTTTGACGTCATGATAATGATGGTATTTGAAAAATCAACCTTGCGACCCTTGCTATCTGTTAGAACTCCATCGTCCAAGACTTGCAAGAGGACATTAAAGATGTCTGGGTGGGCTTTTTCAACCTCATCAAAGAGAAGCACTGAGTAAGGTTTATTGCGGACCTTCTCTGTCAATTCCCCCCCTTCTTCGTAGCCCACATAGCCCGGAGGAGCTCCATTGAGACGGCTAGCTGCAAATTTCTCCATATACTCACTCATATCAAAGCGGATAAGGGCTGATTCGTCATCAAAGAGAACTTCTGCCAGAGCCTTGGCCAATTCGGTCTTCCCGACACCCGTCGGTCCTAAGAACATAAAGGAACCAATTGGACGTTTGTGACTGCGAATACCTGACTGATTGCGGCGAATGGCTCGGCTAATACTTGAAACAGCTTGATCTTGACCGATGACACGTTTGTGTAGTTCAGCTTCCAAGTTCAGGTATTTCTTAGCATCTGTTTGCGTCAGTTTTTGGACTGGAATCCCTGACAAGCGACTCAAGGTCGTCAAAATTTCAGATTCTGTCACCAAGTCTTTATAGACAGGGACTTCTTGTTCTTTTGCGATTAACTGGGCTGCCTGTTTCCACTTGCCATCCATCAATGCCTTGTCAGCTGGACTCAAGTCGGATTCGTCTGCTTTCACATGTTTGGATTTGTTTTGCACCGTTGCTGCCGCTTCGTCCAAAAGATCAATGGCAGAGTCTGGCAAGTGACGACTGGTCAAGTAACGATGTGCCATCTTGACAGCTGTTTCAACAGCTTCATCTGTGATTTGCACACGGTGGTGTTTCTCATAAGTCGCCTTCAAACCTTGCAAAATAGTCATACTGTCAGCTAAACTTGGCTCTTCAATCGTCACTTTGGCAAACCGACGAGAAAGGGCAGCATCTTTTTCGATGTGTTTTTGGTATTCTTCCTGAGTGGTTGCACCAACCGTTCTCAAAGTTCCACGAGCCAAGGCTGGTTTCAAGATATTAGCCGCATCCAGAGTCGAATCAATACCGCTACCAGAACCCATGATGGTGTGAAGTTCATCAATAAAGAGGATTACTTTGCCATCTTCCTCGATATCCTTGATGATATTGTTCATGCGCTCTTCAAAATCTCCACGGAAACGTGTCCCCGCAACAACATTCATCAAATCAAGCTCTAGAACACGCATCTTGGCCATTTCCGCAGGTACATCCCCACTAGCAATACGCTGAGCAAGTCCAAGTGCTAAAGCTGTTTTCCCGACACCAGCATCTCCAACCAAGACCGGATTGTTCTTGGTCTTCCGACTCAAAATCTGAATCATACGTGAGATTTCCTTGTCACGACCGATAACTGGCTCTAACTTGCCAGAACGCGCTTGCTCCGTCAGGTCATGCGTGTAGTCCTCTAAACCACCACTTTGAGCTTGAGGCATACCCATCATATTGGCCATGGAATTTTGCTTGTCAGTTACTGTGCGATGGCGTTGACGTAAAGCCTTGAGGTCTTCTCTTGTCCATCCTGCACGTTCCTCTAAATTGCGACGAAGAGCAGCAATTCTGACCTGATCTTTCTGGTCTTCATAAGAAAAGCCTGCTCTCTCCAAGATGCGAGTCGCCAAGGCATTGCCATCATGCAAGATTGCATATAATACATGCTCTGTCCCTAGCACCTTTGCATGGACCACTGAGGCCACATACTCTGCTTCTGCAAATAGGACCTCCAAACGATGAGAAAAAGGCAATTCCGTAAAGGTTTCGTCCTGGCTATAGTCCGTTTCAGTCAGTTCTAACGCAACCTCTTCTAAACGGTCCATCTCGTATGGATAATCGTTTAAAGTCGCACCTGCCACGCTGTAACTGTGATTGGACATGGCAATCAATAAATGCCAAGACTCTAGGTAACGAGCTCCAAAATGGCCAGCAACCATGTAGGCACTTTCGATACATTCATTCAATGCTTTTGAATAGTTCATCTTACTTCTCTTTTCTATCTACCTCTTGTAATAGCTGTCGGAGCATATTGGCACGGACAACTGAGGATTCTTCCCCTAGGACACGATCCGTTGCTACTGAAGTCAGCAAGGTCATCTCCTGCTTGGTCATCAAGTCCTGCTCCACCAAAAGCTGGAGAATGTCCTCATAGATCTCCTGACTAACTCGCTCACCAATCGAGTAAAGCAAATCGCGGAGCATCTCATGATGACTGGAAAACTCAATCCGGCCTATTCGAATGTAGCCTCCGCCACCACGCTTGCTCTCAACCAAGTAACCTCTACTTTCCGTAAAGCGTGTCTTGATTACATAGTTGATCTGACTTGGCACAACCTGAAAGGTATCTGCCAACTGGCTCCGCTGCAATTCCACGATACCAGACTGGTCTAATATCGCCTTGATATAGGCCTCGATATGATCTGATGTATTTTTAAATCTCATAGTAAATCAAACTCCTTCTTTGAACCTTGACTATCTTTGACTATACTATCATTTAACACTCTATAAGTCAAATTTTTAAGGCTCAACCATTGGAAATACTGACTTTTTTAAAAAACACTTTGGCATTAATTCGCCTTAGTTTTTCTTGAAAGTTCCTAAAAAAGTCCACAAAAAAGAGTCCTAAAAAGGGCGTAATATTGACGAGTTCAGCAGGCAAGGAACTATAATTCGTTAAGCTGTTCCTGTTTTAATTCTGCTATAGCGTCTTTTAGTTCTTTTTCCCAACTGCTACAAGTTGACTTACTGATACTTAGTTCTTTAGCTATATAGTCAAATGATTTCCCAGACGCTCTTAGTTTAATAAATTCTGTTTTAGTTTCTTGACTTTTCATTCGTCGCCTTTGTTTTTTTCGTTATACTTGCCTAACATTTCAAAACCTTTATCAAAAGCGAAAAAACCTAAACCTAAAGAAAACGGCGCTCCGACTATTTCTATAACTTTTGCCCACCTTGTCCCAAAATCTTCTGAAAAATAAGCAAGTGCCCCAACGGCTACAACTGCTAAAATTAAAAAATACGCTCCCAAATCTGCATTTTCTGTTACTTTGGCTTTTTCTGTTCTACTTTTTTTACTCATAATAATCGCCTTTCATTTTTAGCCTTTCTACTTCCGCTAGTACGGTCAAACGTGCTTTTTCTATATCTCCATTTCCCTAGTAAAGAAAACCTATTCCACCAACAATTCTAATTTTCTCTTAACTTTTAAAATTGTCTCCCAACTCATTCTGTTTTTCTTTTAGTATTTTCTGTTCCTATTTAATTTCTTTTCGATATTTATCTACAGATTTTTCAAAAATTAAATAACCTATAAATAATAATGTCGGAGTTAAAACTGTTCCCACTACGTTTTCAAATCTTTTTTCATCTAATCCTAATAACTTTGCAATATCAGGACTAAAGTAAATTATAAATCCTGATACTATAGCAATTGCAATAAATGCAAAGGAGACAACTGATGTCCCATTTTCTCTCCGTAATTTCTTCAGTCTGCTTAACATGTCGTACACTATTTCTATTGCTTTACAAAAAGGGCGCTGGTAAAGGATAATCTTCACCAACTCCCTATTTTTCTACTTATCTAATCCCAATTCTGCTAATATTTGTCGTTTGTAGGCAATCTTTTGGACTTCCTTGTCCTCACCTTCAGACCAATCTAGTTTAATTTCTGAGACAATCTGCCCAGGCCGATTTTTCAAGATATAGATGCGGTCGCTGAGATTGAGGGCCTCTTCGATACTATGCGTGATGATGAGGGTCGTCAGCTGTAGCTGTTTGTGAATCTCAAGGTACCAAGCGTGGAGTTCCATCTTTGTCATCTCGTCCAGGGCGCTAAAAGCCTCGTCAAGAAGAAAGAGCTTGTGGCCAAAAAGATGGGTCCGCAGCAAGGCCACACGCTGGCGCATCCCTCCGCTGAGTTCGTGAGGATACTTATCCCGTATAGAAGTCAGCTGGAAGGTTGCAAGGATTTCGTCTGCTCGGGCAATAGCCTCTGCTTTATCCACCTTTTGAATCAAGAGCGGCAAAATGATATTGCCAAGCACCGTCTTGTGTTCCAAGAGGAGATCCTTTTGTAACATATAACTCACGCGCCCCTTAGGATTTTCCTCGCCATCAAGGACAATTCGCCCAGACTGGACTTCTAAAATCCCAGCGATTAGGTTAAAGAGGGTGGTCTTTCCTACACCACTTGGACCTAGAATAGAAACCACTTCACCTGACGTCACCTGCAGGTTGATATCCTCTAAAATTTTTTCATCGCCATAGGCATAACTTACATGTTCGAGTCTAATTTCTGTCATTATTTTACAAATTCGTTAGTGAAGCCCTTGTCAGTCAAGTCTTCTTTGAGGATACCATGTTCTTTATCCCATTTGTAGAAGGCATTCCAGCGGTCAGCGTCAAATTGTCCCCATTTTTCCTTGTCGCTTGCATATTCTTTTGACAAGTATTTTTGAGATTCGATAACAAAGTCACGTTTTTCCTTGAGTTCAGGTGCATTCTTGATGAGGATATCTGCAGCTTCTTCTGGATGTTCCATGGCATATTGGTAGCCTTTTTTGATGGCTTGGATGACTTTGCGAGCTTCTTCTTTGTTGTCTTTGAGATAGTCGTTGTTTGCGATGATAACGGGTGAGTAGTAGTCAAACTCTTTTACATAGTCTTTCAGGTACATGAAGTTAGCCTCTACGCCTTGAGATTTGGCAAGGATGCCATCCCAACCGTAGTAGATCCAAGCGGTGTCAAAGACGCCATTGGCAATCGGTGTAATGGAGTTTGAGTCGTTGTTTGGTACTTTTTCTACCTTCTCAAAGTCTCCGCCTTGTGATTCTACCAAGGTTTTCAACATAGCAAGCTCCGTTGGGTCATTCCAGGTTCCGTATTTCTTCCCAACTAAGTCCTTTGGACTGCTGACATTGTCAGATTTACGTGAGATGATTCCAGATGTATTGTGCTCAACGATAGCGGCAACGGCAGTGATTCCTGCCCCTTTTTCCAATTTTTTAGCCATGTAGTCTTGGAAATAGATAGCAAATGGCGCCTTGCCATTAATCACCAAGTCAGATGAGCTTTCTTCAGGTGGCAATTTCAAGTCAACATCCACTCCAGCTTCTTTGAAATAACCTTTTTCCTTGGCAACATACAGCCCTGTGTGGTTGGTATTTGGCGTCCAGTCTAGGATAACGTCAATCTTTTTGAGTTCTGCTTCTTTGTTGTCCTTAGAAGCAGTTCCTTGACCACAAGCCACCAGCACGACAGCTACAAGAGCTGTCACAAGCGTTAAAAACACTTTCCATGTTTTCTTCATTTTGATTTCCTCTTTTCTTTTTCTAAAACATCCTTATCTTAGGGACGTTTCCATTTAATCACATATTTTTCGCTAATATCAACCAATTTCATACCCAAAAGGCTGATAATCGACACCATAATAATAATGGCAAACATGGTATCATACTGAAACAGTTTTTTAGACTGAATCATATAAACACCAAGACCTTCAAAACCTCCTAGCCACTCGGACACCACGGTTGTGATAAAGGCGTAGGAGACACTGACCCTCAGACCTGCATAAAAGTAAGGCAGGCTAACCGGGATTTTAAAATGCCAAAGGATTTGCCAGGGCTTGGCTCGCATCAGACTAAATAAGGTCAGCATATCCTTGTCACAATGCCTAAATCCATCCAAAATACTGACGATGATAGGGAAGGTTGTCGTCAGGATAATCAAGACAATCTTGGGTAAAATTCCATAGCCTAGCCACAAAACCAGGATAGGAGCTATAGCAATGGTCGGAATGGTCTGAACAACCACCATCATAGGGTAGATAAGATCATTGAGCCAAGCCAGACTGTCCATAAGCACCGCCATGAGACAGGCAATCAAGACTCCTAAGACTAGTCCGAGTAAAGCCACTCTCAAGGTCGCCCAGCTATGGTGCCAGAGAAATTCTCTGTCACGAACAAAGGCCTGAAGAATTTCAAAGGGAGTTGGTAGGATAAACTTGGGTAAAAGTTTGAATATTCCCGCTAACTGCCAGACCGACAAGACTCCTATAAAGCCCAAAAGACTAATGTGTCGTCTCATCATACTTTTCAAGTTTCTCATCGATGCTTAAAATCTCTCCTACATTTATTTTGACATTGGCAAAGACATTATCTGCCTCCTGCCCTGCCACTTCTAGCGCTTCTTTGAGAATGCGCATGAGCTCATCAAACTCTCCTTCCAAGACCGTTTCAAAGGGTGTCACCACCATGGTCACGGACTGAGCTTGCAGATAAGCAATAACCTGATCGATAATAGCAATCCGGTCAATCCCCTGTGATAGGGGCAAGACTTGCAAGGCAATGCTTGCTTTCATAAAAACCTCCTCTTCTAGGCTTCCTTTTGACAAAAAGAAAACCCCTTCCATATACGGAAAAGGTGCAGAATTCGGCTAAGTATCCTTCCCTACGCTGGCATTACCCAGATCAGGTGCGGTCGAAGTTTAACACTTCCTCTCAGACTGTACACAGACTCCCGTATCTTATATGGACATATGATAACGTAAATAAATAGATAAGTCAAGGAAACTGCTTACAGAAAATCATGAAAAAGAGTTTGAAGGCAAGTACTTCAAACTCCATCATATCTTTCTTATTTAGCCTCGTACCAAGTTGCTCCTTCATTCTCATCAGCGTTCAGGGGAACACTGAGCTGGATGGCTTCTTCCATGGTTTGTTTCACCAGTACTTTGACGGCTGCTAATTCTGCCTTTGGAACTTCAAGAACGATTTCATCGTGCACTTGCAACAGCATCTTGGTCTGATAGCCACCTTCAACTAGAGCTTTGTCTAGCTGGATCATAGCAATCTTGAGAATATCTGCTGCTGAGCCCTGGATAGGAGAGTTGATGGCCGTCCGCTCTGCAAAACCACGAATGTTAAAGTTGCGTGAATTGATATCTGGCAACTCACGACGACGCTTGAAGAGAGTCTCTACATAGCCCTTATCACGCGCCTCACGCACCACCTCATCCATGTAGTTTTTAATACCTGGGAAGCGTTCAAAGTAAGTGTCAATGTAGGCTTTTGCTTCCTTACGGCTGATGCCTAGATTATTAGACAAGCCAAAGTCTGAAATTCCGTAAACCACTCCGAAGTTAACCGCCTTGGCATTACGACGATCGTTTGGAGTCACATCTTCAGGACGTTCAATGCCAAAGACCCGCATGGCTGTCGAGGTATGGATGTCAGCTCCTTCTTGGAAAGCCTTAATCAAGTGCTCATCTTTAGAGATATGAGCCAAAACGCGCAATTCAATCTGTGAATAGTCCGAGCTGAGCAGTACGCTATCCTCCCACTCAGGCACAAAAGCCTTACGAATGAGACGGCCTTGTTCCAAACGAACAGGGATATTTTGCAAGTTTGGATCTACACTAGACAAACGTCCGGTCTGGGTCAAATCTTGCACATAGCGCGTGTGGATCTTGCCATCATCCAAAATCCAGTCTTGCAAACCAATCACATAGGTAGATTGGATCTTAGCAATCTGACGGTAGTCGAGGATTTTTTTAACAATCGGAGCAATAGGAGCTAGTCGCTCTAGCACATCCACGGCTGTCGAGTAACCTGTTTTGGTTTTCTTAGTGTATTCTAGAGGAAGACCGAGTTTTTCAAAGAGAAGGACGCCCAACTGCTTAGTCGAGTTGATATTAAACTCCTCACCAGCTAGTTCGTAAATCTCTTGAGTCAGTTTTTCAATAACAAGCTCATTTTCAGCCTGCATTTCAAGTAGGGTCTCTTTTTTAACTTTAATTCCAGCAATTTCCATCTTAGCAAGGACAAAAGCCAGAGGTTGCTCCATGTCATAGAGAAGGTCTAACTGCCCATGTTCACTGAGTTTTTCAAGTAAAACCGGCTCTGTTTCAACTAATACTGCAACCTTGCGAGCCAAATGCTCTAAGAATTTCTCTCTCTCAGGGATAGCTTTCTTGACACCCTTACCGTAGAAAGTCTCATCATCAGTCAGATAAGTCTGGCCATAGAGGTTCGCAATGGTTGAAATTTCATTATTCTCGACTGTTGAGAGTAAGTATTTTGCCAAACGACTGTCAAAAGCAGGGGCCTGCAGGTTCAAGCCCAAGCGATTTAAAAGAACCTTCGCTTTCTTAAAGTCATACACTTTTAGAGGTGTTTTTTCTAGAAAATCCTTGAAAATTGGCTCCTGCAAGAGCTCAAGTTTGTCTGTAGCGTAAAGTTTATCTCCACAGGACCAGGCAAAACCAACCAAGTCATCTGTATGGTAGTTCTCACCAAAGAGTTCAAAGTGGAAGATAGAGTCTGCGCTCAGCATGTCTTGACTGACGTGGTCAACGATAGTGAAATCCAAACTTTCAGGCGCATCCGTTGACGAAATATTTAAAGCTTGCTTGAGCTGTTTGAAGCCCATCTCATCGTAGAATTTCCCGAGATTTTCCACATCTGGGCCATTATATACCAAGTCTTCCAGACCAATCTCAATCGGTGCCTGAGTCTCAATGGTCGCCAAGGTTTTAGACAGGAAGGCTTGTTCCTTATCGTTGATGAGATTTTCCTTCATCTTAGATGCCTTCATCCCATCGATATTTTTATAAATTCCCTCTAGCGAGCCATGCTCCAGCAAGAGCTTTATACCCGTCTTTTCACCGATTTTCGTGACACCAGGAATATTATCAGACTTATCCCCCATAAGGGCCTTAAGATCAATAAATTGAGCTGGTGTGAGGCCCATCTTTTCCATAAGGTAATCTGGTGTAAAGGCCTCAAACTCAGCCACACCTTTCTTGGAAATCTCGACCACCGTATGCTCATCCGTCAACTGGATCAAATCCTTATCTCCGCTGACAATAGTCACTTCAAAAGAATCCTTCTCAGCCAAACGGCCTAGAGTCCCGATGATATCATCCGCTTCATACTGGGCCAACTCATAATGGCGAATCCCAAGGTGGTCTAACAACTCACGAATGAAGGGAAATTGCTCACGAAACTCATCTGGAGTTTTAGCACGGCCACCCTTGTAGTCTGCATACATCTCTGTTCGGAAAGTCGTCTTACCTGCATCAAAGGCTACCAAAACATGGCTGGGCTCAACCCGCTCCAAGACATGATTCAACATGAGTTGAAAGCCGTAGATTGCATTGGTATGAAGGCCATTAGCATTTTTAAAACGATCCAACTGCTGATAGAGCGCAAAAAAAGCTCGAAAGGCAACAGAAGATCCATCAATTAATAATAATTTTTTCTTGTCCATATACCCATTATAAAGGAAAGAGGGGAAAAATACCATCGGAAAGAATAGGCAAATGGTAGTGAAGTCCTCTTTTTTATATTCTTTCTAGATTCTAGCTCCATTACTATCCACTCGATAGCCATCCACAGTAGTATTCACTGCTAAAGCCCCTGAAGCATTGACGTAGTAAGATTTTCCGCCTACCTGGAACCACTGACTAGACTTCATAGCCCCTGAACTCTCCAAATAATACCATGTTCCATTTTCCTTGAGCCATCCTGTCTGCATCTCCCCTGATGTCTTTAGATAGTACCAATGCGAGCCATCCTTTACCCAACCTGTTGACATGGTCCCATTGTCTTTGAAGTGATACCAACTGCCATTTATTTTCTTCCAACCAGTTGCGAGTTTCCCGTTCTCACGGTAATTCCAAATACCGTTTTGCTTCTTCCAACCATTCTCCACCGATTCTGTTTCCATATACTGGACGTATCTCCTCATTCCACTATAGGACAGGTAGCTGAGCCATTTATAACCGTCCTTTTCTACGATTTGATCGTAGCTAACATTTTCACCAGGATAGTAGTAGTCAATAACTTGTGCTGTACTTGACGGCTGGTTTCTAATGGCGGACTTTTGAGTAAACGTATGAGTCCCACTAGACGCCAACCCTGACCTGATAGGATTTCCAGTTCTACCACCATTCCCTACCAAGTCCTTAAAATGGATAAAGCCTGTCATAGAACTAGCTTTTACGCTGCGACGATTGTATTTCTCCCTAACACCATAGTTATACTCTTCAATCTCAATCGTATCCCCTGATACATTTGATACCCATGCCACATGCCCATAATAACCTTCTGTCGACCAAGCGATAGAGCCAATTTCTGGCTTGCTGTCAACACGGTAACCTTCTCGCCTTGCGCGATGTCCCCATTCATTTGCATTTCCATAAGCAGGCGGAATCTCAAAACCATTCACACTACTCAAACGAAAGGCCGCAAAAGACGTACACTGGCGAGAATACATCCGCCACTGGTCGATTTCTACACTACCATTTTTATAGTGAAGCGGATAGTCATCGCCACGCGCTACACTGTCGGCCTGAACCGATTCACCACCAAACAAAAAAGCACTCGTAACCAACAATGTGGCCAACCTTACACCCAACTGGGTATATCTACTCTTCTTAACTCCTGATTTTAAAAACGTCATTCATTCTCCTTAATGATATAAATTTCCGAGGTTCCCCTCGTTTATACTATTCGGGAGAAAAAGAAAAAAGTGAGCAAAGCTCACTTCATTTTAGGATTCTTAGTCTAGATAGCGAATCAAATTCTTCTCTGTCAAGATATCTGAGTAGGTGAAAGATTCAACGTAAACATTAGCTTGTTTGTCTCCTTCAACATCCCCAAATTCAACGATAAATAGAGATGGATAAACCTCAATTAGCTTACCCAATCTATTTTTTTGGCGCTTACGGCCATTCTCCAAAGTCATTTCAACGACTTGTCCCTCATGCGCCTTGATTTCTTCTTTGATTTTTTTCATCTTGGCTACATCTGTAAATGCATCTGACATCTTATGCCTCCCTCTTTGAGATACTTGAAAATTTATTGTATTCTTTTTGGAAAATCAATTCCACCGTTCCACGAGCTCCACTACGGTTTTTCTCGATGATAACCTCTACCTTGTTATTTGGAATTCCTTCCTCTTCTTCACCCGCACGATCGTAGTAGTCGTCACGGTATAGAAAGGCTACGATATCTGCATCCTGCTCGATAGAACCCGATTCACGAATATCAGACAAGACTGGTCTCTTATCCTGACGCTGTTCCACTCCACGAGATAACTGACTAAGAGCAATGACTGGAACTTTCAATTCCTTAGCTAGAATTTTCAACTGACGAGAAATTTCAGAAACTTCTTGTTGGCGGTTTTCACGACCAGTCCCTGTGATAAGCTGTAGGTAGTCGATCAAAATCAAGCCTAGATTGCCTGTTTCTTGAGCCAGTTTGCGTGAGCGCGAACGAATTTCCGTAATCCGAATCCCTGGTGTATCATCGATATAGATACTCGCGTTGGCCAGATTCCCTTGGGCAATGGTATACTTTTGCCATTCCTCATCAGTCAATTGACCCGTACGGATAGAATGGGACTCCACCAAGCCTTCGGCCGCCAACATACGATCTACTAGACTTTCCGCACCCATTTCCAGTGAAAAGATGGCCACAGTCTTGTCCAACTTGGTCCCGATGTTCTGAGCAATATTTAAGGCAAAGGCTGTCTTACCAACCGCTGGACGCGCCGCTAGGATAATCAGCTCCTCCTCGTGGAGACCTGTCGTCATATGGTCCAAATCACGATAGCCTGTAGCAATACCTGTGATATCCGTTGTTTGTTGTGACCGAACTTCTAGGTTCCCAAAGTTGATATTCAGAATATCTCGAATATTCTTGAAACCACTACGATTGGCGTTTTCACTGACATCAATGAGTCCCTTTTCTGCTTGAGCAATGATTTCATCTGCAGGCTTAGAAGCTTCATAGGCTTGGTTGACAGACTCTGTCAACTTGGAAATCAAGCGACGAAGCATAGCCTTTTCGGCAACAATTTTAGCATAATACTCCGCATTAGCTGAAGTTGGTACAGAGTTGACAATTTCAACAAGGTAAGACAAGCCACCAATATTTTGGAGATCCCCTTGACTATCCAAAATCGTCCGAACTGTCGTCGCATCAATCGCCTCTCCACGATCCGACAAGTCTACCATCGCTTGGAAGATCAACCGATGGGCATACTTAAAGAAGTCACGAGAATCAATGTATTCTCGGACAAAAACGAGCTTACTCTCATCTATGAAAATAGCCCCCAGAACAGATTGTTCTGCCAAAATATCCTGAGGTTGAACTCGCAGTTCCTCTACTTCTGCCATCCGACTTTCCTTCCTTTTACAATCTTGTCAAGAAGTTGTAAACTTACCCTTCTTTTACACGAAGATTGATGACACTTGTAACATCTTGGTAGATTTTCACTGGTACATCAATCAAACCTACTGCTCGAATTGGTGCCTTTACTTGAATATGACGCTTGTCAATATTAATTCCAAATTGCTTTTGCAGTTCTTCTGCAATTTTCTTGTTGGTGATAGAGCCAAAGGTACGGCCATCTGGTCCAACCTTTTCAACAAACTCTACAACAGTTTCTTCTGCTTCAAGCTTGGCTTTGATTGCTCTTGCCTCTGCTAACATCTCTGCATGAGCCTTTTCCTCTGATTTTTGTTTTCCACGCAATTCACCGATTGCCTGAGCAGTCGCTTCCTTAGCCAAATTCTTTTTAATCAGGAAATTTTGGGCGTAGCCAGTTGGTACTTCCTTGATTTCGCCTTTTTTTCCTTTTCCTTTAACATCTGCTAAAAAGATTACTTTCATTCTTCTTTCTCCTTTTCCTTTAGTTCATCTAAGACAAGTTGAGTCAATTTTTCTCCTGCTTCTGACAGACTCATATTCTCGATTTGCGCAGCAGCTAGATTAAAGTGACCACCACCACCCAGTTCTTCCATAATCCGTTGCACATTGATTTTACTACGGCTTCGAGCCGAGATAGAGATGAATCCTTGTGTATTTTTTGCCAGAACGAAACTAGCCTCAATGCCGGACATGGCCAACATAGCATCGGCAGCCTTACTGATGACGACTGTGTCATAAGTGGTTGTGTCCTTAGCTTGGGCGATCAAGATATCTGAACCTAGCTTACGACCTTGTAAAATGAGTTCATTTACCTCACGGTACTCTTCAAAATCTGTCGCAGCAATCTCCTGGATAGCAATACTATCGCTTCCACGTGTTCTGAGGTAGCTAGCTACATCAAAGGTTCGACTCGTCACGCGAGATGTAAAATTCTTGGTATCCAGCATCATTCCAGCCATCAATACGCTAGCCTGCATACGACTTAAACGATTTTTCTTAGAATTTTGGAACTGAATCAATTCTGTTACCAACTCACTCGCACTACTTGCCCCACTCTCAATATACGTGATAACAGCATTCTCAGGGAAGTCCTGATCACGTCTATGGTGGTCAATGACAATGGTTTGAGTAAACAGTTCGTAAAAATCTTTCGACAAGGTCAAAGCCGTCTTGGAATGATCCACTAAAATCAACAAAGAGCGCTTGGTGACCAATCTCATCGCATCAGCCAGAGGCAAGAGCTTAGTGACACCCTCTTTTTCCAAGAAGTTGACGGCGCGCTCAATGTCTGGCGACATTTGTTCTGCATCATAGACAGCATAACTGTTCTCAATAATATTATTTGCAAACAACTGCATGCCAACTGCAGAACCTAAAGCGTCCATATCCAGATTCTTGTGCCCGACTACAAAGACTTGGTCTACACTTCTAATTTTATCTGAAATAGCTGTCATCATTGCTCTGGTACGTGTTCTTGTTCTCTTAACAGAGGCTGCGGAACCACCACCAAAGTAGACTGGGTTCTTGGTTTCATCATTTTCCTTGACAACTACTTGGTCCCCACCACGAACCTCAGCTAGGTTTAAGTTCCTTAGAGCAACTTTCCCTATCTCATCATGATTTCCATCACCATAAGAAAAGCCCATGCTCAAGGTCAATGGCAGCTGTCTCTGTTTTGCCTCCTCACGAAAGGCATCAATCACAGAGAATTTATCATTCATCAAGCCCTCAAGAACTGTGTAATCAGTAAATAAATAAAAGCGGTCCATACCCACACGCCGAGAAAACATAGCATACTTACTAGCAAATTCTGAAACAAAATTTGCCACAAAGCTATTGATATGACTAATATCGGAGTCGGAGGTTGCATCTTCTAGATCATCGTAGTTGTCTACCGAGATAACCCCAATCACTGGTCGACTGGTTACCAATTCGACAGTTGCTTCGTACTCCCCAGAAACATCAAAGAAATACAAAACACCCGAAACCTTGTCCATATGAACGGCATAGCGTGTTTCCCCCAAGTTAGCATAAGAACCAGGGTTCCCCACAGAAGCCTTGATGATAGTTTGAATCAAGTCAACATCAATTTCGCCTTCTTCAGTCGTCAAAATCAACTCAGCATAAGGATTAAACCATTCGACTTCGCCACTAGATAAGTCTAATTTCAGAACACCAACTGGCATTTGATCGAGCAACGTGTTCAAGCTATCTTCCGCTTGATGGTTTACGTATTGGATTTGTTCAATTTCGCTCTTTTCATACTGTTTTTTTTGCCAGATGAATAAAAGCAGATAAAGAAGTACAAATAAAAACAAGGCACTGATTGTTACAACATTATTTTGTGAAAAAATAATCAGCATTGTTAAGGTTCCGAAAGTTGCAATCCCTAGTAGAACCGCAGAAATCGGATTTAAATTATTTTTTTTCATTCTAAACCTCTTGCGCATTATTATATCACAAAAAGCCTTAAAAAGCGACCTTTAAAAAGAGGTAAGCCTTTCTTTCATGATTGATCTCTTCTAATTCTCAGACACAAAAGTAGGAGGGATTCATCACCCTCCTACCCACGTGTTCAGATTACTATCATCTAACGTTCCACGATAAGAGCTGTTCCCATTCCCCCTCCGATACAGAGAGTTGCTAACCCAGTTTTAGCATCACGCTTCATCATCTCATGTACCAGAGTCACTAAGATACGACAGCCTGAAGCTCCAATTGGGTGACCGAGAGCAATCGCGCCACCATTGACATTGACAATATCTGTGTTGAAGCCTAGAGTTTTACCGACTGCACAAGTCTGGGCAGCAAAAGCTTCATTTGACTCGATCAAGTCGAGATCATCAACTGTCAAATTACCTTTTTCAAGAGCCTTGCGAGTCGCATCAATCGGTCCACATCCCATAATTTTAGGATCCAAACCTGCACTTGCATACGAATGAATGCGAGCAATCACTGGGAGTCCCAATTCTTCAGCTTTTTCAGCACTCATGACCAAGACAGCCGCTGCTCCGTCATTGATACCTGATGCATTACCCGCCGTAACAGAACCGTCTTTTTTGAAAACAGGACCTAGCTTAGACAAGCTCTCCAAGCTAGCATCTTTTCTAGGAAATTCATCTGTATCAAAGACAATAGGATCGCCTTTACGTTGAGGAATAACCACCGGAACAATCTCTTCCTTAAAGCGTCCAGATTCTATAGCCGCTACTGCTCGTTTTTGTGATTCCAAAGCAAGAGCATCTTGTTCATCCCGGCTAATACCATATTCTTCAGCCACATTCTCAGCTGTAATCCCCATATGGTATTCGTTAAAAGCATCAGACAAACCGTCCTTAATCATGGTATCTACCACTTTTGAATCTCCCATACGGCCACCCCAACGGAAACTTGGCAAAACGTATGGCGCCTGACTCATGTTTTCTGCACCACCAGCCACGACAATATCTGCATCGCCGCACTGAATCGCTTGAGCAGCTAACTGAACTGCCTTCAACCCAGAACCACAAACCTTATTAATAGTAAAGGCTGGTGTAAATTCAGGGAGCCCCGCTTGAATGCTCATTTGGCGAGCCACGTTTTGGCCTAAACCTGCGCCTAGGACATTCCCCATAATCACTTCGTCTACTTGCTCTGGTTTAATATTCGCTTTTTCCAAAGCACTCTTAATGACCAAAGATCCCAAATCAACAGCTGAAACATTCTTCAAGCTTCCTCCAAAGGAGCCTATAGGAGTCCGCACTGCCGAAACAATCACCACGTCTTTCATAACTACCTCCATTTATACCTCTTATAATGATGCAATACAAAAGTGGTTTACAATTGTGTAAACCACTTTTACATAGTTGTCAAGATTTTATGATTCCTTAACTTCTAGCAAACCAACTTCACCATCTTCGCGGCGATACAAAACATTTGTTGTTTGATCTTCTACATCTACATAGATAAAGAAATCATGTCCCAACAAGTCCATTTGAAGAAGAGCTTCTTCCAAATCCATTGGTTTTAAATCAATTTGTTTTGAACGAACCACTTTTGGCTGCACAACATTTGCATCTTCAACTAGAGCATCTGTAAAGAGTTGGCTTGTTGCAACCTTATTTTTATTCTTGCGTTCGATTTTTGTTTTATTTTTTCGAATCTGGCGTTCAATTTTATCTGTTACAAGATCGATAGAACCATACATATCTTGAGAAATATCTTCTGCACGAAGGGTAATTGATCCAAGTGGAATTGTTACTTCAACTTTTGCTGTTTTTTCACGGTAAACTTTCAAGTTGACACGTGCATCCAACTCTTGTTCAGGTTGAAAATATTTTTCGATCTTTTCGAGTTTAGAAACTACATAATTGCGAATTGCTTCTGTTACTTCTAGGTTTTCACCACGGATACTATATTTAATCATATAAGTACCTTCTTTCTAAACATTTTTATTTTTCTAACTATATTATAACGCTTTCATTTTCATTTTGCAAATTTTTTCCTTATCTTACAAGAGAAAAAGTTTTGACTTCCAAAACACCTGCCTCTTCAAAAAGTCGCTTCACACGATTGATAGTCGCCCCTGTCGTATAGATGTCATCAATAACCAAAATCTTCTTAGGAAGAGGGGCTTCCATTTTAATATAAAAGGGAATTTCCGTAGCTAATCGTTCTGAGCGATTCTTAGAAGAACTAGCCTTCTCTTCTCTTTTCCCTAGTAAATCTTGAAAGGAAAATCCTGCCGTCTCAACCAAACCTTCAACCTGATTAAATCCTCTCTCAAGCAATCTTTCAGGACTTAGGGGAATTACCACAAATTCATAGTCTCTATATTTTTTCAACTCATCCGCAAGTACAGGAGCAAAAACCTTTCTAAGCAGAAAATCCCCATCAAACTTATATCGACTAAAAAAGGCTTTCATAGCTTGATTATAGGTGAAGATTGCCTTATGATCAACCTGAATTCCTTCTTTACACCAAAGTTTACAATCTTGACACGTGATTGACAATTCTCTTTTCATGCAGCTCGGACAATGATCCTCACCTATCCTCTCAAAAGTAGAATCACAAGCTGAACAAAGATAGTTGCGCTCATTCTTAAACAGTAAGAGGTGACTAAATGTCAAGTCACTCTTTGTTGACTGGCCACATAATAAACAATTCATAATCCCGCCTCCTTGTTCATCTGCTTGATTTCCTTGATTGCCTTTTTGATGGAAGTATTTAATCCATCATGAAAGAAGAGCAACTCACCAGTTGGTCTGTCCATACTACGCCCAACTCGCCCACCAATCTGAATCAAGCTAGACTTGGTAAAGAGACGATGATTAGCTTCTACTACGAAAACATCCACACAAGGGAAGGTAACTCCGCGTTCCAATATTGTCGTACTGATCAGTATTGTTAGTTCTCCATCTCGAAAAGCTTGCACCTGCTCTAATCGGTCTTCTGTCACAGAAGACACAAAACCAATTTTCTCATCTGGAAAATACACCTGCAAGATTTCTTTTAGTTTCTCGCCTTTTTTAATTTCTGATGCAAAGATTAACAAGCGATAACCTGTTCTTCTCTGCTTCTGAATAGAGATCTTTAACTTTGGTGACAACTGACTCTTATCTAAATAACGATTAAAATCCGATAACCAAACTGGCTTTGGAATAATCAATGGATTTCCATGAAATCGTCTTGGCAAGCTCAACCTTTTTAATTTTCCTGTGCGAACCTTCTTATCTAACTCATCTGTAGAAGTTGCTGTAAGGAATATCCTTAACCCATCTTTCTTTACACATTGGTTTACAGCATAGTAAAGTATAGGGTTGTCAACATAAGGAAAGGCATCTACTTCATCTACTATCAACAAATCAAAGGCATGATAGAATTTTAATAACTGATGCGTCGTTGCAACCACTAGGGGAGTTCGAAAATAGGGCTCTGATTCGCCATGAAGTAGTGCTATCTCACAAGCAAAGTCATTCTGCAGTCGCTTATACAGTTCCAAACACACGTCTATGCGAGGACTTGCCAAACAAACTGAACCACCATTGTCAATCACTTTGGCTACAACTTGATAAATCATCTCTGTTTTTCCAGCACCTGTCACAGCATGAACTAAAGTCGGTTCCTTCTTTTTAAATGCTCGAATCAATCCTTCTGACACCTTCTCCTGAAAAGGGGTTAGCTGGCCACGCCATTTGAGAACATCTTGCTTAGGAAAATCTTCCTGCGGAAAATAGTATAAAGCTTGATCACTCCTGACTCGCTTCATCAATAAACACTCCCTACAATAGTAAGCACCAATGGGCAAACACCATTCTTCTAGAATGCTACTATTACACCGTTGACAGAAAAGTTTTCCCTTCTCTTTTCTCATTGCTGGTAGTTTCACGGCCATTTGACGTTCTTCTTTAGTTAATTCTCTCTCAGTAAACAAGCGACCGAGATAATTTGGATTTACTTTCATACTTCTTTATTCGTAAAAATCTAGCGCTTTAGGTGTTTTTTTAGTACAATTAAATCATGGAATTTAGAACAATTAAAGAGGACGGGCAGGTCCAAGAAGAAATCAAAAAATCCCGATTTATCTGTCATGTAAAGCGTGTCTATAGTGAAGAAGAGGTTCGTGATTTCATCACGACCATCAAAAAAGAACACTACAAAGCTACCCATAACTGCTCAGCTTTTATTGTAGGGGAACGAAGTGAAATCAAGCGTACGAGTGATGATGGTGAGCCTAGTGGTACTGCTGGAGTCCCAATGCTTGGTGTCTTAGAAAATCATAATCTTACTAATGTCTGCGTAGTGGTTACTCGCTACTTTGGGGGGATTAAGTTAGGCGCTGGCGGTTTGATTCGCGCTTATGCAGGTAGTGTGGCCTTAGCTGTCAAAGAAATTGGCATTATTGAAATCAAAGAGCAGGCTGGTATAGCCATTCAAATGTCTTATGCTCAGTATCAAGAATATGGCAATTTTCTTAGAGACCATCATCTCATGGAGCTGGATACAAACTTTACAGATCAAGTTGATACAATGATTTATGTTGATAAGGAAGAGAAAGAAAATATCAAGGCTGCTCTTGTGGAGTTTTTTAATGGAAAAATTACTTTAACAGATCAAGGTTTACGGGAAGTTGAGGTTCCTGTAAACTTAATGTAAATAAAAATATAAATAGTACTTACTAAATTTATTCGCAAATTTACAGCTTAGATGCTTGATATAAAAAAATCCTATCGCTTTGATAGGATTTCTATATTTTACAAATAGCCTTGAGCGCGTTATACTAGTATCATCTTATACAAAGAGGTATATCTATGACTATTTATAACAATATCACTGAACTAATCGGACAAACTCCAATTGTTAAACTAAACAATGTCGTCCCAGAGGGTGCTGCTGATGTTTATGTAAAACTTGAAGCTTTTAACCCTGGATCATCAGTAAAAGACCGTATTGCCCTTAGCATGATTGAAAAAGCGGAACAAGATGGTATTCTAAAACCGGGTGCTACCATTGTTGAAGCAACGAGTGGAAATACTGGTATCGGGCTTTCTTGGGTAGGTGCTGCTAAGGGATATAAAGTTGTTATCGTCATGCCCGAAACGATGAGTGTGGAACGACGTAAGATTATCCAAGCCTATGGTGCTGAACTCGTCCTTACTCCTGGTAGCGAAGGAATGAAAGGCGCGATTACAAAGGCTCAGAAGATCGCAGCTGAACGTGACGGCTTCCTTCCACTCCAATTTAATAATCCGGCTAATCCAGAAGTACACGAAAGAACAACAGGAGCTGAAATACTGGCTGCTTTCGGTTCTGATGGACTAGATGCTTTTGTGGGTGGTGTTGGTACTGGTGGAACGATCTCAGGTGTTTCTCATGCACTAAAAGCTGTCAATCCAAACATTCAAGTTTTTGCGGTTGAAGCTGATGAGTCTGCTATCTTGTCTGGTGAAAAACCTGGACCTCACAAAATTCAAGGCATCTCAGCTGGATTTATTCCTGATACACTTGATACAAAAGCCTATGACGGTATCGTCCGTGTAACATCAGATGATGCACTTACGCTTGGCCGTGAGATTGGTGGAAAAGAAGGCTTCCTTGTTGGGATTTCCTCAGCTGCAGCCATTTATGGAGCAATCGAAGTTGCCAAAAAATTAGGCACAGGTAAGAAAGTCCTTGCTTTAGCACCAGATAACGGCGAACGTTATCTGTCTACAGCACTCTATGAATTTGAAGTGTAGTCTCCTAAATGCACTTAGCCCTTATTATAGGGCTTTTTCTTTGTTCAATTTAAAGAAAAATCTAAGTTCCCTACAGCAAAAGAAAAAGGAAGCAAATTGCTTCCTCTTTTATCATTAGTTATTCAAGGCTGCTGCCATTGTAGCTGCAACTTCTGCTTCGAAGTCGTTCGCAGCTTTCTCAATTCCTTCACCAACTTCAAAGCGAGCGAACTCAACTACTGAAGCGTTAACTGAATCAAGGTATGCTTCAACTGTCTTGCTATCGTCCATGATGTAGACTTGGGCAAGAAGTGTGTAAGCTTGGTCAACTTTAGTGTTGTCAAGCATGAAGCGATCCATTTTACCTGGGATGATTTTGTCCCAGATTTTTTCTGGTTTGCCTTCTGCAGCCAACTCAGCTTTGATGTCAGCTTCAGCTTGAGCAATTACTTCTTCAGTCAATTGTGCTTTCGATCCATATTTTAAGTGTGGAAGGGCTGGTTTGTTAACCATTGCACGGCTTTCGTTATCTTGGTCGATTACGTGGTTCAATTGTGCCAACTCATCTTTAACGAATTGAGCGTCCAATTCTTTGTATGAAAGAACTGTTGGTTTCATCGCTGCGATGTGCATTGACAATTGTTTAGCAAGAGCTTCGTCTCCACCTTCGATAACTGAGATAACACCGATACGACCACCATTGTGTTGGTAAGCTCCAAAGTGTTGTGCATCTGTTTTTTCGATCAAAGCAAAACGACGGAATGAGATTTTTTCTCCGATAGTTGCTGTTGCAGATACATAAGCTGCTTCAAGAGTTTCACCTGAAGGCATTGTCAAAGCAAGTGCTTCTTCGTTGTTAGCTGGTTTTCCTTCAGCAATTACTTTAGCTGTAGCATTAACCAAGTCAACGAATTGAGCATTTTTCGCAACGAAGTCAGTTTCAGCGTTTACTTCAATTACTGCTGCAACGTTACCGTTAACATAAACACCTGTCAAACCTTCTGCAGCAACACGATCAGCTTTCTTAGCTGCTTTCGCCATACCTTTTTCACGAAGCAATTCAATCGCTTTTTCGATATCACCGTCTGTTTCTACAAGCGCTTTTTTAGCGTCCATAACACCGGCACCAGATTTTTCACGCAACTCTTTTACAAGTTTAGCTGTAATTTCTGCCATTTTGATTCTCCTATATTTTTTAAAAAATAGGAGAGCTGGGCTACGCCCCGCCCTCCTAGGTAATTACTATTTATATGAATTAAGCGTTATCGCCTTCTACAACTTCAACGATTTCTTCGATTGAGTCTGCTTGAGCTTCTGAAGCTGCAAATTCTGCTTCAACTGCTGCTGCATCTTCTCCTTGGCGTCCTTCGATGATAGCATCAGCCAATTTAGCTGTGATCAATTTAACCGCGCGGATAGCGTCATCGTTAGCTGGGATGATTACATCGATATCGTCTGGATCAGTGTTTGTGTCAACCATCGCTACAACTGGGATACCCAATTTTTTAGCTTCTTTAACAGCGATTTGCTCTTTATGCGGGTCAACTACATACATTACATCTGGGATACGAGGCATGTCTTCGATACCACCCAAGAATTTTTCAAGACGTGCACGTTGTTTGTTAAGAAGTGCAACTTCTTTCTTAGGAAGAACGTCGAAAATTCCTTCTTCTTCCATACGTTTGATTTCTTTCAAACGAGCAATACGTTTTTGGATAGTTCCCCAGTTAGTAAGAGTTCCACCCAACCAACGGTGGTTGATGAAGTATTGACCTGAACGTACAGCTTCTTCAGCAACAGCGTCAGCAGCTTGTTTCTTAGTACCAACAAACAATACAACTGCATCGTTAGCTGCTGCGTCACGCATAAAGTCGTATGCTTGGTCAGCGTATTTTACAGTTTGTTGCAAGTCAATAACGTGGATTCCGTTACGCTCAGTGAAGATGTACTTAGCCATCTTAGGGTTCCAGCGACGAGTTTGGTGACCAAAGTGTACACCAGCCTCAAGAAGTTGTTTCATTGAAATTACTGCCATGAGTATTTCTCCTTTTTGTTTTTTCCTCTTCTCGATTTCAACTTGCAAAACGACCCAAGGGCAACAGTTTCACAATTCATCAAGAATGAGTATTATCGTTTACACGACAGGTTTTATTTTATCATATTTCAACAGTATTTTCAAGTTATTTAGTAGAATTTTAGTAGGACTTTCGGATAAAAACATTAAAAGAGACTCGATTGAGTCTCTTCGTTTTATACATTAGTTTGGATAGATATATGTTACGTAACCTTCAGAAGTTGTAGTTGGGTTGAACCATCCACGTTTGTTTCCGATTGTACGATCTCCACCGTAGTTTGATTCTGATACTTGAATACGAGTTGATGATGAAACTGCTGTAACAACCGCTACGTGTCCATAACCACCATCATTCCAACATGCAATCGCACCAACTTGTGGAGTTGATCCTGTACGGAATCCTGCTGCAGCTGCACTTGTTGCCCACTGAGCTCCGTTACCCCAGTAGTCTCCAGCCCAAGGTGCTAACGTTTTAGCTCCCCAAGTACATTCACCAGTTGGATAACTTGAAGCATTTGAGCTGTAAGTTGGACGTTGTCTAGCTGGCGCTGGCGCAGGTGCTGGAGTGTAGCTTGAATCTTCCTCGTCATTTGTTGATGTTGCTTGTACTTGAGCGGAGAAGCTTGTATTTCCTGAAGCAACTACTGATTGTTGTTGGCTTGTTTGACGCGCTTTGTAAGCTACTTCTGCTTCTGCAGCAGCACGTGCTTCTGCCTCTGCTGCTGCTTTCTGCTCCAACAAAGTAGCTTTTTCACCTTCTGCAGTAGCTTTCTCAGCAGCAAGATTCAACTCTGCAACCTTCAACTCAGCTTGCTTAGTTGTCAATGCCTGCGCATCGTCAGCCAGTTTTTGTTGATTCGCAATAACTGTATTAATTGCTTCATTATTGGCTACTTGTTTATCAGAAATTGCTTTTTTATCAGCCTTTTGTTGCTCCAACATTTTGTTGTTAGCCGATACAATCTCGCTCATTGCAGCAACACGCGAAATGGCTTCTGTGATTGATTTTGAGTTTACAATTGTATTAATGTAGCTAGTCGCAGCTCCATTTGTCTGTGCGCTACGTGCTTGTTTTTCTAAAGAAGCATTACGAGCTACGATATTTTTAGAAAGCTCTGTAATTTCTCCTTCAAGTTTTTTAGATTCAGCCTGCAATTTTTCGTTTTCAGCTTGCAAGCTTGCTTGCTCTGCTTGAATTGTTGAAACTTGACCTTGGATTTGATCCACTTGCTTTTGAGCTTCTTGTTGTTGCGCTGTTAAACTGCTAATTTTATTATCTTGAGCAGCAATTTTTTCATCAGTTGTTTCTGCACGAACAGTTGTCAATACTGCCGTTTGTGAGACCAATACTGTACTTAACAAAAGTGACGCTAAGATTTTTTTCTTCATATTCTGTCGATACTCCTTCTATTTGAGACATTACTAGTATACCAAAAAAAGACATAATAAATATTACGCCTTTGTTACATTTATATTTCTTTCTTATAGATAAATTTTTTCAAAAATAAATTGAAAAATGACAATCCATAAGAAGTTCAGAATCATTGATGGGACAAGGCTATAGACGATGAATATCGGCATGGAATCTACAGTCAGTCCTACGGCAAGAGCCAAAAGATAGCTCCCCATATCAAACAGAAAACTGATCACAATAATGGTCAGCATCCTTGTCCAACGATTTGTCAAAATCACGCTGTTAAACTTGTGGAGCGAAGCACCTATCAAGATAAACAAAAGCGTGGCAATTCCAATCAAGTGGAAAAAATAGATATCATAAACCAAACCCACGATACAACAATAGGCTAGATAGAGATACTCTGACACTTCGATTGTTTCAAATAAGAGAAACAAAAATAGAAAATGACTGGCTAAATGAAAGTGGGGGAAAAAGGATCCCACCAGTTGTCCAATATGAGCATCAATTAGCACAACAAAAGGGAGTAAAAAGAAAATACCAATTTGTTTTAACAATCTCATTGCTAATTCCCCACTAACTCTACCACATGAAGATCTTTGATATCAGCACTTAACTTTACAGTTACCTCTCGTGTTAGATAGTCACTGCTGTGCGTTGTACCAACAATCTCTCCAACAGGAATATCTTTGACATTAAAGTTTCCTAGCCCACCTGTAGTCACCTTGTCTCCAGCACTGATGTCACTATTACTATTTAATTGGCTAATTTTAAGCAGTTCAGCTTCCTTGTCATAACCAACGATAATTCCGTAAATTTCAGTAGAACCGTGTTGGATTTTAACAGAGATCTTATCCGTGTTTTCAGCGTTGGTTAAAAGATTGACAGTTGTTGAATGATCTTCCACCTTTGAAACACTACCAACCAAGCCCCCGTTTGCAATGGCCAACATATTTTCAGAAGCTCCTTTTGAACTTCCTACATCAATTGTTAACTCTTGCTTCCAAGATACTGGAGCACGCATAATCACATCTGCTACTAGGGTTTTTGTAGCCTGTAATTTTGACTTCATCTCTAGCAACTGACGTAGTTGTTCATTTTCTGTTTTTAAACGTTCTGATTGATTAGACTCCACCTCTAGTTGATAGAGCTGTTTCTTTAGACTCTCGTTTTCATTGTAAGTCTGCGTCAAATGTCCCAAATCCGATTTGAAAGTATCAAACCACTGAAAGGGTTTCTGAACAATTCTATCTACTAAGGAAATCCCATCTCCTAGTTTTGTCACAATAGCACTTGAATAGGTTGTCACTAATAGTACAGAAACTGCCAGAACTGTGACAAAAACGATGATTAGATATTTTGATTTTTTAAAACGGTTCATATTCCTACCTTTTTACTAAAGATCTACTACTGTGATTTTTTATCAATCTTACGAATCCACTAAGATTTTAAGAAAAATAAGAGACATCCCAGCACCAGAATCACAAGAATTGCCAGTGTATCCTTTTGACTCCATCTCAACTGTCTATACTGACTTCTACCCTTTCCTCCCTGATAACCACGAGCTTCCATGGCTATTGCCAATGAATCTGCACGCTTTAAGCTCGTAGCAAAAAGAGGAATTAAAATCGGAATCATAGCCTTTACTTTTTGAACGATGCTTCCCTCACCAAAGTCAACTCCACGAGCTTTCTGAGCATTCATAATTCGCGTCGTGTCATCCATCAAGGTTGGAACAAAACGCAAACTCATTGATAACATGAGACCAATTTCATGAACGGGAACTTTCACGCGTTTCAGCGGTGCTAAAAGAGCTTCAACTGCAGCTGCCAGACTCAAAGGCATGGTCGTTAATGTCAGCAAGGTTGAAAAGAAAATAATCAACACAAAACGACAGAAAATGATTCCCGCTTGTTGCAAAGCATAATCCGTTATTCTTATAAAAGAAAACTCAAATAAGACATTTCCACTTGAAATGAAAAAGAGTTGAAATAGAGTCGTAAAGGCAATCAAGAAGAACATGGACTTTAATCCCTGAACGAAAAATGAGAGAGAAACGCCCGACAAAGCGATAAATATACCTGTCGCTACAAAAAGAATTAGATTGGCAAGGGGATTATTGGCCCAAAATACAATCAAAATCAACAGGATCATAGCAAGCAATTTACTACGGGGATCCAAGCGATGAATAATGGAATCTCCTGGTATATAACGCCCTAAAATCATACTATCCATTTAGCGACTCCTTAAACTCCTCTATCTTGATTGGCAGTTTTTTAAAAGCTATACCTCTATCTGCCAAACGTTTGCAAAAGGCTGTGATTTTAGGCACACCTAACTGCACATTTTCCATAAAGGCTACATCTTGGAAAACTTCGCTCGGTTTACCACTTTTGACTAAGCTCCCCTTTTCCATAACGTAAACCTGATCAGCATACTCAGCTACATCATCCATCAAATGCGTTACCAGAACAATTGTCATTCCAGAAAGGTGAAGTTTTTTAAACAGGGTCATCAATTCTTTTCTGCCCAGAGGATCTAGGCCTGCTGTCGGCTCATCCAAAACCAAGACAGTTGGCTCCATGGCTAGCATACCCGCTATAGCCACACGTCTCATCTGGCCACCCGAAAGTTCAAATGGACTTCTCTCAAAGAGTGACTCATCGATGCCCACCAAGGCTAACTTTTCACGCGCAATTTTCTTGGCCTCTTCCTCAGAAACTCCAAAATTTTGTGGTCCAAACGCAACATCTTTCAAAACAGTCTCTTCGAAAATCTGATTTTCAGCAAATTGAAACACTAGACCAACCTGCTTTCGAATCAGACGAATTTCTTTATTGGTTGATGTAGGGGTAATGACGGTATCGAAAACTCGAACAGAACCCTTACTTGGAACCAATAGACCATTTAAAAGCTGTAAGATTGTCGATTTCCCACTACCTGTGTGCCCTACTAAAGCTGTATAGGAGCCATCCTCAATCGTCAAAGAAACATCAGTCAAGGCTGATGAAGATAGGGGAGTCCCCTCTTGATAGGTAAAGCTCACATTTTCTAGAGTAATTCCCATAACTTGTCCTCTAGCTCTCCTTCTGTCAAATAGCCATCCGGCAACTGATAGCCAGCCTCTCTCAAAGATTCTCTCAATTGATTAGTAAAAGGCTCATCTAACCCTATCTGGTCAAGGTCAGCCCGAGAAAAAAGTTCTCTTGGGTTGCTGGTTGACTCCACTTGGCCTTTTTTCATGACCAAGACACGGTCACTCATCGCAACTTCTTCTAAGTCATGTGTAATGGAGACGACTGTCATCTGGTGGTCTTTTCGAATCTCTTGAACTGTCTGAATCAGTTCTCTGCGGCCCTCGGGATCCAACATACTTGTAGCCTCGTCCAGAATTAAAATAGCTGGCCTCAGGGCAACAACTCCCGCAATAGCCACACGCTGTTTTTGTCCACCAGATAAACGAGCTGGTTCTCTCTTCTTAAAGTCCAGCATCCCTACCAACTCCAAAGAATCAGCCACTCTCTTCTTCATTTCTTCACGAGGAAGTCCCTGATTTTCTAAACCAAAGGCGACATCATCTTCAACAGTTGCGCCCACAAACTGGTTATCTGGATTTTGAAAAACCATACCAATTTGACGACGCAAGTCCCAAACATTCTCAGAAGACAGCAGTTGGCCATCTATCCAGATTTCTCCAGACTCTGCTTCAAGCAAGCCATCAATCAAACGGATAGTTGTCGATTTCCCACTCCCATTATGACCTACAATCGAAAGCCATTCTCCACGTTTCACGTGAAACGAGACATTATTAACATCATAATAACCCTGATCTTCTTTGTAACGAAAAGACAGATCTTTTACTTCAATAATCGATTTCATTTCGAACCAAATGTCCCTTTGAATACATGAGCGCTACCCTTGAAATAATCATAACCAGAGTAGATAGTGAAAAATAAAGCTATATAAAGCAACAGTTGACCAATTAAATCCCAATGTAAGAGCAAAAAGATAATGGCAAACATCTGACTAAAGGTCTTGATTTTCCCTGGCATCGCTGCTGCTAGAACGGTTCCTCCCGTCTCAACGAGCAACAGCCGTAGGCCGGTCACCGCAAGTTCACGACAGATGATAATAGCAACAACCCAAGCTGGAGCCATACCTAACTCAATCAACATGATAAAAGCTGACATAACCAGCAACTTATCCGCCATCGGATCAGCAAACTTTCCAAAGTTGCTGACTACATTCCATTTACGAGCAAGATAGCCATCGAGATAATCCGTTATACTAGCAACTGCAAAGATGATTGCTGCCAGCAAGTGACTGCCTTGTGAATGGCCCAAAGTCAAAATAAGAATAAAGAGAGGTATAAAGAGAATTCTACCAATTGTTAATACATTAGGGATTTGTTCTTTTTTCATTGTTTCTTCCTTAGTCTGTAGTGAATGTAAGTGTTACAGTTCCAGTCTGAGTCGTCAACTTGGAAGTATCAACTGTTTGATTATCTACAGTCACAGTAACTCCCTTCACTACACCTAAGGTGATAGTAACGGGATTCTTAGTTGAAACTGTTGTTTTTGCATTTTTATTGTCTGCGGATAGTGTCACACCACCCTCTAGCTCGCTTCCTGAAACACTAACCCAGCTAGTTACATCCGAAACTGCCAGCTGAACAGTAGCGGTTTCCTTACTCGTTTTATACCGAGCTTCAATGCGGTTCCCTTCGCCTGACACTGTAATAGTTGATTCCGTAGTAGAAGATGGGCTAGACGTCTGACTACTAGAAGATGAACTAGATGAGGTTGTTGAACTAGTTGAGCTCACAATACTATAATTAGGCGAAGAAGGACGCGTTGGTTGAGTCTGGATATAATTCCAAACATAATAAGTTACAAAAATTAAAATCGACAAAGCAAATAGAACGAAATAAAACAAGGGGAGATAAGACGTTTTTTTCTTATTTGATCGTCTGCGACCAGACAAGTCTTCTTCATCAACATCTACCTCTTCGTAGGTAATCATGCTTCCCGAATCATAGGCATCCAAAATGATTCGCTCGTCCAATTCAACCGCCCAGGCATATTTTCTTAAAAAAGAACGAGCATAAAAGGGACTAGGAAGTTGATCAAAATCATCAGCCTCCATAGCCTCTAATAAATTCATCTGAATATCCGTTTTTGTCTGCAGTTCTTCTATACTCAATCCCTGATTAATTCTGGCTAAACGCAGAACCTCACCAATTGTTTTTTTTCTCATACTTAGCATTCCTTCTTTCTAAGGTTACTTATCTTTTAAGCTGGAAAGATTGTAAAATCAACTAGATCACCATCATCTATCAAACGATGACCTGCTTCAAGAACATCGTCTAAAGTAATTTCTTGTAAAATTTTTGGTAAATCCAAAATAGTTTCTCCTCTGTCGACTGGTTCATACTGTGTCGCAATAAACTCCAAGGAGTTCATACTACTAAAAAATTCCCCAAACATCTCACTCTTAACAAGATCGAGATGTTCCTCTGTAAGATCTGAATCTTTCGTAAAGTTGCGAATAGCCTTTCGAAATTGATGAGACAAAGAAACAGGTTCTTTCGTTTCCATCGTCAACATCACAAAATGAAAGCGACTGTTGACTTCAACCTCAAGTGACAATGACGCATCCAACTTCCCTGTCTCATATAACTTTTGAAATCGCTCAGAAGTCCAACCAAACAGCATCGTAAACAATAATTTTAGCAAAACATTATAACGGTAGCAATCTGCCTCTGCCACCTCACCTGTTCCCCTAATTCCAACAGCAAGTTTTGGAGAAGAAACCTCCATCCGAAGGCTATCTGTTTCTTTGACAGCTTGTAAAGTAAGCTTCTCCTTCCTTACTACCATTTCTTCCAAGTTTCTAAGTTTCTTTTGCAAAAAATAGTTCTCAACTGTATCTACATCAAAATTCCCAACTAAAAACAAAGACATATTTACAGGTTTGTAAAAGGCTGTAAAGTTATTTTTTAAGTCATTTAGCTGGATATTGTTAATTGACTTTTCACTTCCAACAATATCTGCTGCCAGAGGAGTATTGGGATAAAGATTTGCTAATGTTGCAAAAAACAGACGCGAATCTGGATCATCTTGGTACATCTCACGTTCCTGTTGGATAATTTCCCTCTCTCGCTCAACTGACTCTTCTGTAAAATGAGCAACTGTTACCAACTCCTCAAGCAAATCCAAATTTTCTGATAAATGATCTATTGTTGAAAACAAATAGCTCGTCTTTGTAAAACTCGTAAAAGCATTGCTATCAGCTCCCAAGCGTGTAAAAGACTCCATAATATCTTCAGCATTTTCTCTCTCAAATAGTTTATGTTCAAGAAAATGTGCAATTCCAGCTAGATAACACTGTAAACCTTTTTTAGATAGTGTAAAGCTTGTATCTACTGATCCAAATCGAACTGTTACAACTCCGTAAACTTCATTAAATTGTTTCTTAGGAAGGAGAGACACTGTCAATCCATTTGATAGACGAGTCTGATAAACCGTCTCCTTTACAGCAGGATAGTATTTTTCTTCAAAGGTAACTGGTGTCATTCTATTCCTTCCATAAAGTATATCGCTTGTAACCGAACACTATTTGCTGCTTTGCAGATAGCTTCTTTATCAACTTGATTTAATTTTTCAATCCAACTGTAAAAATCTGATGTAGATTTCCCTAACAAACTATTCAAGTAAACTCGCTCGATTAGTGAGCTCTGACTATCTTGCGCAAGCAACAAGGTTCTGCGAATCATCTCCTTAGTCTGTTCAATCTCCAAATCTGTAAAATTACCTTTTTTTAGTTCAAGTAATTGATGATTCATCAATTTTCTTGCTTGATTACGATTTTCCCGATCAATGCCAGCATACATCCTCAATTGACCACTAAATAAATCCAATTGACTGGAGATAGTGTAGGCTAGACCAGCATTTTCCCGAACATTTGTAAAAAGCTTAGAGTGAGCAAAACCACCTAACAGACCATTCATTACTACCATGGCTAAATGATGCTTGTCTCCATAGCTCGTAGAACAATGGTAAGCCAATTCCAAAACGGATTGGCCCACATTCTTACGAATCATTCCTTCCCGAAGGACATTTGAATATGGTTGTTGGTACTGAGGCTTGACATCGATTTGACGCCCTGTAAAGGAGAATGATCTCAACCACTCCTCCACTTCAACTTCATTAAAATCACCTAAGAAAAAGAAATCAATCCGATCTTTGTTGAGAGCATCTTGAAAGCAAGTGTAGCTACTTCCCGGAGACTCATTTGAAATGCGATTTCGTAAATCACTATATCTCAATTGAAGACGTTCATCATGAAAGAACAAGTTATCCAATTCCTTATGAGCAAAATAAAATGAATCATCCATATCAGTAGCTAAACTAGCCAATAACTGTTTTCTTTCAATTTCAAATAAGGCTGGCTCAAAAGCACCATCTTGAGCTAAGGGGGCAAATAAAGTCTGTCTCACCAGTTCAAAAATTTGAGAAGTCAAGACATTCTTTTTACTTAAAAAATCATCCCTCACATAGGTAAATGTTAGGTCAAGAATATGTACCTGTCCCCTACGATAAGCACTCGTAGAAATATCTGTTCCATATAAACTTGCCAAGTATCTGCGAAAAGCTTGAGATGTTGGGTAAGCTTTATTGGCAGTTTCCAACATACTTGCACTTAACATGCGTCCCGCTATTGTCTCAAGAGATAAGGGAGCAGTAAAACGAATAGTGATTTTATTTGTTTTAAACTTTTTGGATTGAATAAAATGTGCTGAAATTTCAGACACCAACTCCATACCTTACCTCCTTACATATAGAGTTCTATTATACCACGAAAATCAAAATTTTTCTTGTTCTCTTTATAGCTTTCAAAAGTAAAATCGTTTTCATTTTGACTGACTTTCCTTCAGTTATTTCAGGGAAAATATGGTATAATACCTTAGATTGAGGTGAATTATGGAATACAAATTATTTGAAGAATTTATTACGCTCCAAGCCCTCCTAAAAGAGCTTGGAATTATACAAAGCGGCGGTGCTATCAAATCCTTTCTAATAGAGCATCAAGTTTACTTTAATGGTGAATTAGAAAGTAGACGTGGGAAAAAAATCCGTATTGGAGATACGATTGGCATCCCTGATTTAAAAATTGACATCACCTTGACACAACCAAGTTTAAAAGAGCAAGAAGAATACCAAACAGATAAGATTGAAAAAGAGCGAATTGCTAAACTTGTCAAAGAGATGAACAAGGGTGTAAAGAAAGAAAAACAAAAAACCACTTTATCACCTAAAACCAAACAAGCTCCACGTTTTCCAGGAAGATAATCATGTGGCTCCAACATTTAACAATAAAAACCTTTCGAAACTACAAAGAGACGAAAATTGATTTTAATCCAAAATTAAACGTCTTTTTGGGTCAAAATGCGCAAGGAAAAACCAATATTCTAGAAGCAATCTATTTCTTGGCCTTAACACGCAGCCATCGTACTCGAACAGATAAAAATCTCATTCATTTTGATGAAGAACAACTCCATCTTTCTGGCTTGCTACAGAAAAAAACAAGCTCTATACCTCTAGAAATTGATTTAACACCAAAAGGGCGTGTGACTAAAGTCAATCACTTAAAACAAGCTCGCCTCTCAGACTACATTGGACATATGAATGTGGTCCTCTTTGCACCTGAAGATCTCCAGTTAATTAAGGGAGCACCTTCTGTCCGTCGAAAATTTATAGACATTGAACTGGGACAAATTAAACCAATCTACTTGTCAGACCTGTCAAACTACAACCATATACTCAAGCAGAGAAATACCTACCTAAAATCTAGCCATAAGATTGATGAAACATTTCTGTCAGTCTTAGATGATCAGTTGGTAGAGTATGGTTGTCGCGTTATAAAGCATCGGATAAAATTCATTAAAGACCTAGAGACATTTGGTCAAAAAAAACACTTAGAAATTTCAAATCAATTAGAAGAACTGTCAATATCTTATCAATCATCTGTCAACTTTACTGATGAAGAACTGTTAATGGATTCTTTTAAAATGGCTTTAGAAAAAAGTAGATCAAGAGACTTATTTAAAAAGAATACTGGTGTTGGCCCTCATCGAGATGATATTTCTTTTTATATCAATGGTATGGATGCTAGTTTTGGAAGTCAAGGTCAACATCGTAGTCTAGTACTTTCTATCAAACTAGCAGAGATTGAGCTAATGGAAAGTATTACAAACGAGTCTCCGATACTACTGCTTGATGATGTTATGAGCGAACTTGACAATACACGGCAACTAAAATTACTAGAAACTATTTCTCACTCTATCCAAACATTTATCACAACAACAAGTTTAGACCACTTACAAAACTTGCCTGAAAATCTTAGTATCTTCAATATCCAAAATGGTAAAGTATCTGTAAATCTAAATTGACAACTTTGTAAACAAAAAGAACTCCTGAAATTCAGGAGTTCTTTTTTACTTCTTACATAGAGTAGTTTGGCGCTTCATTAGTGATTTGTACATCATGAGGATGGCTTTCTTTTAGACCAGCCCCAGACATTTCAATAAATTGAGCGTTGTCGTGCAATTCTTTAAGGTTAGCTGCGCCACAGTAACCCATACCAGAGCGAATACCACCAATCATTTGGAAGACAATATCAGCTGCTGCGCCTTTATAGGCAACACGACCTTCAATTCCTTCTGGAACAAGTTTGTTTGCTTCATTGACAGAACCTTGGAAGTAACGGTCACTTGAACCTTTCTTCATTGCAGCGATTGATCCCATACCACGGTAAGTTTTAAACTTACGTCCTTGGAAGATTTCCGTTTCACCTGGTGCTTCGTCTGTTCCAGCAAACATTGATCCAAGCATAACCGCATTTCCACCTGCAGCAAGGGCTTTTACAATATCTCCAGAATACTTGATTCCACCATCAGCAATGATTGTTTTTCCATATTCACGCGCAACTGCTGCTGCATCATAGATTGCTGTCACTTGTGGGACACCAACCCCTGCAATCACACGAGTAGTACAGATAGAACCTGGTCCAATACCGACTTTGACAACATCTACACCTGCATCATAAAGAGCACGCGCACCTTCTGCAGTGGCAATATTTCCAGCAATCAAAGTGCGGTCTGGGAAGTGAGCACGAATTTCAGCGATTTTACGTAGAACACCAGCAGAGTGACCATGGGCAGTATCAATAACAATGGCATCCGCTCCTGCTTCAAAAAGGGCTTCGGCACGTTCAAATGTATCTGAAGTAACACCTACTGCACCTGCAACTAAGAGACGACCAAACTCATCTTTAGCAGCATTTGGAAACTCAATCACTTTTTCAATATCTTTGATAGTAATCAAACCAGAAAGACGACCTTCTTCATCAACCAAAGGAAGTTTTTCAATACGGTGTTCTTGAAGAATGCTTTCAGCTGTTGCAAGGTCTGTACCAACAGGAGCAGTAACAAGATTTTCACTAGTCATATGGTTTGAGATTGGCTGATTGTAGTCTGAAATAAAGCGAAGATCTCGGTTTGTTAAAATACCAACCAATTTACGATTTTCAAGTGTTTCCACAACTGGAACACCACTGATACGGTAACGTCCCATCAGTTCATCTGCTTCAGCAATAGTGTGTTCTGGAGTCAAGAAGAATGGATCAATAATAACACCATTTTCAGAACGTTTTACCTTGCGAACTTCATCTGCCTGTTGCGCAATAGACATATTTTTATGGATTACTCCAAGACCACCCGCACGAGCAATGGCAATAGCCATTTGACTTTCTGTGACTGTATCCATGGCGGCTGTTATAATTGGGATATTTAAAGTCAGATTATCTGCCAATTTTGTTGTTAAATCTGCATCATTAGGCAACACATGACTTTCTGCTGGAATGAGCAATACATCATCAAAGGTAAAACCTTTTTTTAAAAATTTAGTATCCCAATTAGACATTGAAGTTTCCTCTTTTCTTTCTTTTTGAGCTTGACTCTTTTTGTATTGTATCTATCATACCATTCTATGAAAATTTGTCAATTATATTTATGGTAGAAATCATAAAAAAACTATCCCTGTGATCCTATGGAAGAGATAGTTTTACGATTCATATTTTATCTATAATTTAAAATAATTTAGTCCCATTGCTCCCTTAACTTCAGATAGAGTTTGCCCCGCAACCTCACGCGCTTTCTCACTACCTTTTTGAAGCATATTGTACACTTCTCCCATATCCTTAGCAAATTCGATACGGCGCTCACGAATAGGACCAAGTTCGCATTCGAGTATTTCAAGTAGATAACGCTTCGTCTTCACATCGCCAAGACCACCATGTTGATAGTGTTCTTTCATCTCTGCAATGTCTTGAGCATCTTCAGGACGACCAAACACATCTAGATAATGGAAAACCATATTTCCTTCAATCTTACCTGGATCCTCGACTCGAATATGGTTCGGATCAGTATACATGCTCATGACTTTTTTACGCAACGTATCCGCATCATCAGCTAGATAAATACCATTATTAAGGGATTTAGACATCTTGGCATTTCCATCTAAACCAGGCAAACGCCCTGCTCTCTCATTTTCTGGATAAATACCTTCCGGTTCCACCAAGACATCACAGTTATAAGCATTATTGAAGGAACGAACAATCTCGCGAGTTTGCTCAATCATTGGTTTCTGATCTGTCCCAACAGGAACATAATTAGCTTTGAAGGCAGTAATATCTGCTGCTTGCGCAATCGGATAAACCAAAAATCCTGTCGGAATACTTTCTCCAAACCCTTTCTGAGCAATCTCTGTTTTCACTGTAGGATTGCGCTCTAAACGTGCTAGTGACACCAAATTCATATAGTACATAGACAGTTCAGCTAACTCTGGAATCTGACTTTGAATAAAGATGGTTGATTTACTTGGATCCAATCCAACTGCTAGGTAATCCAAGGCAACATTACCAATCGATTCTACAATCGTTTGAGGGTCTTTGGCGTGATCTGTCAAGGCTTGTTGGTCCGCCAAAAAAACAAACATGTCATACTTGTCTTCTTCCTGCAGCAATACTCTATTTTTAAGACTCCCAACATAATGTCCAATATGCAGTTTTCCTGTTGGGCGATCTCCTGTTAAAATAATAGGTTTCGTCATTTTTTTCTCCTTCGAAATGGTCTCTTCAATTATAGCATTTTTTTGTTAAAATAACAGAAAATTATTTAAATCAAACAACTAACTCATTGTAAATAAACCTGTAAACTTAATTGACACAAAATTGACAAACAAAAATTTGAATATTTCTCTCTTTTCTAGTAGAATAAATGTATTACATATTATAGGAGAAAAACATTGCTTACAGTATCTGATGTTTCACTACGTTTTAGTGATCGCAAACTTTTTGATGATGTCAATATCAAATTTACAGAAGGAAATACATACGGATTAATTGGTGCTAATGGTGCTGGGAAGTCTACATTCTTAAAAATCTTAGCTGGTGATATCGAGCCAACAACTGGTCACATCTCTCTTGGTCCAGATGAACGTCTCTCTGTCCTCCGTCAAAATCACTTTGACTATGAAGATGAACGTGCTATTGATGTCGTCATTATGGGAAATGAAAAACTTTATAGCATCATGAAGGAAAAAGATGCTATTTACATGAAGGAAGATTTTTCCGATGAAGATGGTGTTCGTGCAGCTGAACTCGAAGGTGAATTTGCCGAACTTGGAGGTTGGGAGGCAGAGAGCGAAGCATCTCAACTACTTCAAAACCTAAATATTCCAGAAGAATTGCACTACCAAAACATGAGCGAATTGGCCAATGGTGAAAAAGTGAAGGTTCTCCTTGCTAAAGCCTTATTTGGTAAACCTGATGTTCTTCTCTTGGACGAGCCGACCAACGGTCTTGATATCCAGTCTATTACTTGGTTAGAAGACTTCTTGATTGACTTTGATAACACCGTTATCGTTGTATCCCATGACCGCCACTTCTTAAACAAAGTATGTACCCACATGGCTGACCTTGACTTTGGAAAAATCAAACTCTATGTCGGAAACTACGACTTCTGGAAGGAATCTTCTGAGCTTGCTGCTAAATTGCTAGCAGACCGCAATGCCAAAGCGGAAGAAAAAATTAAACAATTACAAGAATTCGTTGCTCGATTCTCTGCCAACGCTTCTAAGTCAAGACAGGCAACGTCTCGTAAAAAAATGCTTGACAAGATTGAACTAGAAGAAATTGTGCCATCTAGCCGTAAATATCCATTTATCAACTTTAAAGCAGAGCGTGAGATTGGTAATGATCTCTTGACAGTAGAAAATCTAACTGTAAAGATTGATGGTGAAACTATCCTAGATAATATTAGTTTCATCTTGCGTCCAGGTGATAAGACAGCTCTTATTGGACAAAATGACATCCAAACGACTGCATTAATTCGTGCAATTATGGGTGACATCGACTATGAAGGAACTGTCAAGTGGGGAGTTACTACTAGCCGTTCTTACTTGCCAAAAGACAACTCGGCTGATTTTGCAGGGGGAGAGTCAATCCTTGACTGGTTGCGTCAATTTGCAAGTAAAGAAGAAGATGACAATACCTTCCTACGTGGTTTCCTTGGTCGTATGCTCTTCTCTGGTGATGAGGTTAACAAACCTGTAAACGTCTTGTCAGGGGGAGAAAAAGTACGTGTCATGCTTTCAAAACTTATGCTCTTGAAATCAAATGTCCTTGTACTTGATGATCCAACAAATCACTTGGATTTGGAATCTATTTCAAGCTTGAACGATGGATTGAAAAACTTTAAAGAATCAATCATCTTTGCCAGCCATGACCACGAGTTCATTCAAACTTTGGCAAACCATATCATTGTTTTGTCAAAAAATGGCGTCATTGATCGTATCGATGAAACCTACGATGAATTCCTAGAAAATGCAGAAGTACAAGCAAAAGTTAAAGAACTTTGGAAAGATTAAATAAGACTTCAAAACTCAGTTTGGTTAACCAACTGAGTTTTCTATCATTCTACGAGGTAACATGAAATCATTTTTTAAAACATATCAAACCTATTTTATTTCTTTCATCATTCCTGTAGTGATTATGTCTGGAGTATATCTATCTCAAGGTATCTACTGGAATAGCGATACATCCCCACTATTAGGAGACGGTTTTCATCAATACGTTATTTTTGATGTGGCTTTACGGAATATTCTACATGGAAATGGTAGTTTGTTTTACACTTTTACAAGTGGCCTCGGACTGAATTTCTATGCTCTATCTAGTTATTACTTGAGTAGCTTCCTTTCACCTCTGGTTTACTTTTTTAATCTGTCGAATATGCCAGATGCTGTCTATCTGACCACTCTATTAAAATTTGGATTGATTGGTCTGTCAACCTTCTTTAGTCTAAATAGATTATTTAAAGATATTCCGAAATCTTTAAAACTGGCCCAATCTACTTCTTATGCTCTGATGAGCTTTACTGTTAGTCAGTTAGAGATAAAAACCTGGCTAGATGTTTTTATCTTGATTCCTTTAATTATAACTGGCTTACACATGCTTATAACGGAAAAGAAGCGCCTGCTATACTTTACAAGTCTGTCAATCTTGTTTATTCAAAACTATTATTTTGGATATATGACAGCATTGTTTCTTATTTTCTGGTATCTCTGCCAAATTTCATGGGACTTTAAAACTCGAAAATCATCTTTTCTTGATTTTGTTGTTACCTCCTTTTTAGCAGGAATGGCTAGTTTGATTATGACTCTTCCCACTCTGTTTGATTTACAGACACATGGGGAAAAATTAACTGAAGTTACAAAGTTTCAAACTGAAAGTAGCTGGTATCTTGATCTCTTTGCTAAACAATTCATTGGATCTTTTGATACAACTAAGTATGGAGCTATACCAATGATTTTTGTTGGATTGCTTCCCTTTATTTTAACCATTCTATTTTTCACAATAAAATCCATAAGGTTTCACGTGAAACTTACCTATGCAATTTTCTTTACTTTTTTAATAACAAGTTTTTACATAGAAGCACTTGATTTGTTTTTGCAAGGGATGCATACCCCAAATATGTTTTTGCATCGCTATGCTTGGATTTTTTCCACTCTGTTAATTTATACTGCAGCAGAAGTACTAAATCGCTTGAAAGAACTGAAGCTCTGGAATCTATTTGTCTCACTTTTTCTTGTACTAACAGGATTTCTGGCTACTGTATACTTTAAATCACATTATTCTTTTTTAACTGATTTGAATATCCTACTCACTCTTGAATTTCTTCTAGTTTATGCTCTTTTACTTCTTGCAGTCATTAGAAAATTTATCTCTGTAAATCTATTTGCAATTCTTATGTCTTTATTTATAACAGCTGAGTTAAGCTTAAATTCTTCATCTCAAATGGAAGGAATAGCTAAAGAATGGGCCTTTGCTTCTCGTAGCGCCTATAATAGAGATGTAACCGCCATGGAATCCATTCTAAACCAAATTGACAATCCATTTACACGTACTGAAAAACTACAAATTCAGACAGGAAATGACAGTATGAAATTTAACTATAATGGAATCTCTCAATTTTCATCTGTACGAAATCGTTCCGCTAGCACTAGTTTGGATAAACTTGGATTCAAATCCTCTGGAACCAATCTAAATCTTCGTTATGCAAATAACAGTCTTTTAGCAGACAGTTTATTTGGAATCCAGTACAATATTTCTGAAACTTCACTTGATAAGTATGGCTTTCAAGAGATTTATCAAAAGGATCATTTAACCTTATATAAAAATCAACTCTCTTTACCCATTGCCTTTGCCACTCAATCTATTTACACAGATGTAAACTTTAACAATCACACTCTAGATAATCAGGCTTTATTTATAAACCAGCTTGCTAATCTCAACTTGGATTACTTCTCCCAAATAGCATATGATAAAACAGATACTTCAGATGGTTTAACCAGCATCACAGGTTCTGCGAATGAAGATGCAAAGATTGATTATCAAATTGAGGTTCCTCAAAATAGTCAAGTCTATCTCTCTTTTTCAAATCTTCATTTTACAAACGATAAGCAAAAGAAAGTTGACATCATTGTCAATGGAGAAAAAAAGACTTTTACAACTGACAATGCATTTAATTTCTTTAATTTGGGTTATACTGAAGAACAAAAAACTTTCGATATCAGTGTTAGTTTTCCTGGAAATTCTCAAGTATCATTTGAATCACCGACCTTCTATCGTTTAGATACTCAGGCTCTTACTGAAGCAATCCAAAAAATTAAAGAACAACCTGTAGAAGTATCCACCTCTAAAAATAAAGTCTTTGCTACATACGAAGTTAAACAAGATACCTCTATTTTCTTCACTATTCCTTATGACAAAGGTTGGTCTGCATACCAAGATGGGAAAAAACTTGAAATCAAGCAGGCTCAGACTGGTTTTATGAAAGTTGATGTTCCAAAAGGAAAAGGCACCATTACACTTTCCTTTATCCCCAATGGTTTTGTTATTGGAGCAGCCTGCTCACTAACTGCCCTTCTTCTTTTTGGGATCTATAATCACAGACGAAATTTATCTAAGACAGAAAAAGATTGACCAATTCCTTGGCCAATCTTTTTAATCTTCTTCCATTTTCTTAGGTTGATAAGCTAGCATACCTAAAGCAGTAAAGAAAGCTAGAGTTATAATAAGGAAAATCACTTGATGATGAATATTTCCTGTCATAGAGATTGTTTGTCGTAAGCCTGATACAGAATAACTCATTGGTAACCAAGGATTGACACCTTTGAAGAAATCATTTGTCAAAGCAAGGGGATAGGTCCCTGCACTTGATGCTAACTGTAATAAAAGTAAAATAAGAGAGAAGAAAGCTCCAATACGGCTATTCCAAGTTGTTAAAGCTGTCACCATAGACATGAAAGCTAAACTTGTGATTATAATTAGAATCAAGGTTCTCATCTCATGGTTCGCAGTCAATCCAATAAGATGGACACCTCCATAAACTAAAACACCTGCTAAGACAGCTATAATACCATTTATTTCAGAGCGAGACTTCAACCAAGCCCAACGACTCTCTGGATGACGTCCAGAAGGCAACTTAGCAAAAATCATATTGGTAGATATAGCAGCAACAAAAAGAGCAACTGATATCATATAAGGAGCCATGGCAATCCCATTTACAGGAACCTGGTCATTGTCTGTTTTTGAGAGAACTAGAGGATTAGATAATGTTTCTGCATTTTCAGATTCTGTTGATGCTGATTTAAGTTGATCATTCGCATTGCCTAATCCTTGTCCTAATGAATCAACTCCCGTCTGTAAATCTTCAAGACTAGAGGTTAAGGTTGTTCCACCTTCTGCTAATTTTCCAGCACCATCTGCCAATTTATTAGCTCCATTCTCTAATTGAGAAGCACCTGAAAGTAACTGACTGGATTTGTCTGCTAATTGCCCAGATCCGGATTGTAATTTATCAACTCCTGCTATCAATTCTTGACTCTTTTGATTCAATTGATTGGAGCCAGTTGATAATTTTTCAATGCCAGATACTAATTCTGGAGTTTTTTCAACTAATTGACCAACTCCTGCTGTCAAGCTAGACGATTTTTGTGTCAAGGTATTTGAGCCTGAAACTAGTTGATCCAAACTACCTGTCAAGGTGGAGTTTTTTTCACTTAGTTGACTTGCGCCCTGAGAAACTTTATCAACACCTGCAGTATATGCATTTACACCTGATGTAATCGACTGACTAGCAGGAACTAATTTACTCGTCACTGCTCCCTGTATTTCTGTTAATCCACTTGACAATCCTGTCAAAGAAGTAGAAGCAATAGGTAATACTTGATTGGCTTGATTTTTTAATGTCGAAAGATTTGAAGATTGATTTTGTAAGTTTTCTAAACTTCCCTGTAAACCTTGTACTAAAGCTATAATTGACTGAGCCGATTGAATACTATCAGTCGAATTTTGAGATACAGAAGCGCTTATCTCAGCTTGTTGCTCACTTGTCAATGATTGATAAGCTGCTGTCGATTGAATATTTGCTAATGTAGCTGCTTTTTCAGACTGAGCACTTACTAGCATTTGATTAGAAAGAGATACTATACTTGATAAAACAGAATCTAATTGTTTTGTATCTCCAACATCAATATTTTGAATAGCTTGATTTAACTGATTCAGACCAGAAGATAATTGAGCAATTTGATCTTTTTGCTCAGACGAAGCATCTAACTTGCTAGAAAGTTGTTGAATCCCTTCACTTAATTGCTCCACACCCATTCGAAGTGTAGCTGATTGACTAGATAACTGATTCGCACCTGTTGCAAGATTTCCCACTCCATTTGTATAGGCACTAACACCAGATGAAAATTGATTAAGACCAGTATTGAGCTGAGAAACACCGCCAGTATAGGCCTCTACACCAGTATATAACTGATTGATTCCTCCTACTAATTCAGGACTTTTAGAAGCTAATTGACCTAATCCGCTATCTAATTTACTTACTGCACCAGTATATGTAACTAAACCACTATTAAAAGTCCCTAAGCCAAGATGAAGTTGTTCAACACCAGAAACATAAGCAGATAATCCTTTGGTAAACTGCTCCGTTCCATTTGAAAATGTTAAACTTGAATCTGCTAAAGAGTGTAGGTTAGTAGTCAATGTTTGACTTCCTGTCACTAACTGATTCGCTCCATCAGTTAATTTTTCACTACCAGAAGCTGCTTGACTCATACCATCCTTTAATTCGACCATCTTGTTAAATAAAGCTTTAGTATAGGTCTCAGTTACATTTGTAGAAACATTCTGCTTCAATTGTGTCATCGCAGAATCGCTCATCTTGCTAGCAATAAAACTATGACCACTTGAAGTCTGATAATCGATTTGCATTTGCTCTGGATGATTCGTTAAAATAGAAGCTGCTTTTTCAGATAAATCACTTGGTAAAGTCACTACCATATAGTAATTGCCATCTTCCAATCCCTTCTTTCCTTCATCTTCATCTACGAAATGAAAATCTAAGCTTTTATTTTCTTTTAAATTTGACACCATGTCTTTTCCTATAGCCATGGTATTACCGTTATAGGAAGCTTCTTTATCATTATTGACAACTGCCACAGGTAAGTCAGACAATTGCCCATATGGATCCCACATTGATGACAAAAATATGATATTGTACAGAGCTGGAATAAGAGAAATCCCTATCATGACAATAATAAAGGTTGGTTTTTTAAAAATTGCTTTCCATTCTTTAAACATATCTTCTCCTTTTTTAAACATATTGTCTAAAATTTTGATATAATAGATTATACATCAAAAAATCTAAATTACAAGGTAAAAAATTATTTTTTAGACATATAGTCTATTTTTGTATACAAGGAGGAATTATGAAAGAAAGTAACAAACGTTTAAAAACAAAACGAATTATTGAAAATGCCATGGTTCAATTATTGATGGACCAACCCTTTGATCAAATTTCTACTGTCAAGCTAGCAGAAAAAGCCGGAATTAGTCGTTCCAGCTTTTACACTCACTACAAGGATAAGTATGATATGATTGAGCATTACCAAAGTAAGCTCTTTCATACCTTTGAGTATATTTTCCAAAAACATGCCCATCATAAAAGAGATGCTATTTTAGAAGTATTTGAATATTTAGAGTCTGAGCCACTTTTGGCTGCACTCTTATCTGAAAATGGTACAAAAGAAATCCAAAATTTCTTGAGAAATAAGCTTCACATTATGCTTAGCACAGACCTTCAGAAACGCTTTATGAAACTACAACTCAATCCAATTGAATTAGAATATAGTAGCATTTATCTAACAAATGCCCTATTTGGTGTTTGCCAGACTTGGATTGCTCACGGAAAAAAAGAAAGTCCGCAAGAAATGACAGACTTCCTTATGAAAATGTTAGGTGATGTAAACTAAAAAAAGAACACCAATGGTGTTCTTTTTATCTGACTCCGCCAGTAGGACTCGAACCTACGACATCATGATTAACAGTCATGCGCTACTACCAACTGAGCTATGGCGGATAAAATAGTCCGTACGGGATTCGAACCCGTGTTACCGCCGTGAAAAGGCGGTGTCTTAACCCCTTGACCAACGGACCATCTATCTGTAGCAGATATAACCATTATATCAATTTCTTACTAATTGTCAATCACTTTTTAGTTTTTTTCTCTAGAATATCTTTCAGTTTACGAACTTTCAAACGAGTGATGGGGCAGCGATGATCTTCATAAAAGACAACTTCTAGATTCTTTCGATCAATTTCTCTAACATTTCCAATATTGATTAGGAAAGATTTATGAGGAGAATAAAATCGCTGGGTATGTTTGTCCTTTTCCTGAATATCTGTCATGGTTCCATAGAACTCTTTGGCAAAATTCTTACCAATAATCCGCAGTTTATGAGAAACACCTGTTGTTTCGATATACAAAATATCATGGTAAGGGATTTTCAAATCATTTCCCTTATAGTTGTAATCAAAATAGTCTACAACATCTTCGTTTTCAAGCAGCATGCTCTTAGTGTAAAAAATACTCTGCTCGATACGTTTTTTGAACAATTCATCATTGATGTCTTTGTCTACAAAATCTAGAGCTGATACCTGGTATTTGTACGTTAAGGTAGCAAATTCAGATCGACTGGTAATAAAGACAATAATAGCATAAGGATTGTGATGACGGATAAACTGTGCCACTTCAAAGCCCTTTTTCTCAATTCCGTGAATATCGATATCTAGGAAATAAAGCTGATTTACTTCATCATTTTCGATATATTCCTTAAACTCACGAACTTTTCCTGTTGTCTTGTAAGAAATAGGAATATTTGATTCCTCCGAGATTTCATTCAATATTCTCTCTAGTCTCACTTGATGCTCAATAACATCTTCTAAAATTAATACTTTCATTCGAATTCCCTCTTAAATCTAATAATTTGTCTAAATGTGTTGTCTTCCATCTCTGTTTCTAACATAATGTTGTCATATTTATCTAGAATCTCTTTGACATTATTAAGCCCTAAACCTCTATTTCTTCCCTTGGTAGAGAAACCTAAGGCAAATAAGTCCTCTGAAGGCGTCATAGTGATTTTACATGAATTCTGGATGACTATAACTGTCTCAAAATCCATTTTAATGACTGCAACTTCCATTTGTTTCAAGTAACTATCCGCGGCTCCTTCAACAGCATTGTTTAAGAGAATACTCATGATGCGAACAAGATCAAGTAAATCCATTGACAATCTAGTAATAACATCCTTTACTTCCAATGTAAACTCTACATCATTATTTCGTGCATAAACAATGGATTGAGCAATCAAACTACGTAAAGCTGAATCTTCTAAATTGTTCAAATCAAAGTAAGTATATTTTTCTGAACGCAGTTTTTGATTCGCTTTTACTAATACTTCATTGTAAACTCTGTCAATTTCCTGTAAATCTTCACTGTCAATTGCCATTTGCATGCTGACAAGCATACCTGCATAGTCATGACGAAAACCTCGAATTTCATTATACAACTTGACAATTTCATCAGTATAAGTCTGTAAATGCTTTTGTTCAAATTTCTTCTGCTTTAGGGCAATCTCTTTTTCAATTTGAACCTTATAAGAATTCATTGCAAAGAAAATCAATAACAAGCAAATAAAAACAATGGTTGATAAAATACTTCCAAAACTATTTAAATGAGAAATAGTACTCACGATATCTGAAATAAAAGAGACGATATGCAAGAAGATAAATGCATATAGCACTTTTTTCAAAAAAGAATAGAGATATTCTTTGTCAAAATATTTAAACTCCAAATGGAAATAAGATATGACAATTTTAATAACCAAATAGGTTAAAATAAGTACAAATATAATAAAATAATTATTATATTCTAATGCAATATCATCTCCTGTTATAGATGATAAAGTTACCGATATAAAGTTATTACTACTATGATATAAGAGAGAAAATAATAGGCTTATAAAAACTCCCTTAGACTTATCATACTTCTGAAATCCAACAAAGTAACCGAATATGAGTAAAGGAAATAAAAATTTAGACAAACCGTAACCATCTAAGGCTAGCAAATACATTATTTCTTCTAATATTAATTGTAGTAAAAAGACATAAAGACTATAAATATATTTTTCTTTTTTAGTTGCATTACAAGTCCATTCATAAATTTTACTAATGATAAAAACATAAAAAAAAGCTATTACTAATCCAAATAAATTCATTACTTTTTACCTTTATTTTAGTTATTTTCTTTTTGGAAAAATAAGATTACGTATTAATTCTGGAATTCTCCATTCCCCACCCCGAATCTCCTGCAATTCTGTTTCTGTTACTTCTTTAAATTGTTCCAACTTTACTGTATTTTTCATAATGAAATCTCCTGTATTGTTTTTCTTGTAAGTTATCTTACAAATCTATTATACAAAATGAAGATCACTTAAGAAAAATTTCTTCTCAACTGTACTTTTTTACACCTGAAATGCACCTTTTGAAGAAAAAAGCTGGGAAATAATCCCAGCTTTTTCTTTAATGTACTGATCCCAGCAGGATTCGAACCTGCGACCGTTCGCTTAGAAGGCGAATGCTCTATCCAGCTGAGCTATGAGACCTAACATGACCATTCTATCAAAAAACAAGAAGTAAGTCAATCTTCTATTTATGATAAGGGGATCCCTGCTGAATGGTAAAAGCACGATAAATTTGTTCAACAAGAACTAATCTCATTAACTGATGTGGCAAGGTCAAACGTCCAAAACTAACAGAAAGATTCGCTCGATACTTCACAGCAGGGGATAGTCCCAGACTTCCACCAATAATAAATGTAAGGGTAGAAAATCCCTTTATAGAAGCCTGTTCCAGCTGTCTACTGAATTCTTCTGAGGAGAAAATTTTTCCTTCAATTGCTAACACAACTACAAAATCTCTTTCTCCAATTTTAGAAAGAATTCGATTTCCCTCTATTTCTAATATTTTGTGATTTTCTGACTCACTTGCCTTATCTGGAGTTTTTTCATCGGCTAATTCAATAATTTCTACAGTAGCAAAACGAGAAATTCGTTTAGTATATTCAGCAATGCCATCTTTAAGATATTTTTCCTTCAGTTTTCCAACTGTTATAATTTTTATTTTCATTCTTCTATTCTAACATATCCACACTTCATTTCACATCTTATTCACAAAAAAAACTCTAGAAAAACAAGTAAATTCACAGAATAACGTAAGTTATCCACAACTTGTGTAAAACTTTTACCTTTAAGCTTGAATTAAGTTAATAGATTTATACTTTAATCAAATAAAAAACAAACGGAGGCGTTTATGAAACACTTACAAACATTTTACAAAAAAGGAGTTACCTTTCTTATCATCATTCTGATAGGATTTTTGAGTGGAGCCTTGGGAAGTTTTGTAACATTGCAGCTTTATCAGAAACAAGGAAATCAAGCTACAAATAACACTACAAACACTGTTACTCAGACTTCCTACAAAAATGAAAATGCAACAACTCAGGCCGTTAATAAGGTAAAAGATGCCGTTGTGTCGGTTATCACTTATTCAGCAAATCGGCAAAATAGTGTTTTTGGAAATGACGAGACAGATACGGATACCGACTCTCAACAGGTAGCAAGTGAAGGTTCTGGTGTTATTTACAAAAAGAATGGGAAAGATGCCTACCTTGTGACAAATACCCACGTTATTAAAGGAGCTTCAAAAGTTGATATCCGTTTAGCAGACGGTACAAAAGTTCCTGGTGAAATTGTCGGTTCTGATACGTTCTCTGATATTGCTGTCGTAAAAATTTCTTCAGAAAAAGTCACAACCGTAGCAGAATTTGGAGATTCTAGCAAACTAAATGTTGGTGAGACTGCAATCGCAATTGGTAGTCCTCTAGGATCAGAATATGCCAATACAGTTACCCAAGGAATCATTTCAAGTCTCAATCGAAATGTCTCTCTAAAATCTCAAGATGGTCAAGCGATTTCTACAAAAGCTATTCAGACAGATACGGCCATTAACCCTGGTAACTCTGGTGGTCCACTGGTAAATATTCAAGGACAAGTCATCGGTATTACATCAAGTAAAATTGCAAGTAATGGTGGAACCTCTGTCGAAGGTCTTGGTTTTGCAATCCCATCAAATGATGCTCAAAATATTATTAAACAGCTTGAAAGTGACGGTAAAGTGACTCGCCCTGCTCTTGGAATTCAAATGGTTAATTTAGCTAATATCGGAGCTAGTGATCTTAGAAAACTCAATATTCCAAGTAGCGTAACTTCTGGTGTAGTGGTAAAATCTGTTCAAAGTAATATGCCTGCATCTGGTCACCTTGAAAAATACGACGTTATTACCAAAGTTGACGACAAGAATATTTCTTCGTCAACAGATTTACAGAGTGCTCTTTACAACCATTCTATCGGAGACACCATTAAAATTACCTACTATCGAAATGGGAAAGAGGAGACTACAACTGTTAAGCTAGATAAAAGTACAAGTGATTTAGAATCTTAATTGACATCAGTGTAAAGAAAACTTTACATATAATAAAAGATATGTTAGTGTAGAACCATGGAAAAATTTGAAATGATTTCTATCTCGGACATACAAAAAAATCCTTACCAACCTCGGAAAGAATTTGATGTAAAAAAATTAAAAGAATTAGCTCAGTCAATCAAAGAAAATGGGGTCATCCAACCCATCATCGTTCGTCAATCTCCTGTAATTGGTTATGAAATCCTCGCAGGAGAGAGACGATATCGGGCTTCTCTCTTGGCTGGTCTGACTTCTATTCCAGCCGTTGTGAAACACCTCTCAGATCAGGAAATGATGATTCAGTCTATCATTGAGAATTTACAGAGAGAAAACTTGAATCCAGTTGAAGAAGCACGCGCCTACGAATCTTTAGTAGAGAAAGGATTTACTCACACTGAGATAGCGGATAAAATGGGGAAATCTCGACCTTATATCACTAATTTTATTCGTTTACTTTCCCTACCAGATTATATCTTATCTGAAGTAGAAAATGGAAAAATTTCTCAAGCTCATGCACGTTCACTAGTTGGTTTGGATAAAGAGCAACAAGAATATTTCTTCCAATTGATCAAAAACGAAGATATCTCTGTGAGAAAGTTAGAAACACTGCTGACAGAGAAAAAACAAAAGAAGCAGAAAAAAAGTGATTCTTTCATCAAAGATGAGGAAGATAAATTAAAAAAACTACTTGGATTAAATGTAGAAATTAAACTTTCTAAAAAAGATACTGGAAAGGTTATTATTTCTTTTTCAAACCAAGAAGAATATGACAGAATTATCAACAGCCTGAAATAAGGCTGTTCTTTTATTTTTTCAACCCACAAATTTATCCACTATTTTTTATAGCAAAAAACCAAAGAATTCAAGGAAATCCCTCACTTATCCCCAACCTGTGGATAAAAAGTGTAAACATTGTGGATTCTTTTCCACAGATTGTGGAAAAATGCTAGCATCTATGGTAAAATAAGTCTAACAGTAAACCTTTTTACATCAAATATAGCAAAGGAGGGGATAATCGGTGAAAGAAAAACAATTTTGGAATCAAATCTTGGAATTGGCTCAAGAAAGATTGACACGTTCCATGTACGATTTCTATGCCACACCTGCTGAACTCATAAAAGTGGAGGGAAATGTAGCTACTATCTTTTTACCTAGACCTGAAATGGAAATGGTTTGGAAAAAACAACTCAAAGATATCATTGTGGCTGCTGGTTTTGAAGTTTATGATACTGAAATAAAAACTCAATTTGTCTTAACAAAGCCTGAGGAAGAATCTTCAACCTATGTCATGGATTCTGAAAATAGCAATCATTATGTAGCTTCACAGGCCAATATTGCTATTCCATATTCTGAAACAGGATTAAAGGAAAAATATACCTTTGATAACTTTATTCAAGGAGATGGGAATATCTGGGCTAAGTCTGCTGCTCTGGCTGTTTCCGAAGACCTCGCCTTGACTTATAATCCCCTTTTCATTTATGGTGGTCCTGGACTAGGGAAAACCCACTTACTGAATGCTATCGGAAATGAAATTCTAAAAAATATTCCTGAAGCTCGGGTTAAGTATATTCCTGCTGAAAGTTTTATCAACGACTTTCTTGAGCATCTGAGGCTCGGGGAAATGGAAAAATTTAAAAAAACTTACCGAAGTCTTGATCTCTTACTGATTGATGATATCCAATCTCTCAGTGGCAAAAAGGTTGCAACTCAAGAAGAATTTTTCAATACTTTCAACGCTCTTCATAGCAATCAAAAACAAATCGTTCTGACTAGTGACCGAAGTCCTAAACATTTAGAAGGCCTTGAGGAAAGACTTGTCACGCGCTTTAGCTGGGGCTTGACTCAAAATATCACACCACCTGACTTTGAAACACGAATTGCCATTCTTCAAAGTAAAACGGAACATTTGGACTATAATTTTCAAAGCGATACACTAGAATACCTAGCAGGTCAATTCGATTCAAATGTTCGAGAACTTGAAGGAGCAATCAACGATATCACTTTAATTGCCAGAGTAAAGAAGATTAAGGATATCACCATTGATATCGCTGCTGAAGCTATCAGAGCTCGCAAACAAGATGTTAGCCAACTGCTAGTCATTCCAATTGACAAAATCCAAACTGAAGTTGGTAATTTTTATGGAGTGAGTGTCAAAGAAATGAAAGGGACGAGACGAGTTCAGAATATCGTTTTGGCGCGTCAAGTAGCCATGTATCTAGCTAGAGAACTGACAGATAATAGTCTTCCAAAAATCGGAAAAGAATTCGGAGGAAAGGATCACACCACCGTTATTCATGCCCATGCTAAAATTAAATCCTTGATTGACGAAGACGATAATTTACGTTTAGAAATAGAAGCAATCAAAAAGAAAATTAAGTAGCTTGTGGATAACTTTTCCTTTCTTATCTTTTTTATCCACATTTTTTAAACAAGCTAAAAAGCTTGAAGTCATTAAATAGAAATCAGTTTTCCACAGAATTCACACACTCTATTATTTCTATTATCCTTCTAATACTAAAAATAAATAAAGGAGAATCCATGATTCATTTTTCAATTAATAAAAATTTATTTCTACAAGCCCTAAATACCACAAAACGAGCAATTAGCTCCAAAAATGCTATTCCAATTTTATCAACAATCAAAATTGATGTTACCAATGAAGGGATTACTTTAATTGGCTCAAATGGTCAAATTTCCATTGAAAATTTCATTTCTCAAAAGAATGAAGATGCAGGTCTTTTGATTACTTCCTTAGGTTCGATTCTTCTTGAGGCTTCTTTCTTTATCAATGTTGTATCTAGTCTTCCAGACGTAACGCTTGATTTCAAAGAGATTGAACAAAAACAAATTGTCTTAACAAGTGGAAAATCAGAAATCACCTTAAAAGGAAAAGATAGCGAACAATATCCACGAATCCAAGAAATTTCAGCAAGTACTCCTTTGGTTCTTGAAACAAAACTGCTCAAGAAAATTATCAATGAGACAGCTTTTGCTGCAAGTACGCAAGAAAGTCGTCCCATCTTAACAGGTGTACACTTCGTATTGAGCCAACACAAAGAACTAAAAACAGTTGCGACAGACTCTCATCGTCTTAGCCAGAAAAAATTGACTCTTGAAAAAAATGGCGATGATTTCGATGTGGTAATTCCTAGTCGCTCTCTACGCGAATTTTCAGCTGTATTTACGGATGATATTGAAACTGTAGAGATTTTCTTTGCAAATAATCAAATCCTCTTTAGAAGCGAAAATATTAGCTTCTACACTCGTCTCCTAGAAGGAAACTATCCTGATACGGATCGTTTGATTCCAACAGACTTTAACACAACAATTACTTTTGATGTTGTCAACTTGCGTCAATCAATGGAACGTGCTCGTCTCTTATCAAGTGCGACTCAAAATGGTACTGTGAAGCTTGAAATTAAAGGTGGTGTTGTTAGCGCCCATGTTCATTCTCCTGAAGTTGGTAAAGTAAACGAAGAAATCGATACTGAGCAGGTTACTGGGGATGATTTAACTATTAGTTTCAACCCGACTTACTTGATTGATTCTCTCAAGGCTTTAAATAGTGAAAAAGTAACTATCAGCTTTATCTCAGCTGTTCGTCCATTCACTCTTGTTCCAGCAGATACTGATGAAGACTTCATGCAGCTCATTACACCAGTTCGTACAAATTAAGTTAAAGAGGTTGAGCCTAGCTCGCCTCTTTTATGATATAATCGAAAAAGAAAAGGAGAGTAGTATGTATCAAGTTGGAAATTTTGTTGAGATGAAAAAGCCACATGCTTGTACAATCAAGTCAACAGGAAAAAAAGCCAATCGTTGGGAAATTACACGTGTAGGGGCAGATATCAAAATCAAATGCAGTAATTGCGACCACATTGTCATGATGAGTCGCTATGATTTTGAACGAAAAATGAATGAGATTATTGACTAAGAATCCTTAGTTAGAGAGTTAGCAAGTTTTCCCTTTTTGTGTTATAATGTTAGGGATTGAAATGAGAACGGAGAATGAGAAAATATGGCTTTAACAGCAGGTATCGTTGGTTTGCCAAACGTTGGTAAATCAACCCTTTTTAATGCAATTACAAAAGCAGGAGCAGAGGCGGCAAACTACCCATTTGCGACTATCGATCCAAATGTTGGGATGGTAGAAGTTCCAGATGAACGCCTACAAAAACTAACGGAAATGATTACACCTAAAAAGACAGTCCCAACAACCTTTGAATTTACAGATATTGCAGGGATTGTTAAAGGAGCTTCAAAAGGAGAAGGGTTGGGTAATAAATTCTTGGCCAATATTCGTGAAGTGGATGCGATTGTTCATGTTGTGCGTGCTTTTGACGACGAAAATGTTATGCGTGAACAAGGACGTGAAGATGCCTTTGTGGATCCACTTGCAGATATTGATACCATTAACCTAGAGTTGATTCTTGCTGACCTAGAGTCAGTAAATAAACGCTATGCGCGTGTAGAAAAGATGGCACGTACGCAAAAAGATAAGGAATCTGTGGCAGAGTTTAACGTCCTTCAAAAAATTAAACCAGTCCTTGAAGATGGAAAATCAGCACGTACCATTGAATTCACAGATGAAGAACAAAAAGTAGTCAAAGGACTCTTCCTTTTGACCACTAAACCAGTTCTTTATGTTGCTAATGTGGATGAGGATGTCGTTTCAGATCCAGATTCTATCGACTATGTTAAACAAATTCGTGAATTTGCAGCGACAGAAAATGCAGAAGTAGTAGTTATTTCTGCGCGTGCTGAGGAAGAAATTTCTGAGTTAGATGATGAAGATAAGCAAGAGTTTCTTGAAGCACTTGGCTTGACAGAATCAGGTGTTGATAAGTTGACTCGAGCTGCTTACCACTTACTTGGACTTGGAACTTACTTCACAGCTGGTGAAAAAGAAGTTCGCGCTTGGACCTTTAAGCGTGGTATGAAAGCTCCTCAAGCAGCTGGTATTATCCACTCAGACTTTGAAAAAGGTTTTATTCGTGCAGTAACCATGTCATATGAGGATCTAGTGAAATATGGATCTGAAAAGGCTGTAAAAGAAGCTGGGCGCTTGCGTGAAGAAGGAAAAGAATATATCGTTCAAGATGGCGATATCATGGAATTCCGCTTTAACGTTTAATAACATTTAATAAATAGTGTCAATTAGGTTGGAAAAAAATTCCAACCCTTTTGGCTTTTGAAAGGAAAAATAAATGACCAAATTACTTGTTGGATTAGGAAATCCAGGAGATAAATATTTTGAAACCAAGCACAATGTTGGCTTTATGTTGATTGACCAACTAGCTAAAAAACAAAATGTCACCTTTACACATGACAAGATATTTCAAGCTGACCTAGCATCTTTTTTCTTCAATGGAGAAAAAATTTATCTCGTCAAACCAACAACATTTATGAATGAAAGTGGAAAAGCAGTTCATGCTTTATTGACTTACTATGGTTTGGATATTGAAGATTTACTCGTTATTTACGACGACCTTGACATGGAAGTCGGAAAAATTCGTTTAAGAGCAAAGGGCTCAGCAGGTGGGCATAATGGTATCAAGTCTATTATTCAACATATAGGGACTCAGGTATTTAACCGTGTTAAAATAGGTATTGGAAGACCTAAAAAAGGCATGTCGGTTATTCATCATGTTTTAAGTAAGTTTGATCAGGATGACTATGTGGGTATTTTACAGTCTATTGACAAGGTTGACGATGCTGTAAACTACTATTTACAAGAGAAAAACTTTGAGAAAACAATGCAGAGGTATAATGGATAAATGGTGACTTTATTAGATTTATTCTCAGAAAATAATCAGATAGAAAAATGGCATCAAAATCTGACAGATAAGAAAAGACAACTAATACTAGGTCTGTCAACTTCTACCAAGGCTCTTGCAATTGCAAGTAGTCTAAAAAAAGAAAATAAGATTGTGTTACTGACTTCAACTTATGGAGAAGCAGAGCGAATTATCAGTGATCTTCTTTCTCTCTTAGGAGAGGAATTTGTCTATCCATTCTTGGTAGACGACTCTCCTATGGTAGAGTTTTTGATGTCTTCACAAGAAAAAATCATTTCGCGGGTTGAGGCCTTGCGTTTTTTGAATGATCCATCTAAGAAAGGGATTTTAGTTTGTAATATCGCAGCAAGTCGATTGATTTTACCTTCTCCAACTGGATTTAAAGAAAGTATTATAAGGATTGCAGTCGGTAAAGAATATGACCAACATGACCTTCTTCACAAATTAAAGGAAATCGGTTATCGAAAAGTTACTCAAGTACAGACTCAAGGGAAGTTTAGTATTCGAGGAGATATTTTAGATATTTTTGAAATGTCTCAGTTAGAACCTTTCCGAATCGAGTTTTTTGGTGATGAAGTTGATGGCATTCGTACTTTTGAAGTCGAGACACAATTATCGAAGGAAAATCAAACAGAACTTGTCATCTTTCCAGCTAGTGATATGCTTTTGAGAGAAAAGGATTATCAACGAGGTCAGTCAGCTTTAGAAAAGCAAATTTCGAAGACTCAATCGCCGATTTTGAAATCCTATTTAGAAGAAATTTTGTCAAGTTTTCATCAAAAACAAGTACATTCAGATAGTCGAAAGTTTTTGTCCTTATGTTATGATAAAACATGGACTGTATTTGATTATATTGAAAAAGATACACCAGTATTCTTTGATGACTATCAAAAATTGATGAATCAGTATGAAACCTTTGAAAGAGAATTAGCGCAATACTTTACAGAAGAGTTACAGAATTGTAAATCATTTTCTGAGATGCAGTATTTTGCAGATACAGAGCAAACCTATAAAAAACAAAGTCTAGTTACCTTTTTCTCCAATCTGCAAAAGGGGTTAGGAAATCTCAAGTTTGATCACATTTATCAATTTAATCAATATCCTATGCAGGAATTTTTCAATCAATTTTCTTTTCTTAAAGAAGAAATTGAGCGATACAAAAAAATGGACTACACTATTATTTTGCAGTCTAGCAATTCAATGGGAAGTAAAACATTGGAGGATGTTTTAGAGGAATATCAGATCAAATTGGATTCCAGAGATAAGTCAAGTATATGTAAAGAATCTGTAAACTTGATTGAGGGTAATCTAAGACATGGTTTTCATTTTGTAGATGAAAAAATTCTCCTGATTACTGAACATGAGATTTTTCAAAAGAAATTAAAACGTCGTTTTAGAAGACAATATGTGTCAAATGCGGAGCGATTAAAAGATTATAATGAACTTGAAAAAGGGGACTACGTTGTTCACCATATCCATGGAATTGGTCAATATCTAGGCATTGAAACAATTGAAATCAAAGGGATTCACCGTGATTATGTCAGTGTTCAATACCAAAATGGGGATCAAATCTCCATTCCAGTAGAGCAGATTCAGTTACTGTCCAAATATGTTTCAAGTGATGGGAAACCTCCTAAACTAAATAAATTAAATGACGGTCATTTTAAAAAGGCTAAGCAAAAAGTTAAGAACCAGGTAGAGGATATAGCTGACGATTTAATCAAACTGTATTCTGAGCGTAGTCAGTTGAAGGGTTTTGCTTTCTCAGCTGATGATGATGATCAACATGCTTTTGATGATGCCTTCCCTTATGTTGAAACGGATGATCAACTTCGTAGTATTGAGGAAATTAAGAGAGATATGCAGGATTCTCATCCCATGGATCGACTTTTAGTTGGGGATGTTGGTTTTGGAAAGACTGAAGTTGCAATGCGTGCAGCCTTTAAGGCGGTCAATGATCACAAACAGGTGGTCGTTCTAGTTCCGACGACGGTTTTAGCGCAACAGCACTATACGAATTTTAAGGAAAGATTCCAAAATTTTGCTGTTAATATTGATGTGTTGAGTCGCTTTAGAAGTAAAAAAGAGCAGGCAGAGACACTTGAAAAACTGAAAAATGGTCAAGTTGATATTTTGATTGGAACGCATCGTGTTTTATCAAAAGATGTTGTATTTTCTGATTTGGGCTTGATGATTATTGATGAAGAACAACGATTTGGTGTCAAGCATAAGGAAACTTTGAAAGAACTGAAAAAACAAGTAGATGTTCTAACCTTGACAGCAACGCCGATTCCTCGTACTCTTCATATGTCTATGCTGGGAATCCGAGATTTGTCTGTTATTGAAACTCCTCCAACTAATCGCTATCCAGTACAAACCTATGTATTGGAGAAAAATGATAGTGTGATTCGTGATGCTGTCTTGCGTGAAATGGAGCGTGGAGGTCAAGTTTACTATCTTTACAACAAAGTTGACACGATTGACCAGAAGGTTTCAGAATTACAGGAGTTGATTCCAGAGGCTTTGATTGGGTATGTTCATGGACAAATGAGTGAAATTCAGTTGGAAAACACTTTATTGGACTTTATTGAAGGACAATATGATATTTTGGTGACAACTACTATTATTGAAACAGGAGTTGACATTCCGAACGCCAATACCTTATTTATTGAAAATGCAGACCATATGGGCTTGTCAACCTTGTATCAATTAAGAGGAAGAGTCGGTCGTAGTAATCGTATTGCTTATGCTTATCTTATGTATCGCCCAGAAAAATCAATCAGTGAAGTCTCTGAGAAGAGATTAGAAGCAATCAAAGGGTTTACAGAATTGGGATCAGGATTTAAGATTGCTATGCGAGATCTTTCGATTCGTGGAGCAGGAAATCTCCTAGGAAAATCCCAATCAGGTTTCATTGATTCTGTTGGTTTTGAATTGTATTCACAGTTATTAGAAGAAGCTATCGCTAAACGTAACGGTAATGGGAATACAAGAAGCAAAGGGAATGCTGAGTTGATTTTACAGATTGATGCTTATCTTCCTGATACTTATATTTCTGACCAACGACATAAGATTGAAATTTACAAGAAAATTCGTCAAATTGACAACCGTGTCAACTATGAAGAATTACAAGAAGAATTGATGGACCGCTTTGGAGAATATCCAGACGTAGTGGCTTATCTTTTAGAGATTGGTTTGGTCAAATCATACTTGGATAAGGTCTTTGTAGAACGTGTGGAAAGAAAAGAGAATAAGATCACAGTTCAATTTGAAAAAATCACTCAGCGACTGTTCTTGGCTCAAGATTATTTTAAAGCCTTATCTGCAACAAACTTAAAAGCAGCTATAGCGGAGAATAGAGGACTAATGGAAGTCGTATTTGATGTCCGAAACAAGAAGGATTATGAAATTTTAGAAGGTCTGCTGATTTTTGGAGAAAGTTTATTAGAGATAAAAGAATCAAAGGAAATTAATTCTCTTTGACGTTTTTCTTCTATAAAAGGGATAAAAATGGTACAATAATAATTTGAGGTAATAAAAATGAGATTAGACAAGTATTTAAAAGTATCACGAATTATTAAGCGTCGTACAGTCGCAAAGGAAGTAGCAGATAAAGGTAGAATCAAGGTAAATGGAATCTTGGCTAAAAGTTCAACGGATTTGAAAGTTGATGACCAAGTTGAAATTCGCTTTGGAAATAAGTTGTTGCTTGTAAAAGTACTGGAGATGAAAGATAGTACAAAAAAAGAAGATGCAGCAGGCATGTATGAAATTATCAGTGAAACACGGGTAGAAGAAAATGTCTAAAAATATTGTACAGATGAACAATCCTTTTATTCAAAATGAACACCAACGTCGTCGTTACCTGATGAAGGAAAGACAAAAGAGAAATCGCTTTATGGGTTGGGTTTTGATTTTGATGATTTTATTGTTTATTTTACCGACCTATAATCTGGCCAAAAGTTATAATCAGTTACTGCAACGTCGTCAGCAATTGACAGAGTTGAAAGAACAATATCAAACTCTCAGTGATGAAAAGGATAAGGAATCCGCTTTTGCTACAAAGTTGAAAGATGAAGACTATGTAGCAAAATATGCACGCGCCAAGTACTATTACTCAAAGACACGAGAAGCGATTTACACCATTCCTGATTTGCTTCCGAGGTAATGTCATGGAAAATTTATTAGAAGTTGTTGAGAAGTTTTTAAGTTTGTCAGATGAAAAACTAGAAGAATTAGCAACTAAAAATCATTTATTACGATTACAAGAAGAAAGGGAAGGGAAGAATGCGTAAGTTCTTAGTAGTGTTATCACTACTATCTGTTTTTATCATAACTTCAAGAGTAGTTAGCACAGAAAAACAGCTTCCTTACTCTTCACAAGAAATTTATTATCTAACCGAGTCTGATTATGGATTCTACTATAAAGAACCCCTTGAATCTCCAATGGTTTATGGAGAAACGGCTATCTATGCAAATGAGGATTTGATTAAGGAATCTGGAAAATTGACTCCTGGAACCACCTTTAAAATCGTAGAATGGCGTTTGAATAGACAAGGTGTTCCTGTTTTTAAATTAAACAATCATCAGTTTATCGTTGCAGATAAACGTTTGGTCTATGATCAAAGTCAAGTTCAAACTCAAAATAGACAAGTATGGTTGGAGCCGGGGTTTGTCATCTATAACAGTCCTTATGGTGCTAAAGAAATTTCTTCATCCCTTTCTCCCTATCAACGCGTAACAGTGGATAGAACCCTTTTTGCTGAGGGACAAGAATTTCTTTATATTGATCAAGTTGGTTGGGTATCAAAAGAGTTCGTCTCAGAAGAAGACAATCGCATCCAGAAGGTTCAAGAAGTCTTAACAGGCAACTATCAGAATGAAAATTATTCTATTTATGTTAAACAACTGAGTACAGGTAAAGAGGCTGGGGTGAATGAAGACAGCAAACTCTATGCAGCTAGCATCTTGAAACTAGCCTACCTTTATTATGCTCAAGATAAGATAAATCAGGGGGAATATACGCTGAACAGTAACTTCAAGTATATCCCAGAGGTAAATAACTTTCCCGGTTCCTATAAACCAGAGGGTAGTGGTAGCTTACCTAAAAAAGAAGATAACAAAGAATACAGTCTTCAACAGTTAATTACTAAGGTAACAAAAGAATCTGACAATGTTGCTCATAATATTTTGGGTTATTATGTGACCAATCAATCTGACGGGGCTTTTAAAGAAAAAATGTCCACCATTATGGGTGAAGATTGGGATGTGAATGATAAATTAATTTCTTCAAAAATGGCTGGAAAGGTCATGGAAGCTATTTATAATCAGAATGGCTTTGTACTAGAGTCTCTAAGCAAGACAAATTTTGATAACCAACGAATTGCGAAAGGTGTTTCGGTTAAGGTAACTCACAAAATCGGAGATGCTGACGAGTTCAAACATGATACTGCCATTGTCTTTACAGACTCACCTTTCGTTCTCTCTATTTTCACTAAAAATTCTGATTATGACACCATTGCTAAGATAGCTAAGGATGTCTATGAGGTTCTAAAATGAGGGAGCAGGATTTTTTAAATCATTTTCTCAGAAAAGAGTATTTCAAAAAACATTCTAAAGTCGTGTTAGCTTTATCTGGTGGACTGGATTCAATGTTTTTATTCCAGCTATTGTCTACTTACCAAAAAGAGTTGGGAATTGAGTTGATTTTAGCACATGTCAATCACAAGCAGAGAAGTGAGTCTGATTGGGAGGAAAATGAACTAAGGAAGTTAGCTGATGCAGCTGAACTTCCTATTTATATCACAAGTTTTTCAGGAGACTTTTCAGAAGCGAGTGCTCGAGAGTTTCGCTATGATTTTTTTAGAAAAATCATGAAAGAGGTTGGAGCGACTGCCTTGGTCACTGCCCACCATGCAGATGATCAGGTTGAAACGATTTTGATGCGCTTGATTCGAGGGAGTCGGTTACGTCATTTAACAGGGATAAAAGAAAGTCAAGTAGTTGATGGAATTGAAATCATCCGTCCCTTGTTGTATTTTCATAAAAAGGATTTTCCACCAATTGTTCATTTTGAAGATCAAACAAATCAGGAAAATGACTATTTTCGCAATCGTATTCGAAATAGGTATTTACCAGAACTTGAAAAAGAAAATCCTCGTCTTAAATCCGCTCTTTTAGATTTAGGAAGGGAGATTTCAGATTACCAAGCAACAATAACGGAGCTTTCGAAACAAATTGATGTGGAAGATTTGAATGAGCTATTTTCATACTCTCAACAAACTCAAGGAATCTTGCTCCAGAACTATCTTAATCAATTTCCAGACTTAAATCTGACAAAGGCTCAGTTTGCCGAAGTTCGACAGATTTTAGCAACTAAGAGTCAGTATCGTCATTCTCTTAAAAATGGCTATGAATTGATAAAAGAGTATCAATATTTTCGAGTTTGTAAAATCAGTCCTCAGGCCGATGAAAAGGAAGATGAACTTGTGTTACACTATCAAAATCAAGTTCGATATATGGGCTATTTATTTTCCTTTGGTATCCCTATTGAAGGGGATTCTGTTCAAAAAGTAACGGTTTCACGGGAAACACCTGTACATATTAGGTGTCGAAAACCTGGCGATGTTCTTATCCTGAATGGGCATCGAAAGAAACTGAGACGTTTGTTTATAGATTTAAAAATCCCTATTGAAAAACGAAAAACAACCCCTATTATTGAGCAATTTGGAGAAATTGTCTCAATTTTGGGAATTGCTATCAGTGATTTGAGTAAAAACACGAAAAATGATATAATGAACACTGTACTTTATATAGAAAAAATAGATAGGTAAAAAGATGTTAGAACACGATATTGAAAAAATCCTCGTTTCACATGATGAGATTACAGAAGCAGCTAAAAAGCTAGGTGCGCAACTAACAAAAGAATATGAGGGGAAAAATCCAATTCTTGTTGGAATTTTGAAAGGATCAATTCCTTTTATGGCTGAATTGGTCAAACATATTGATACGCATATTGAGATGGACTTCATGATGGTATCTAGCTACCATGGTGGAACAGCAAGTAGTGGTGTGATCAATATCAAGCAAGACGTAACTCAAGATATCAAGGGAAGACATATTCTATTTGTAGAAGATATCATCGATACAGGTCAAACTTTGAAGAATTTGAAAGATATGTTTATTACAAGAGAGGCAGCTTCGGTTAAAATTGCGACTTTGTTGGACAAACCAGAGGGACGTGTTGTTGAAATTGAAGCGGATTATACTTGCTTTACTATTCCAAATGAGTTTGTAGTAGGATATGGTTTGGACTACAAAGAAAATTATCGTAATCTTCCTTATGTTGGAGTGTTGAAAGAGGAAGTTTATTCAAATTAGAAAGATCTATCTTTAATGAAAAAACAAAATAATGGTTTAGTTAGAAATCCATTTCTATACTTGTTAATTATCTTCTTCCTTGTAACAGGGTTCCAGTATTTTTACTCTGGAAATGCTGCTGGAAAAAGTGAAAAAATTAACTATACAGAATTGGTAAAAGAAATTACAGCCGACAATGTAAAAGAATTGACCTATCAGCCAAATGGTAGCATCATTGAGGTGTCTGGTGTTTATAAAAATCCTAAGACTAGTAAAGAAGAAACAGGGATTCAATTTTTCACTCCTACTGCTACAAAAGTAGAAAGATTCTCAAGTACCATTCTTCCGTCGGATTCAACAGTTTCAGAATTGCAAAAGCTTGCTTCTGAACATCAGGCTGAGGTTACAGTCAAACATGAGAGTTCAAGTGGCATGTGGATCAATATCCTTGTTTCTGTTGTGCCATTTGCTATTCTCTTCTTCTTCCTATTCTCTATGATGGGAAATATGGGAGGAAATAATAGTAGAAATCCAATGAGTTTTGGACGTAGCAAGGCCAAAGCTGCTAACAAAGAAGATATCAAGGTACGATTCTCAGATGTTGCAGGTGCCGAGGAAGAAAAACAAGAATTAGTCGAAGTTGTTGAATTCCTAAAAGATCCAAAACGATTTACAAAGCTTGGTGCGCGTATTCCTGCGGGTGTTCTTTTGGAGGGGCCTCCCGGGACAGGTAAAACCTTACTTGCTAAGGCAGTTGCTGGAGAAGCAGGAGTTCCATTCTTTAGCATTTCAGGTTCTGACTTTGTAGAAATGTTTGTCGGAGTTGGTGCAAGTCGTGTTCGTTCTCTTTTTGAGGATGCAAAAAAAGCAGCGCCAGCCATCATCTTTATCGATGAAATTGATGCTGTTGGTCGTCAACGTGGTGTCGGTCTCGGTGGAGGAAATGATGAACGTGAACAAACCCTGAACCAGCTCTTAATTGAAATGGATGGTTTTGAGGGTAATGAAGGAATTATTGTTATCGCTGCGACGAACCGTTCAGATGTTCTAGATCCAGCTCTTCTCCGTCCAGGACGTTTTGATAGAAAAGTCTTAGTTGGTCGCCCTGATGTTAAAGGTCGTGAAGCAATCTTGAAAGTTCACGCTAAAAATAAACCTCTGGCAGACGATGTTGATTTGAAACTAGTTGCCCAACAAACACCAGGTTTTGTGGGAGCTGACTTAGAAAATGTTCTAAACGAAGCAGCCTTAGTTGCTGCTCGTCGCAACAAATCAATCATTGATGCTTCAGATATTGATGAGGCAGAGGACAGAGTGATTGCTGGACCATCTAAGAAAGATAAAACAGTATCACAAAGAGAACGTGAATTGGTTGCTTATCATGAGGCTGGACATACCATTGTTGGTTTAGTACTGTCAAATGCCCGTGTTGTTCATAAAGTTACCATCGTACCACGTGGACGTGCAGGCGGATACATGATTGCACTTCCTAAAGAAGATCAAATGCTTCTATCTAAAGAAGACATGAAAGAACAATTAGCAGGTTTGATGGGTGGTCGTGTAGCTGAAGAGATTATCTTTAATGTCCAAACGACAGGAGCTTCAAATGACTTTGAACAAGCTACACAGATGGCGCGTGCAATGGTCACTGAATACGGTATGAGTGAAAAACTTGGCCCAGTTCAATATGAAGGTAATCATGCTATGTTTGGTGCACAAAGTCCTCAAAAATCAATTTCAGAACAAACAGCCTATGAGATTGATGAGGAAGTTCGTTCATTATTGAATGAGGCACGAAACAAAGCTGCTGAAATTATCCAATCAAATCGTGAAACCCACAAACTGATTGCAGAGGCATTGTTGAAATACGAAACATTGGATAGTACTCAAATTAAATCTCTTTACGAAACAGGAAAAATGCCTGAGACAGTAGAAGAGGAATCACATGCCCTATCTTATGATGAAGTAAAATCAAAAATGAGTGAAGAAAAATAACCCCAGAGAGACCTTGTCTCTCTTTTTATGTGCTGTTGAGGGAGGAAGAAGTATAGAATAGAGAAAGTAGCCTCAGGGGCTCGCGCATTTTGTTAAACTAAATGCAGAAAGGAGAGGTCTATGAATCTGAAAGAACTATACGAAGAAAGCAAGGGGATTGTCCATAAGTGCCGCAAAGAATACCATTTACATCTGTGGGAGAAAGAGGACTGGGACCAGGAGGGGATGATGTGCCTGTATGAGCTGGTCAGTCACCATCCAGAGTTACTAGTTGGTGAACGTCGCCGATTATATGTGTGCTTTAAAACCAAATTCCGCAATCGCATCCTAGACTACATCCGTAAACAGGAAAGTCACAAGCGCCGTTTCGACAAAGAGCCTTATGAGGAGGTGAGTGAAATCAGCCATCGCCTAGGAGAAAAAGGACTGAGACTGGATGATTATTATCTCTTTCATGAGCTTCTAAAGAATTACAAGGCAAGTCAGGGGAAAGAAAAACAAGAACAACTAGAACGTCTGATGGGAGGAGAATGTTTCAAAGGACGCAAGGCACTTCTAGGAGAATTAAGAGTGGTATTGAGTGATTTTAGATAAACTGAAAATAGGCAAAAAATCCCTTGACAAAGTTTGAAAAGTAGGTATAATAGAAAGAGTTGAAAAGCTCAAGGTCCGTTGGTCAAGGGGTTAAGACACCGCCTTTTCACGGCGGTAACACGGGTTCGAATCCCGTACGGACTATGTGTGTATCGCAGGGACGAAAAAAGTAAAAAAAGTTTCAAAAAAGTGTTGACATAGGTCAACAGCTGTGATATACTAATATAGTTGTCGCTTGAGAGAGATTGAGTGACAAAGACCTTTGAAAACTGAACAAGACGAACCAATGTGCAGGGCACTATAACAAAGGTTATAGTACTGAACAATGAAAAAAACAATAAATCTGTCAGTGACAGAAATGAGTGAGAACTCAAACTTTTAATGAGAGTTTGATCCTGGCTCAGGACGAACGCTGGCGGCGTGCCTAATACATGCAAGTAGAACGCTGAAGGAGGAGCTTGCTTCTCCGGATGAGTTGCGAACGGGTGAGTAACGCGTAGGTAACCTGCCTGGTAGCGGGGGATAACTATTGGAAACGATAGCTAATACCGCATAATAGCAGTTATTGCATGATAACTGTTTGAAAGGTGCAATTGCACCACTACCAGATGGACCTGCGTTGTATTAGCTAGTTGGTGGGGTAACGGCTCACCAAGGCGACGATACATAGCCGACCTGAGAGGGTGATCGGCCACACTGGGACTGAGACACGGCCCAGACTCCTACGGGAGGCAGCAGTAGGGAATCTTCGGCAATGGACGGAAGTCTGACCGAGCAACGCCGCGTGAGTGAAGAAGGTTTTCGGATCGTAAAGCTCTGTTGTAAGAGAAGAACGAGTGTGAGAGTGGAAAGTTCACACTGTGACGGTATCTTACCAGAAAGGGACGGCTAACTACGTGCCAGCAGCCGCGGTAATACGTAGGTCCCGAGCGTTGTCCGGATTTATTGGGCGTAAAGCGAGCGCAGGCGGTTAGATAAGTCTGAAGTTAAAGGCTGTGGCTTAACCATAGTACGCTTTGGAAACTGTTTAACTTGAGTGCAAGAGGGGAGAGTGGAATTCCATGTGTAGCGGTGAAATGCGTAGATATATGGAGGAACACCGGTGGCGAAAGCGGCTCTCTGGCTTGTAACTGACGCTGAGGCTCGAAAGCGTGGGGAGCAAACAGGATTAGATACCCTGGTAGTCCACGCCGTAAACGATGAGTGCTAGGTGTTAGACCCTTTCCGGGGTTTAGTGCCGCAGCTAACGCATTAAGCACTCCGCCTGGGGAGTACGACCGCAAGGTTGAAACTCAAAGGAATTGACGGGGGCCCGCACAAGCGGTGGAGCATGTGGTTTAATTCGAAGCAACGCGAAGAACCTTACCAGGTCTTGACATCCCTCTGACCGCTCTAGAGATAGAGCTTTCCTTCGGGACAGAGGTGACAGGTGGTGCATGGTTGTCGTCAGCTCGTGTCGTGAGATGTTGGGTTAAGTCCCGCAACGAGCGCAACCCCTATTGTTAGTTGCCATCATTCAGTTGGGCACTCTAGCGAGACTGCCGGTAATAAACCGGAGGAAGGTGGGGATGACGTCAAATCATCATGCCCCTTATGACCTGGGCTACACACGTGCTACAATGGCTGGTACAACGAGTCGCAAGCCGGTGACGGCAAGCTAATCTCTTAAAGCCAGTCTCAGTTCGGATTGTAGGCTGCAACTCGCCTACATGAAGTCGGAATCGCTAGTAATCGCGGATCAGCACGCCGCGGTGAATACGTTCCCGGGCCTTGTACACACCGCCCGTCACACCACGAGAGTTTGTAACACCCGAAGTCGGTGAGGTAACCTTTTAGGAGCCAGCCGCCTAAGGTGGGATAGATGATTGGGGTGAAGTCGTAACAAGGTAGCCGTATCGGAAGGTGCGGCTGGATCACCTCCTTTCTAAGGATAAGGAACTGCGCATTGGTCTTGTTTAGTCTTGAGAGGTCTTGTGGGGCCTTAGCTCAGCTGGGAGAGCGCCTGCTTTGCACGCAGGAGGTCAGCGGTTCGATCCCGCTAGGCTCCATTGGTGAGAGATCACCAAGTAATGCACATTGAAAATTGAATATCTATATCAAATAGTAACAAGAAAATAAACCGAAACGCTGTAGTATTAAAAGAGTTACTGACTGAAAGGTCAGAAAATAAGGTTAAGTTAATAAGGGCGCACGGTGGATGCCTTGGCACTAGGAGCCGAAGAAGGACGTGACAAACGACGATATGCCTTGGGTAGCTGTAAGTAAGCGATGATCCAGGGATTTCCGAATGGGGGAACCCAACAGGTACTACCTGTTACCCATATCTGTTAAGGATGTGAGGAGGAAGACGCAGTGAACTGAAACATCTAAGTAGCTGCAGGAAGAGAAAGCAAAAGCGATTGCCTTAGTAGCGGCGAGCGAAACGGCAGGAGGGCAAACCGAAGAGTTTACTCTTCGGGGTTGTAGGACTGCAATGTGGACTCAAAGATTATAGAAGAATGATTTGGGAAGATCAGCCAAAGAGAGTAACAGCCTCGTATTTAAAATAGTCTTTGTACCTAGCAGTATCCTGAGTACGGCGGGACACGAGAAATCCCGTCGGAATCTGGGAGGACCATCTCCCAACCCTAAATACTCCCTAGTGACCGATAGTGAACCAGTACCGTGAGGGAAAGGTGAAAAGCACCCCGGGAGGGGAGTGAAATAGAACCTGAAACCGTGTGCCTACAACAAGTTCGAGCCCGTTAATGGGTGAGAGCGTGCCTTTTGTAGAATGAACCGGCGAGTTACGATATGATGCGAGGTTAAGTTGAAGAGACGGAGCCGCAGGGAAACCGAGTCTGAATAGGGCGCATTAGTATCATGTCGTAGACCCGAAACCATGTGACCTACCCATGAGCAGGTTGAAGGTGCGGTAAGACGCACTGGAGGACCGAACCAGGGCACGTTGAAAAGTGCTTGGATGACTTGTGGGTAGCGGAGAAATTCCAAACGAACTTGGAGATAGCTGGTTCTCTCCGAAATAGCTTTAGGGCTAGCGTCGACATTAGAGATTCTTGGAGGTAGAGCACTGTTTGGGTGAGGGGTCCATCCCGGATTACCAATCTCAGATAAACTCCGAATGCCAAAGAATTATGGTCGGCAGTCAGACTGCGAGTGCTAAGATCCGTAGTCGAAAGGGAAACAGCCCAGACCACCAGCTAAGGTCCCAAAATAATTGTTAAGTGGAAAAGGATGTGGGGTTGCACAGACAACTAGGATGTTAGCTTAGAAGCAGCTATTCATTCAAAGAGTGCGTAATAGCTCACTAGTCGAGTGACCCTGCGCCGAAAATGTACCGGGGCTAAAACAATTTACCGAAGCTGTGGATACCTTTATAGGTATGGTAGGAGAGCGTTCTATGTGTGATGAAGGTATACCGTGAGGAGTGCTGGAACGCATAGAAGTGAGAATGCCGGTATGAGTAGCGAAAGACAGGTGAGAATCCTGTCCACCGTAAGACTAAGGTTTCCAGGGGAAGGCTCGTCCGCCCTGGGTTAGTCGGGACCTAAGGAGAGACCGAAAGGTGTATCCGATGGACAACAGGTTGATATTCCTGTACTAGAGTATGTAGTGATGGAGGGACGCAGTAGGCTAACTAAAGCAGACGATTGGAAGTGTCTGTCTAAGCAGTGAGGTGTGATATGAGTCAAATGCTTATATCTATAACATTGAGCTGTGATGGGGAGCGAAGTTTAGTAGCGAAGTTAGTGACGTCACACTGCCAAGAAAAGCTTCTAGCGTTTAAACATACTCTACCCGTACCGCAAACCGACACAGGTAGTCGAGGCGAGTAGCCTCAGGTGAGCGAGAGAACTCTCGTTAAGGAACTCGGCAAAATGACCCCGTAACTTCGGGAGAAGGGGTGCTGACTTTACGTCAGCCGCAGTGAATAGGCCCAAGCAACTGTTTATCAAAAACACAGCTCTCTGCTAAATCGTAAGATGATGTATAGGGGGTGACGCCTGCCCGGTGCTGGAAGGTTAAGAGGAGTGCTTAGCGGTAACGCGAAGGTATGAATTGAAGCCCCAGTAAACGGCGGCCGTAACTATAACGGTCCTAAGGTAGCGAAATTCCTTGTCGGGTAAGTTCCGACCCGCACGAAAGGCGTAATGATTTGGGCACTGTCTCAACGAGAGACTCGGTGAAATTTTAGTACCTGTGAAGATGCAGGTTACCCGCGACAGGACGGAAAGACCCCATGGAGCTTTACTGCAGTTTGATATTGAGTGTCTGTACCACATGTACAGGATAGGTAGGAGTCTATGAGATCGGGACGCCAGTTTCGAAGGAGACGTTGTTGGGATACTACCCTTGTGTTATGGCCACTCTAACCCGGATAGGTTATCCCTATCGGAGACAGTGTCTGACGGGCAGTTTGACTGGGGCGGTCGCCTCCTAAAAGGTAACGGAGGCGCCCAAAGGTTCCCTCAGAATGGTTGGAAATCATTCGCAGAGTGTAAAGGTATAAGGGAGCTTGACTGCGAGAGCTACAACTCGAGCAGGGACGAAAGTCGGGCTTAGTGATCCGGTGGTTCCGCATGGAAGGGCCATCGCTCAACGGATAAAAGCTACCCTGGGGATAACAGGCTTATCTCCCCCAAGAGTTCACATCGACGGGGAGGTTTGGCACCTCGATGTCGGCTCGTCGCATCCTGGGGCTGTAGTCGGTCCCAAGGGTTGGGCTGTTCGCCCATTAAAGCGGCACGCGAGCTGGGTTCAGAACGTCGTGAGACAGTTCGGTCCCTATCCGTCGCGGGCGTAGGAAATTTGAGAGGATCTGCTCCTAGTACGAGAGGACCAGAGTGGACTTACCGCTGGTGTACCAGTTGTCTTGCCAAAGGCATCGCTGGGTAGCTATGTAGGGAAGGGATAAACGCTGAAAGCATCTAAGTGTGAAACCCACCTCAAGATGAGATTTCCCATGATTTTATATCAGTAAGAGCCCTGAGAGATGATCAGGTAGATAGGTTAGAAGTGGAAGTGTGGTGACACATGTAGCGGACTAATACTAATAGCTCGAGGACTTATCCAAAGTAACTGAGAAAACTTAGCGTATGGTTTTTCTAATTATTTGATAGATATTCAATTTTGAGTAGGTATTACTCAGAGTTAAGTGACGATAGCCTAGGAGATACACCTGTACCCATGCCGAACACAGCAGTTAAGCCCTAGAACGCCGGAAGTAGTTGGGGGTTGCCCCCTGTGAGATATGGAAGTCGCTTAGCTTTTATCCGCCATAGCTCAGTTGGTAGTAGCGCATGACTGTTAATCATGATGTCGTAGGTTCGAGTCCTACTGGCGGAGTCAGATAAAAAGAACACCATTGGTGTTCTTTTTCTTTATGTGACTATTAGTCCGTCTCGCTCCGTAAGGTGCGAGACAAATAAACCACCCGCTATGCGGGTGCGCATCGAAGGTTATACCAAAAAAACTCCAAACGCGATACAATAAAGGTGTTCAAGCCAATTGTAAAGCGAAAGGAGAAAAATATGGCACAAAAGGCACATAGTTTATCACACACAAAGTGGATGTGTAAATATCACATTGTGTTCACTCCTAAGTATAGACGAAAAGTGATCTATAATCAATATCAAAGTAGTTTGGGAGAAATATTCCACCGATTATGTAGTTATAAAGGTGTTGAAATTATCGAAGGTCACTTGATGCCTGATCATGTACATATGTTAGTAAGTATTCTACCAAGGCAAAAGTGCACTCATGATGTTTGATAAACACGCCAACCTCAAGTACAAGTTTGGGAACCGGCATTTTTGGGCAGAAGGTTATTATGTGAGCACAGTAGGGCTTAATGAAGCCACAATTAAGAAATATATTCAAGATTAAAGAAATTATCCAGTGGATGATTTCTTCACGAGTATGAAAATTCGAGAACGAGTAAAGCATGATATAGCACTAGATAAATTAAGTGTAAAAGAATATGAGGATCCCTTTAGGGATAGTGGTAAGTAGTACCAAAGTCTCTTTAAGAGGCAAGTGACGAGTCAAGAGCAATGAGGCTTGAACAACGTGAAAGCCAGCGTCTTTAGGCGCTTGCTGGTAATTTGGGCTTATAGCCCTGGTGCAAACCACCCGTTAGACGGGTAGTTATGATTTTATAAATGAAGTAAACTTCTCAAAATTCAAAACTTAATTTTGGCATCTATAATTACCTTTATATTTTATTTTTAGTTAGTTTAGCTTTAAATTCTTCTTTTATAGGATTTGAAGCTTCTTTAGTTCGTTTTTCTGTTAAACTAGTGTTAATAATAAGAAAGGGATTTTTTATATGCTTCAAAAATTTTATGAACGAGCATTTGTCTTTTTGAAACTAGTTGAACAAGAATATGTTTCTTTATGTCAGAGTTCTGCTGAGTGGGAATCACTTCATCTTCGGTTTTTACTATATTACTTAATCCGATTTAAAATAAAAAGTGATAGGGACTTTTCACTATATCACTTTAAAACAGCTTATCGTCTATATCTAGATAAATTCCTGCAAGGTGGTACAACTCTTATCCAATAAGAAACACATATATTACGAACAATAATCTGTATTGATTTTATATTTTGTAGGATTTTGTTTAATTTTTAAGGTTTTGAATTTTGTTATTTACAGAAATTCCAAATCTTTTCCAGTGTTTCTTCTTGATAAAATGGTCTTTTTTTCTTATAATAAATTGTAAGATATAATTGCAGGTGAGACTCCTGCCATGTATATGAGAAAGGGAGAGCCTAGTGGCTCAGACAAGATTATGACTTCAGTTGTTGTTGTAGGTACCCAATGGGGCGATGAAGGTAAAGGGAAAATTACAGATTTTCTTTCAGCTAATGCAGAGGTGATTGCTCGTTACCAAGGTGGTGATAATGCTGGTCACACAATTGTGATTGATGGCAAGAAATTTAAGTTGCACTTGATTCCATCAGGTATTTTCTTCCCTGAAAAAATTTCAGTTATTGGGAATGGGATGGTTGTGAACCCGAAATCTCTTGTGAAAGAGTTGAGCTATCTTCATGAGGAAGGTGTGACAACTGATAACTTGCGTATTTCTGATCGTGCACATGTCATTTTGCCATATCATATTGAATTAGACCGTTTGCAAGAAGAAGCTAAGGGCGACAATAAAATCGGGACTACTATCAAGGGTATTGGCCCAGCCTACATGGATAAAGCTGCTCGTGTAGGGATTCGAATTGCAGATCTTTTGGATAAGGATATTTTCCGTGAACGCTTGGAACGGAATCTTTCGGAAAAGAATCGTTTGTTTGAAAAATTGTATGACAGTACCCCTATTTCAATTGATGATATTTTTGAAGAGTACTATGAGTATGGCCAACAAATCAAGCAGTATGTGACAGATACATCCGTTATCTTGAACGATGCACTTGATAACGGCAAACGTGTGCTTTTTGAAGGTGCACAAGGTGTCATGTTGGACATTGACCAAGGTACTTATCCATTTGTTACTTCTTCAAACCCTGTCGCTGGTGGTGTGACAATTGGGTCTGGTGTTGGTCCAAGTAAGATTGACAAGGTTGTAGGTGTATGTAAAGCCTACACAAGTCGTGTAGGAGATGGACCTTTCCCAACTGAGTTGTTTGATGAAGTGGGAGATCGCATTCGTGAAGTAGGTCATGAATACGGTACAACAACTGGTCGTCCACGTCGTGTGGGTTGGTTTGACTCAGTTGTGATGCGTCACAGCCGTCGTGTATCTGGGATTACCAATCTTTCATTGAACTCTATCGATGTTTTGAGCGGTTTGGATACTGTGAAAATCTGTGTGGCCTATGATCTCGATGGTCAACGTATCGACCACTACCCAGCTAGTCTTGAACAGTTGAAACGTTGCAAACCTATCTACGAAGAATTGCCAGGGTGGTCAGAAGACATCACAGGAGTTCGTAATTTGGAAGATCTTCCTGAGAATGCGCGTAACTATGTTCGTCGTGTGAGTGAATTGGTTGGCGTTCGTATTTCGACATTCTCAGTAGGTCCTGGTCGTGAACAAACCAATATTTTAGAAAGTGTTTGGTCTTAAGAAAATTTTTAAGATTTATTTAAGACAGGTCGGGTATACTATAGACAGTTACAAGAAGACCTCCTAACTTGTTGTAACAAATATCCTAAACTTTTCTTTTTCATAATAATCTCCCTTAACTCCACCCAATCAGGTGGAGTTTTTTTGCTTTATTTCAAGCTTTTCGGGAATTTCCTAAACATCGTTTTCCGATAAATTTCGGTAGTTTTTGGAATTTGGTCGGGGAATTTTCGGGGACTTTTTTAGCGAATATGACTAAGAAATAGGTCTGTTGTCGCTTCGGCTAATTCGTCCTCAACCTGATTATACCGATCCGTCATATAAACTTTTGTATGGCCTAGCGCCTGGCTTAATTGTTCAAACGGAACCCCTGCAATAATGCTTTGAGTCGTGAAGAAGTGGCGCATCATGTGAGGTGTTACATGCAATCCTATTGCTTCATTCACTAGATTGAAGTTTCTATTTAGCTGGTTTGGATTGATGAGACCACCTTTCTCGTTGATAGTTATATAATCCTTGTGCTGTTCCTTGATAATACCTAACTTTCGCTTAATTTTAGAAGCTTCAGCTATCAGATAATAGATAAGGTCTGTTCCGATATCATCTAGGCAGATATAGCGCTCTGAATCCTTCGTTTTAAGCCCTCCTTTCCCTTTCAAGGTCTGGTTGCTTCGACTATCTCTAAGATGCAGTATAGCCCGTCCATTGTCGTTCTGAGTGACGTCCATCGGGCGCAATCCAAAGACTTCTCCTCTTCTCAATCCAAAAATGGTCAGATAGGTAAGAGCGTAGAATTGTTTTGGCATAATCTCTTCTGCCTTTGCTATCCAAGTCTTGAACTCTTTGAGAGTCACTTTCTTGTTAGCTGCAGGGATATCACTCTGGCCGATGAAAACACCTTTCAAGCGATTTGAGAGCAGATTACCATTTTTCACGGCATCATTCAGCACTGCCATGAAGCTGGAATTGAGGGTTTGAACAGTGTATCTTGTATGGTTTTGCAACTTGTCAGCGATAAAGAGTTCATACTCATTTCTATCCAGGTTTTTAAGCAGAACAGAACCAAACTTTGGTTTAATATGGTTTTTATAGAGGTTGTCATTAAGGTAGTAGGAAGTGTCATTCCAGCGCCCTGTTGACAATCTCTTTTCAGAATAGATATCCCAATACTGATCGAGAGTCAGATTAGTATTGATACCTAATTCTTGTTCTTGGATTTGTTGCTCAAGCTCTACCAAGGCTGCACGAGCTTGTGGAAGGGTTGTGAGACCACTTTTACTTTTTTCTCTTTTTTTACCTCGGAAGAAAAAAGAACGTCTGACATAGTAACGCTTTCCTTTGGCAGTCTCATAGTAATAGATATTTGGGTATTTTGTTTTATTATATTTCATTGTATTCTCCTTGTTTATCGGCTTCTGGACAAGGTCTAAACATTGAGAATATTGACATCACCCCTTTCATGGTGTAAAATAGGGTATAGAAAAGAGGCCTTTTTAATGGCTGATTTTTTATAAGGGTGAGCTTCACAATCAAACTTTGGCGAGGGCGATTGTGGGGCTTTTTGCTATTTTATGTTGAATATTTTCATTTTACCCTTATGCTCACTAGCTATTTGAGTTTTATCTTTATCAGATACATAGACGAGTAGCTCAGGAATGTCTTTTTGTGCATCAATTTTATAATCTTTTTCTTCGGCCCATTTTTCAAAAAGAGTGTTTTTAGCCTTCAGAAATTCATTTGTGATATAAACTTTTCGACTAATACTTTCATATTTCCAACCTTCCCCAAGTCTTACAGAAACAAATTTATCATCTCCGCCTGGGATAAAGTCAACTTTTTTTCCGTTGTCAAAAATTTGAGCATTATCCTTAAAGTATAACGCAAAATCCTCACCTAAACTTTTTGTCATTTTAAACTGATTATTTTTAGAAGATTGTTGCTTCGTAAGGGCATTCACTCCACCAATTGCTAAGATAATGACCAATATCCCAAACCAAAATTTTTTGTAAAAAGGTTTATAATCTTTTTCTTTTTTCATAACATCTCCTTAAATTATATTTGCTAAATTATAATATTCCTCTTTTACCATGATTTCATTTGTCACGGTTTTTAGATCGTAGTAGGACATGAATTTGAGGTAATCAAACTCTTTAGGGTCGTCTAAGCTTTCTATCGCGTCTTTTACGAGATGATGAATCATATTTCTATCAGCTTCGTTTTCACAGCGCAGGCGAGCGTTCTGGTACTCTGAGCGTGTATGGTCCTTGTGTCCTAGTTCATGAAGTAGGACCTTAACCCTCTCTTTTTTACTAAGTTTACTTGATAAGAAAGCCGTATTGGTTTCTTTTTCGTAAAATCCAAGTTCATCAGGCATCAAATCTCCATCAAAATCGAAAATACGAATCTGAAAATGACTTATAATTTCTTTTTCGGTCACTAAGCAGTACCTCTAATCACCAGCTTCTTTGAGATAACCTTCAATGATAGACTGGATGATTTTCTTCTTTTCGTCTGTTAATTCTCGACCGCCAAACATCATGACATTAGATGCCATTTCTTCAACGTTTAGAGTCTTACCTTCCCATTTGTAGTCATGACTACCAGCGATTGCTGGGTTATCCGTGCGACCAAGTAAATAATCTGTGGACACGTTGAAGTAGTCAGCAATCATTGAAACTCGTTCAACATTTGGTGTGGATTTCTTCATGTTATAAATTGTATTTCTGCTAAAACCTAGTTTTTCTTCAAGTTTATTTAATGAAATACCTTGTTTGTCAGCCAATTCTTTTATTTTTTCAAATGTGAAAAACATTGATACATCAACCTTTCTAAGGCATGACAAAAAATATTCAATAAATTTACTACAAAACCGTTGACAAATGTTAGTAAATTTACTACAATAGTTTTTGTAAGCTAAAGAGTTAGCGAACAAGACAACTAAAAAATAAAGCCTAATGAAACTGATTGGCGTCCGTTTTCTAGGTAGAACCTTACTTTTTAGTAGGTCTTTTCTCTATGTTTTGATTTTAATAAATTTATTTATCAATGTCAAGAAATTCGCTAACTTTTTAGATAATTTTTTAAAAGGAGGTCAGGGATGAACGAAGAAGACCTGAAAGAATTATTGGAACTCTTAGCGACAGATTATGGGCGAGGGTATCTAAATGGAGTAATTGGGGGACTTTCAATGCTTTTGAAAATTTCAAAAGAAGCAGAGAAATATAGAAAGGAAAAATATGAGTAAAGAACTAAAGATAATCAAGGCTAAAATCAAAACTCGTTTGATTGAGCTAGATATGACTCAAGCCGAGTTGGCAAAACAAGTATTCGTCGCACCTTCGGTCATTTCAGAACTGCTGAAGTATGGCAAAGGAAGTGATTATGTGAAAGAAAAAGTCGTAGATATTTTGGGTATTGAAAACCCTTGGAGAAATCACTGAGAGGTCCATACATGCAAGCGAAAATAATACTGAATTGGCAGAAGAAAAATCACCAACTTAGTCAGATGATGATCGATAGTCTTGAGGGACTAGATGTTTGGGAAACTATTTTAACACTAGGAAAAGTAAGAAGAGGAACATTATGAACGAAATTTTTAATTTTCACGGACAGGAAGTCCGTACTTTGACAATTGATAACGAGCCTTGGTTCGTTGGGAAGGATGTTGCAGACATCCTAGGATATAGCAAGGCTAGAAATGCAATTGCTCTTCACGTTGATGAAGAGGACGCCCTAAAACAGGGCATCCCTACTAGTGGCGGAACACAGGATATGTTGATTATCAACGAATCTGGGCTCTACTCTCTCATTCTTTCAAGTAAGCTTCCTCAAGCCAGAGAGTTTAAGCGTTGGGTGACATCAGAGGTCTTGCCAGCTATTCGCAAGCAGGGCGGATTTATCCGTGAGGATTTGGACGAAGATGCCTTTATCGCTCTTTTTACTGGTCAGAAGAAATTGCGTGAGCAACAGGCGACCATGCTAGAAGATATTGACTATCTCAAAAGTGAGCAACCGATTCATCCAAGCTATGCTCAGTCGCTACTGAAGAAGCGCAAGGCTCGGGTTGTGGCTTGCTTGGGTGGTATTGACAGTCCAGCTTACGCTGATAAGATTTTCGCTCAGTCGGTATTTAGACAAGCTGAGATTGACTTTAAAGACCACTTCAACATTAGTCGCTATGACTTGCTACCGAAAAAATTTGCAGACGCTGCTCTTGCTTACTGGATGACGTGGGAGCCAAGCACAAACACTAAGATGAAAATCATGAAATTGAACTCATTTGACGAAGTGTAGAGAGGGGAAGAAGATGGACAATGTTCTAGTTTCACTATCTGACTGGATTAAATCCATTATCAAGGACACAATCACAAGATTGGTTGAGATAGAAAAAGATAGTGATCACTATCCAGAGCTGATGGATGTGAGCACTACCTGCGACTTTCTAGGCATCAACTATGACACGTTTTCAAATAATTATCGTTACATGAAGGGATTTCCAAAGGAATTACCTGGCAAAAAATGGTCAAAAAGAGCCATTAAGGAATGGCTCTCAAATCAACTATAATAACTTTACTAAAAGGCTTCTGGACAAGGTCTTAGCAAAATTATTTGATTTTATTATAACACAAAAAGAGGATAAAAAAACATGAAAAATTTACAAATTATCGCAGTATGCACAGTAGTTTCAGTAGTCTTGATTGAATCACTGATTATGAATATCAAGCTTAAAATGGCCATGAGACCGAAAAAGAAGATTCAATTTCAAGCGCCACAAATCGAAAAAGGGTTTATTGACTTTAAAACAGGTCGCCGTGTTGACATTGATCCCGTGACACGAAAAGAAACATTTGTGGATTAGTAGAGAAACGGAGGGTATCAATGGTAGTTAAAAACAAGCGATACTACTGGATTCAACTTGCTCAAGATTTTTTTAAATCTAAAGAAATGAAATTGCTTCGTAAGATTGCAGGTGGCGATACGCACACTATCATCTATCTCAAAATGATGTTGATTAGTTTAGAGGATGGCGGGCACATCTACTATGATGGACTCGCTGACAATCTAGCTGAAGAAATCGCTCTTGTCATTGATGAGAATGTTGAAGATATTAAAATCACTTTGATTTTCTTGGAGAGTAAGGGCTTGCTGACTAGAAAAAATGATAGGGTTTATTTCTTAGAGCAAGTTCCTGAGATGGTAGGTAGTGAAACCGCAAGCGCCAGAAGGGTTCGCAAGTCTCGTGAAAACAAAAGGGTGTTACATTGTAACAACGATGTAACAAAGTGTATCGGAGATATAGATATAGATATAGAGATAGATACAGAGATAGAGAAAGATATAGATGAAAATCCAGTCGCACTCATCGTGGAAGAATATCAATCTCGTATCGCTCCGTTAGATGGAACTCAATTTGAACTCTTGAAAGAGTTCATCACATTAGATGGCATGGAAGCAAAGGTTGTCTTGAAAGCAATTGGTCTTGCTGCTGATAATGGTAAAAGGAACTTTAGTTATATCAGAGCGATTTTGACCAATTGGAAGAACGATGGAGTTTTGACGATTGCAGCAGTCGATGAACGTGAGCGAGCGTACAAAGAAAGCAAAAACAGCAAACGTCCAGGTAATCAGAAATCAAATGTTCCTGAATGGTCACAACCAAACTATGTCAATAAGACTAGTGACGAGACCAAAAAGGACCTTGAGAAGAAGAAACAAGAAATGCTAGAAAAACTAGAGAAAGGAATAAAGTGATGTTCATTTTGAAACACGGAACAAAAGAAGAAAAACCGTACTTGAGGGCTGTCACAATCGGTGTGACTGGAATTGATATCTCGTTTTCAGAAGAAAGGGGAGCTATTCGGTTTGTCTCTCGTGCAGTTGCAATGCAGGTGGGCAAGGCGCTTAGATCATTTGGAAATTTCTATGTGATTCAGGTGAAGGGATGATTGGAGGTATCGATCATAAAGAAAATGACAGTCTGGGCACTCTTCGATAGTGGGAATGGTTCTTACTTCAAGGGTGCTAACTCTCTGAATAGTTCGGGGGGGGGGCGAATATTGAAATCTATTCAATCGGAATGGATATAGAAAACAAGAACAATCATTTTATAAATCTGGACCTTGCTGATTACAAACGTTTATTTGGAGATAACAGGCTCTTTGACGTGTTAGACAAATTACCAAAACCTGATCTTATAATAGCTAGTCCACCATGTGAAAGTTGGTCAAATGCTTCTGCAATGGAAAATGGGAATGCGTGTTGGAAACGCAATGATGTGTCTGACAGCTTGTTTGCTCCACAAGTAAGACCTTCACCGTTCACGATCAGGGCAAATCAGGATTACGAGTCAGCCTATATAAATTATCAGTATGACAGGCAATTTTTAAAAAGAGTCAATGGCGAGCTAACAGCTTTCAACACAATAGAAATCATAAAAAGATATAGACCACAATTTTGGGTTATTGAGAATCCTGCTGCTGATAGACTGTGGCCTTACATTGAGGATATTATTGGATTCAGAATTCCATACAAAAATCTAGCTAGATACAATAATTATGATTATCCTTTACAAAAACGGACGATTTTTGGAAGCAACATTGAACTTAATCTTAAAAATAAAATTATCAAGCAGGATATCGAGTGGAAAAACTTCTCAAAATCATACAACGAGAGATCTAATATACCTGAAAAATTGGTGTCAGAAATATTCAAAAAAATTTACAAGGAGTTTAGTAAAGATGATTGAACTCTACTTCATTTATAACGGTCACCGCAAGACACTCATTGGGAGTTTTGGCCACATACATAGCGCAATCAACGAATTAAAGAAACATCAAGCTAGTTACTCAGCAATCAGTCATCCACAATTTCGGAAAAGCATGAGTGGTGAGAACATCAGGATTGAATACGGAGCAGTTGGTTGCTACTACTTGATTACTAGGAAAACGGAGGGAAAATAAGATGAATACAAAAATGAATTTGGAAGAAAAGGTTCAACAGTGGTTTGTTGATAGAAATCTACATGAAGCGAATCCTGTCAAACAATTCTTGAAGCTGATGGAAGAGTCTGGTGAATTGTTTGAGGGCATTGCAAAGGATAAATCTGAACTGATTTACGATGCGCTTGGAGACATTCAGGTGGTTTTGATTGGACTTGATCAACAGATTAAGAATGGTGCTCAGATTTCAGCCAATCAACAGGAACTTGAATTGTTGCTGATGGTTTCTAGTTTAGGGAACATCGCTCAAAAACTATACGCTCATGTCTGTCACAATGAAACACAAATTCCGTTAATCAAAGCAGACTTGATGTTTCTTGATAGCGTGATTAGTACGGTTTCATTTTGCAATGGAACTACAGCTGAAAATTGTTTAGAAGAAGCTTATGAAGTCATCAAGGACCGCAAAGGAAAGATGATTGACGGGGTGTTTGTGAAAGAGGAGGATTTGTAAAATGAAAAAATTAGGAATTATTTTAGGTTCTGTATTTGTAATCGTTGTATCGCCATTTGTAGTTCAGTACGGATGGAATGAAATTATCACAACAATCATTCCAGTTGGTAAAATTACAGTCTGGCAAGCATTAGGGATGGATGCACTACTATCTTTCATCTGGCCTGTATTATCCAGCAAAAAAGAATCTGAAGAGGATTATTCATATGCTGTAAAAAGCAGTATTTCAAAAATCATTACATGTGCATTTTTGATATGGTTAGCTAGTTTGTTCTTGTGAGGATTTAGAATGAAATATTTAAAAATCTTATGTGCTGTTTTATTTGCATCCTTCCTCGTGGCATGTCACCAGATTTCGAGCGGGACGGTTGTAGACAAGTACATTGATGAACCTCATACAACATTTATACCTGTCATGACAGGCAAAAGTTCGGTACTGGTGCCAACTAGAACCAAAAGAAGATATATTCTAGTTGTTTCAGGATATGCAGGAAATAAGCAAGTTGAAGAAAGATTTGAAGTGACAGCTAAGGAATACAAACACTATGAAATTGGCAATACTTTTATACAAGATGCCGTTTTAGAAATCGAAGGAGATAGAGAATGATCAATAATGTTGTTTTGGTAGGTCGCTTGACTCGTGATCCTGAGTTGCGATACACGCCATCAAATGTTGCAGTTGCGACTTTTAGTTTGGCAGTGAATCGCAATTTTAAAAATCAGGCAGGTGAACGTGAAGCTGATTTTATCAGTTGCATTATGTGGCGCCAGCAAGCTGAAAATTTTGCAAATTGGCTTAAAAAGGGTGCTCTTGTAGGAATCACAGGTCGCATCCAGACTCGTAGCTATGATAACCAGCAAGGACAACGTGTCTATGTGACTGAAGTGGTAGCTGAAAGTTTTCAAGTGCTTGAAAAGAAGGATAATTCTGCGAACCAGTCAAGCATGGAAAACCAGATGCCACCAAGTTTTGGAGCAAGTGATCCGATGGATATTCCAGATGATGGATTGCCGTTTTAGGGAGGTGTGAAGTGTGAAAAGAAAAAATTATATTATCTTTATCAGGCACTTACGAAAAATAAAAGGGCCTATTGAGTTTTACGAGTATATTGCTGATTCAAAATTTGGAAGAGCAGCAATTTATCTGTCTTTGCTTGTTTGTGCACCATTTATTGCTTTATTATTTCCAATCGCTTATATAGAACATTGTATTTATAAAACAATTTTTATAAGAGAGTGTATAAAAAATAAGTGGTGTTTAAGAGAACATTTTGAAGACGTTATTGATATTAGAAAAATTGAAAGCGAGGAGTTGGAAGATAATGGAAGATTTAAAGAAAAAAGTTAATGGAGTATACGGCTGGTCGGTAGAAGACGGGAAGCCCAAGCCTCCCAAACAAGATTTACCACAAGCAGTGAAAGACCGGGCGGACTATTTCTGGGAAATGACAGAAGATGGCATGACGTTTATGGGAGCGATGGAATGTATCTTCGCCGATGAAAAACCTAAAGACTATGATTTGGGAGCTACCAAGGATTGGTTGCCAAAATCTAAGGAGTTTGATGATTGGGTTGGCTATTCGCCAGGCATGTCTCAGTTAGTTATTGCAGTTTATTTGATTTATGGAGGAAAGGAAGATGAATAAACAAGAATTGATTGAGAAAATAAATAATTTACAATATTCACTTTCATGGAATATACCACGTATAAATAAGGAAACTGTTTTAGAGCTAATCGAACAACTAGACGAACCGCAGAAAGTCGTAGTGCCACAGTTTGTGGCGGATTGGATTGAGGAAGCTAGAAAAGCTTGTAAAGACGTGGCAGAATTATTCGAATTTGATTTCACGAACGATGAAGTTGGGGAATGGTTTATGCAAGAAAGACCATTTGATTTAGTAGCTCGAGCCTGGCTTGACGGCTACGAGGTCGAGGAAGAACGACAATATACGGTAAAAATCAAGCCGACAGGGCATTTCTTAGCAATAAATGGAGAAGGGAAAATGTTTCATTCTCTAGTGAACAAGAAGAAGTTTACAAAAGAAGAGCTTGAAGAGTCTGGTTTGAGTGAAGTGTTTAGCTGTTCTATCTTCGAAGTCGAGGAGGTGGAGTGATGGTACAAACGATTGAACAAGCAATAAAAAATGAAAACAAACGCATAAAAATCCCAACGAAAATCAGACCGTTTGATGTGGGTTATCGAATAGTGAACGAATATGGTCAAGCGCTCGCTTTAAGAAATGGAGCAAGTATATTTGCTTTACCTTCGCTGGCTGAAAAAGCTATTAAGAAAGAGTTTAGCAAAAATGACCCAGACTTTGACATTGAAAAGCATTTTGTTGAAGAGGTCGCTATTGTCAATTTAAGTAAATTTCATAGCTATTTTGAGGAGGTGGAGTGATGGAAGAAATGAAAAGAGATTTTGCAGGTAAATTGTACAGAAAAGCTTGTGAAATTGCAGAATTTTATGAAGAGCAGATGGATAGCGAAGACGATAACGAGGTGTTTGATATTGAGGAGTGTCTGGTGGAGTTATGTCAATTAGTTTTTGATGAAATGATTTTTGTTGAAGCAGCAGTATCAATGAAACGCTACGCAACATTGCCGACAGACAATCCTCACGTTATGAGTGAAGCAAGGAAAGAACTAACTTTTTAAACCAAGTAAGGAGGCCTCAGAATGAAACGATTCATAGTAATCTGGATTCTGCTATCTGCTGGATTAAATATCTGGCAGATGGACAGGATTCGAGATTTGGAAGAGAAGAAGCCGATGGTTATCTACAAAGCTGATAATCAAGGCGCTGAAATCAAAGGCAGAGTCTTACAAAAGGAGAAGATTGGTGACATGTACACTGTTACATTGCAAAATTACGGAATATTCGTAGTTACTCAAACAAACTATGAATCTCTTAAAATAGGAGATGAGGTGAGATTATAATGGCAAAGTACAAGAAACCAACTTATATCATCATTCAAGAAGCAATGGCAGAGCGCATTAGATTTCTGGAAGATGAACTGTACGGAAGGGCCTATAAGGATATAGAAAAGTTAGAAGTTCAAAACGATTTTTTAAGAGGTCTTTGTAACAACCAACTTGAAATCATTATGGATTATGAATGGAAGCAGATGCAAGAGCAAGCGGCATTCATAAAAGCTAATACTAGGAGATGGAGAGTAAGATGCAGCTAAGATTGAAAGAACTTAGAGAGGACCTATGTCTCTCTGTTGGGCAGATGGCAAAGGAAACAGGTGTCTCCCAAAACACAATTCATTTGTACGAACGGGGTGGATATCCATCCATTAAGCAAATTGAAATGATTGCTAGAACCTATGATGTAAACCCTGCGTGGCTTGTTGGGTGGATAGATGATGAAATGATGCCTGCGATTCAGGTAGTCGAAAAAGTGGTCTACAAAGAAAGCCCAACAGCAAGATTGCCAGATTATTTCAACAACAATAACGATGGTAAGATTATTAAATGGGTTAAATCCAAAAGATACATGGGAGGTAAGGTTTGGTCAAAAAGAACTTAACAAAAGCGCGAAGGGATTATCTCGAGTTTGAACTCGATGATAAATACCTGAAGATTGATAAACTTATTGGTCAGCGTAGGCATGAATTAGAACGATTGTACGAAGTGAAACACCTCACTGTTCCTGGTATTGACGATACAGGTTCAAGTGGAAGCGGGACATTCGTTAACAGGTCCGAGAATTTAGCGATCGCATATGCAAGCGATCCTATGATTTTAAGATTAGAAAATTTCCAAAATGCTATCTCCCAATTACTAGAAAATCTAGAACCAGATGATAAAAAAATCTTCTATCTTCGTTGGGGAGAACATACTGGATATGACTGGATTCAAGTTTGGCATATCATGGAGAATGGAGAAACTGGATACTTGTATAGGCATAGCAAGCAGATTTACAGAAGACGTGAAGTCATTCTTGATACACTTGCAAAGTTATTGTTCATGTAACTTGTCAAAAAAAAGTATAGCATTGACAAAAAGAAAATGGTAGATTGATACTATCCAAAGCACTGAGAAAATCTTAGTGCTTTATTTTTTGTGAAAGGAGCAAAACTATGAATATTGTTGAACCGTTACGAGATAAGGATGATATTCAAGCCATGAAGGACTATCTATCATCTTGGAATGAAAAATATTACATGCTATTTCTTTTGGGAATCAATACAGGTTTTCGTGTTGGAGATATTCTCAAACTAAAGGTTAAAGATGTTCAAGGTTGGCACATTAAAGTTAGGGAACAGAAAACAGGGAAATATAAGAGCATTAAAATGACAAGGCCACTCAAGAATGAATTGAGAGAATTTGTCAAAGATAAAGAATTACATGAGTATCTATTTCAGAGTCGTGTTGGAAAGAATAAGGCGCTCAGCTATAAGACGGTATACTGGTTTCTTAAAAGAGCTGCTGAAGACTTAGGCATCGATAATGTCGGAACTCACACGATGCGAAAAACATTTGGCTATCATTACTACAAGAAGTACAAGAACGTTGCAGACTTGATGTCATTATTCAACCATTCAAGTCCAGCAGTCACACTAATTTATATTTGTGTGAGGCAAGATGAACTTGATACTAAGATGAGTAATTTTAGCCTCTAATATTTTTTTGATTTTTTCAACTATCCATAACGAGGAAGTTTCTAGTTTATATTTTGAAGAGGGCCTGAAGCATTGTCTGTGCTAGTTTTAGAGTGTGAAACAAAATTGGATAAAATATAAGATATAGCTAATTCGACGGGGATATTTTACATAAATTCAAAACTCAAAAATAAACCTTGTCAAAAAAAGATATAGAATTGACAAAATGAATCTGATATATTTGTATCATGAAAAAATCTGGAAACTGAAGGAGTGATATAAGAGATGGCTTATTTTAAAAATCCTAAACACTCTGACTGGTTCAGAATCTGGCAGATTAAATTCTACAACTCAAAACCTTGGAGAACTCTGAGAAATAAAATCAGAACTACAAAGCGTATGCGCTGCGACATGTGTGGACGTTTAATTCATGGCAAGAGTATTGTTGACCATATCATAGAGATTGATGAAACTAATTATCAAGATGAGTCAATTACTCTCAACGAAGATAATTTGCAATTACTTTGTCTTGAGTGTCACAATACTAAAACATTTCAAAGTAAAATAAATTTAAATTTAGAAAATCGGAATATTAATTTATTTTGATTTTTTATTTTTATCAGATCCCCCCTATTTTAAATTTTCACACACTCAAAATAATAACGGTGTCAATCCTCTTATATACCTCTCCCCCAAAAATGACGAAAATTGATACAAGAAAGGAGCATGATTTTGAAAATCAATGAAGTTTTAGAAAAGCTAGGAATAAGTCGTGCTACCCTCACCAGGTATCGAAAAAAGCTAGGCATATTTGAAGAAACTCGGTCGAATATCACAAAAAGTCAGTTCAAAGAGTTAGAAAAGCTTGCAAATCAACGGCAAAAGTATACAAGAGAGGAACGTGTCGAGCTATCTCGTAAGACTTTTAAACTGATTCCAAAAGAAAAAATGCTTGAAATCAGTGATAATGATTCAGTCGGTTTGAAAAATCTTAAAACTCAATACAATCATAATCAAAAAGTTATTGAAAACTTCCAACTGGAAATCAATAAAGTTATTAATGACGGTGAGTTACCTGATAAGTATCTGCTTGATGGAATGGAAAAGTATCAAAAGCTAAACATGCAGATCATGATGACCATCGAGAAGCAAAGTCCACAGGGTGACAGTCTCAAAGAAATGATTCAGGAGAAGTTGGCTCGTTATGGTTGAGATGAAATATTTTGATAAGTATGTTGGGTTAGTGGAAGCTGGTAAAGTTCCTGTCTGTCGTGAAGTGCTTCTCTCAATCTCTCGTGTGAAGCGGTTTAAAGAACAATATATCTTCAAACAAGAGGAAGCTGACAAGCGGATTGAGTTCATCGAGGAAGAGTGCAGCAACACAAAGGGTCGAGCTGGTAAGTTAAAGCTAGCTTTACCTCAAAAGGTTTGGCTTGAGGTGGCTTGGGGCTTCTATCACATGGCAGAAGTTACCAAGACTAATCCAGACACACTTGAAGAGTACAAAGATTTTGAAGAAAGGCGTCTCATTCATGAGGTGCCTATTATTGTGCCTCGTGGTACTGGAAAGACTACGCTTGGTTCTGCAATTGGAGAGGTTGGTCAGATAATCGACGGTGAGTGGGGAGCTGACATTCAGCTTTTGGCTTATAGTCGTGAACAGGCTGGCTATCTCTTTAATGCGTCAAGGGCAATGTTGTCCAATGAAGATAGTTTACTGCACTATATGCGTGAGGCTGACATTCTTAGGTCAACTAAGCAAGGTATTTTGTACGAGACAACAAACAGTCTTATGTCTATCAAGACATCTGAATATGAAAGCCTTGACGGTACTAATGCCCATTACAATATTTTTGATGAGGTTCATACTTATGATGATGACTTTATCAAGGTTGTTAACGATGGTTCTAGCCGTAAGCGTAAAAACTGGATAACTTGGTACATTTCTACCAATGGGACTAAGCGTGACAAGCTCTTTGATAAGTATTATTCGCTATGGATTGATATTTTAGATGGCAAGGTTGAAAATGATTCAGTCATGCCATGGATCTATAAGCTAGATGAGGTGGCTGAAATCCATAATCCTGATGTCTGGCAGAAGGCTATGCCTCTACTTGGTATCACGACCGAGAAAGAAGCCATCATACTTGATATTGAGATGAGTAAGAATGACCCAGCCAAACAAGCTGAGTTGATGGCCAAGACTTTCAATCTTCCAGTCAATAACTATCTAGCTTACTTCAGCAATGAAGAGTGTCAAGGCTGGTCAGACAAGTTTGATATGAGTCTTTTCGTCGGTGATGATGAGCGCAGCGCTCGTTGCGTGCTTGGTGTTGACTTATCAGATGTCAATGATATCTGTTCAATCTCCTTCATGGTTGTGAATGGGGAAGAACGGCAATACCTCAATAAGAAATTCATGCCACGGCATACGATTGAGGGGCTTCCAAAAGAACTGAGAGACAAATACGCTGAGTGGGAGCTAAGCGGAGAGTTGCATGTTCATGAGTTGGATTACAATGACCAGGCTTATATCTTCGATGAGCTTAGACGGTTTATGAGTGATAACAGGATTTTACCTGTGGCAGTTGGTTATGACAGATGGAATGCTAAAGAGCTTATCCGCTTGTTTAATGACTACTATGGGGATATCTGTCACGACATCCCACAGACGGTTAAAAGTTTGTCAAATCCCCTCAAGGTCTATAAAGAAAAAGCTAAGATGGGAAAAATCATCTTTGATGACCCTGTTGCAACTTGGAACCATGCAAATGTTCGTGTCAAGATCGATGCGAATAACAATGTATTTCCAAATAAAGAAAAGGCAAAAGAAAAGATTGACGTATTTGCTAGTCAGTTAGATGCTTTTATTTGCTACGAAAATTTCAAGGAAGATTTGAGTTATTACTTTGATTGAGGTGAAGAATGAACAAATATATAAATAATCTAAGAGAGGTTTTTGCTAGGATTTTCAGACCAAGCAATAGAAAATCCACAAGAACCTATTTACAAAGAAATTTAAATTATTGGAGAAGAAATTCGATTTACTTAGACAATATCTACAATAAGATTTCAACAGATACTGCACAAGTTAGATTCAAGCATGTCAAGATTACTCGGAATCCAGGCGGTGTTGACAAGATGGAGTGGTACGAGAATAGTGACCTTGCAAATGTTTTATCTTTCTCTCCAAATCCCCTTGAAATACCAGTTGTATTTTGGGCAAATGTAACAAGAGCTATGTTGCGTGACGGAGTTGCAGTTGTTGTTCCACGTTGGGAGAATGGCCAGCTGATTGAAATTTGGCTTGCCAAGAAAACCATATCATGGACTGCAGAGAGAGTTGAGATTATGATCGATGATGTAGAGATTGAGTTGCCTCTTGGTGATGTCTGGGTTTTTGAAAATCCGAAATTAAATGTGACAAGTCAACTGAATCAAATTACAGAATTAATTGACATCAATCTTGATGCGTTAACTGAAAAGTTAGGCAGAGGGAATTCAAAATTGAGAGGATTCTTAAAACTACCAACTAAAGCAGCAGATGAACACTTGAAGAAACAAGCTAAAAATCGAGTTGATACCATGATGGAACTTGCTGAAAATGGTGGCATTGCCTATCTCGAGCAAGGTGAAGAGTTTATGGAATTAAACAAAGATTACTCAACCGCTTCTAAAGAAGAAATGGAGTTTCTGAAATCTCAACTTTATCATGCTCATGGGATTAATGAAAAATTGTTTACTTGTGACTACACTGAAGAGCAATATAGAGCTTACTATTCTAGCGTCATGAAGTTATATCAACGTGTATTTTCTGAAGAGATTAACAGGAAATACTTCACGAAGACAGCACGGACACAAGGCAACAAACTCTTAGTCTTCTTTGATATGGCTGATATGATTTCATTCAAAGATCTAGTTGAAGGTGGATTTAAATCTAAATACGCAGGTTTGATGAATTCAAATGAATTCCGTGAAACGTATCTAGGACTTCCAGGCTATGAAGGTGGAGAAGTATTCGAAACTAATCTAAATGCAGTCCGTATTGAACCGAGCGAAAGTAATTAAAAATAGGGTGGGCGGTTGGCAGAAATTTTAAGAAAGGAGGTAGGCTATGGAAAAGTTAAAAACCTTTGTCGTCAAGTCAGTTGAGGAAGAGTCAGCTGACTTTCATTTTGAGGCTTATGCCTCTACTTATGGCAATACAGACAGAGATGGCGATGTGATGGCCAAGGGGTGTTTTGATAGCACTCTGAAAACTAAGGCTGTCGTCCCTATGTGCTTAAATCACGACCGAAATCGTGTCATCGGTAAGCATGAGCTGTCGGTAGATGAAAAAGGTCTGCGAACACGGTCAACATTCAACCTAAGCGATCCAGAAGCTAAGAAAACCTATGACCTCATGAAGATGGGGGCACTGGATAGTCTGAGCATTGGGTTCTTTATTAATGATTATGAGCCAGTTGACGCTAAGCAACCTTACGGTGGATGGATTTTCAAAGAGGTTGAAATCTTTGAAATATCTGTCGTTACCGTGCCAGCCAATCCTCAAGCAACCGTTGATAATATTAAGGGATTTGATATATCTGTGGTTGATAAGCGAATCGCTCAGGCGAACATGAAGCAAGATATCATGAGTAAACTTGCACAAATCTAGGAGGAATAGATAATGAAAAAATCACTTGTTGAACTTTTGGAAGCTCGTCAAAAAGCTGCTGATGAGCTATCAGAAGTTAAATTAAAAAAGGCGACTATCAAAGCTAAATTGAAAGAAGCAAACATTGAGGCTGATGTCCTTGAACAGCTGAAAGCTGATGCAGAGGCCTTGGTCACTCAAGCCAATACCCTCAAAGAAACGATTGACAGCTTGGATGCAGACATTGAAGAGACTGAAGAAGAACTCAACAAAGCTGCTAAATCTATCAAGGAAGTACAGAAAGGCAAGACACAAATGGAATACTTAAAAACAAAAGAAGCTGCACTTGATTTCGCTCGAATCCTCATGGATAACGAAGGAAGCTCAAACAGTGCCCGCAAAGTTTGGGAAGCAAATCTGGTTGAAAAAGGTGTAACTGATCTTAACAAAATCTTACCTGAACCAGTATTGATTGCAATCCAAAATGCATTTAATGATTACGACGGTATCCTGAACCATGTAACCAAAGATCCTCGTTATGCAGTACGTGTTGCGCTTCAAACGCAACAAGCAAAAGCTAAAGGCCATCAGAATGGCAAAACAAAGAAAGATGAATCTTTTGTATTTATCGATTATACAATCAACTCTGCTGCTGTCTACATCAAGTACAGTTTTGAGTATGCTGACTTGAAGAAGGATACAACAGGTGCTTACTTCAACTATGTGATGAATGAATTAGCACAAGGATTCATCCGTGCTGTTGAACGTGCTGTTGTTATTGGCGATGGTAAAAATAGTGATGATGATGACAAAATCACTGAAATTAAATCTATCGCAGAAGAAACACTTGCTCAACTATTTGATACGCAAGAAATCAATGTTGACGGGGAATTTGACAGCACTGTTTTAGAAAACCTTGTAAAAGGAATTGATAAACTTGCTGCCAATACAACTCCAATTCTGGTAACTTCAAAAACTATTGCTCGTAAACTTAAAATGGTTAAGGATGGCGAAAAGCGCTACATTGATCCACAACCATTCGCACCAATTTCACAAACAGGGAATGTCATTGCTGGTTATCAAGTATATGTCTATGACTGGATGGAAGATGCAACCAACCCAATTATCGCATTTGCTGACAAGGCTTATAAGATGATTGGTGATGATGTCTCTGCCGATCGCTTTGAAGATTATGATGTAACGATGAATCGTCGTCATATCGAACTTGCTAGCGTACTTGGTGGCCGACTTGGTCAGTACAAATCAGCTGTAAAATTCACAAAAGGTTGATTTTAAATAGAAAGGGGAGTCTAAAATGACAATCCTTAACCAAATTAAAGAAATGGTTGAAGTTGATGTCGAAGAAGAAATCTTCGACACTCAACTTTTAAGCTATATAAATAGTGGTATTTCATATTTAACGAGAAACAACATTCCTATCAATCGCATCGATAAAGAAAGCGAATTGACAGAATGGAATGAGATTGAAGAGAATGATAAAGAAACAATTTTAGATTGGTTACATTTGAGGTGTGTTCAGAGATTTGATAAATCCTTGATGACAGGAAGCTCAACAACAATGAGCTGGATTGATGAAGAATTGACAAATATTCTCTATCAATTAAAAGCTATTTACGGAGTTAAATCATGAAATCATCTAGAGTATCAATCATCCTTTGTTATGATGAGCGCATAGAGGTCGAAAAAGGTGTTTTTGAAAAACAAGTTGTAGAAAAGAAAGTCAAAGCTGAAAAAGAAAAGATCTACCAACGTAGACTCGATAAAGCTTTGGCAGATGGTCAAGTTTTGACAGCAAGATTTCGGATACGTTCTAACTATGTGACAGATTCCTTAGACTACGTGAAGTACAAAGGGAAAGAGTACAAGGTAAATGTTGGAACTGAATCCGATGATGGCCACTACACGATAATCGAATTAGGAGAGTTGAAATAATGGCTAAGAAGTTCTTCACTAGGCAAGAAATTCAAGAAATCCTAGAAAAAAACACTTTAAAATCAAAGGTGTTCTATATGGAACGTGAGGAAAAAACTTCTCCTGACAACGTTATTCTTTACTATCGTTTAACTCCAGGTAGCAGTATTACTGCTGATGACACAATACACATGAGAAAAGTGACTATTCAAATCAGTCACTATCACAAGAAGAAACTAGACAGCATTGAGGAATTGATGTTGTCTAATTTTATGTGTGAACCTAGTCAGTTGAATCTAAAACAGCCTGATACAGATTACTTACTTACAACCTACAGAATTGAGGTATTCACAAGTGGGAAATGGTAGCGTTAATGTGAATACATTAAAAATCGATATACAGAATCAAGTTTTAGAAATCATAGAAAAAGCAGGAAAAAGCACCGCTGGAGACATTAGAGACGGAAGTCCTAGAAGAAACGGAGTATATGAAAAAGGATGGACTCACGAGACCATTGAAGATATCGCTGTAGTATATAACAACGGGAAAGAGAAGTCGCTTGCTCACTTGTTAGAAAATGGCCACGCAACAAAAAATGGTGGATTTGTAGCACCTCAAGAACACATCAGACCAGCTTATCTCAAAAATAAAGAAATCTTTCTCAATAATATGAAATCAATAAAAATCAGACCAAATTAAGGAAGGAGTCACAATGACTTATAAATATGACACACGAGAGGTTACTCATGGTAATGCCATGGGATTCTTTGCTAAGATTTCAAAAACAGAATCTGGCGCACTCGATCTAAAAACACCATACCCATTTACAGGAATGCGAAAAACATCTTTTGAAACTTCACAAGAATCAAAAGCATACTACGCAGATAACGTGGAGCACGTCCGTCTTCAAGGTAAGAAATCAACTGAGGGATCAATTACGACTTATCAAATTCCTAAACAATTCATGATTGACCATTTGGGGAAAAAGCTGACAACTTCAACTCCTCCAGCGCTCATCGATACTGGTGTGAATGCGAATTTCATTTGGGGATATGCTGAAACGGTTACAGATGAGTTTGGTTCTGAGGTTGAAGAGTTCCACATCTGGACCAATGTGAAAGCATCGGCTCCAAAAGGAAGCGCTACAACAGATGAAAACTCTGCTACACCAAAAGAAATCGAAATTCCATGTACTGCGTCACCTAACAATTTCATTCTAGATTCAGATAAAAAACCTGTTTCAGAAATTGTATGGCGTGATACAGACAAGGGTGTTGTCCGTGCTAAATTTGATAAATTGTTCGCTTCAAGTACCCCAACGAAATTGATTGATTTTATCAATGAAGCTTTAGGAACAACAGCCATCGTGCCAGGAGGCTAAAATGATTAAAAAAGAACTATCATTCACAGCGTTTGATAGTTATGGTGAAGAAAGAGAGCACACTGAAACAGTGCGCTTTCTTTACTCTTTACCAGCTATCAAGATGTATGAACAGCGAACAGGTCGCAACTTCTTTGATGATAACCAAAAAGCACTCACAGCTTACACACAGCTTGCGCTTGCAACTGGTGTAAATGGTCGCTTATCTGCTTTAACTGATGAAGAAAAGGTCAAACTAATGCCATTACTTATGGAGCCAGATTTCATGAACTTCCTAACTGAAGTTATCCCTTGTCTGTACGGTGAGGTTGAGAATGGTCGCTTTGTACAGAATGAGCTGACTGCTGAAACAGCCTCTCTTGCTCCTTGGTTTGGTGATTTGATTGATATTGGTTTCTTCTCAGACCTCTTCTATGAATTTAACCGAAGCAGAGCAAAGGTTCCTCAAGATAGAAAAAAGCCTCAACAGAAGTCATAACTTCTGAAAAAATTTATAAGGTTATTTTTGAAAATCGGATGGATGTTTTTTGGGCAGAAAGTCAACACTTTAATTATCTGATGGGAACACTACATCAGATGAGTATCAATGAAAATGAGAAGAAAACTTTATCAAACGCAGAATTACTAAATGTAATGTCTGACTAAAATTGAAAGGAGGAAATCTATGGCTGAAACATTTGAAGGCTTATACGTCAAATTTGGTGCCAATACTGTTGAATTTGACAGATCTGTAAAAGGTATCAATAATGCTTTATCTAGTTTGAAAAAAGACTTCAACAACATCAACAGACAATTGAAGATGGATCCAGACAATGTCGACTTGCTGAATCGTAAGTTACTCAACTTACAAGAACAAGCTCGTGTTGGTGCTATGAAAATTGCTGAACTCAAAAAGCAACAAAAGGAACTGGGAGAATCTGAAGTTGGGTCAGCACAGTGGAATAAGCTTCAACTTGAAATTTCTAAAGTTGAATCACAGATGAAGGCTGTTGACCAGGCAATGAATTCAACCAAAAAACATATCGAAGATGTAGGAAATCCAAAGTCTATTTTAAATCTCAACAAAGAAATCAACAATGTTGCAAAAGAACTTGATATCGTCAACCAGAAGCTCGAATTAGATCCTAAAAATGTAGAGTTGTCCGAAGAAAAAATGAAGTTATTAGGTAAACAATCTTCATTAGCCAAGGATAAGGTCCAGGAGCTGAAACGGAAACAAGAGGAATTAGGAAAGGAAAAAATCGGAACAGAGGAATGGCGACAACTTCAAAATGAAATTGGGCAAGCAGAAGTTGAGGTGTTAAAGATAGATAAAGCCATGGGGAATCTAGGGGATTCGAGCCGTTCTGCAACAGGAGACATCAAGGAAGCTACAGGATATTTAAAGGCTGATGTAATGATGAATGTTGCTGAAAAGGCAGGACAACTAGGTCAAAAAATGGTTGATGCTGGTAAAAAAACAGTAGATGCATGGTCTGAAATAGACGAAGCGATGGATACTGTTACGACGAAGACTGGATTGACTGGCGAAGCCTTGTTAGGACTTCAGGAAATTGCAAAAGGAATCGCTACATCCTTACCATCGGCTACATTTCAAGAATCTGCTGACGCAGTTGGTGAGTTAAATACACAATTTGGACTTACTGGAGATACTTTGCAATCTGCAGCAGAGTATCTATTGAAATATTCGAAAATAACTGGAGAAGATATTTCAAATTCCGCAATAAATGCCAAGAAAGCAATTGATGCTTACGGTTTATCTAATGAGGATCTAGCGAGAGTATTGGACTCAGTAACAAAGGTCGGCCAAGATACTGGTCAATCTTATGACTCTATCTTCCAAAAAGCAATCGATGGAGCTCCACAAATTAAGATGCTGGGATTATCTTTTGAAGAGGGGGCTACATTAATTGGTAGATTTGAAAAAAGTGGGATTGACTCTTCTGCAGCTTTAGCTTCACTTTCAAAGGCTACAGTAAACTATGCCAAAAATGGAAAGACATTGACTGAGGGGTTGAACGAGACTGTCAATGCGATTCAGAACGCTACTAGTAAGACAGAAGCGATAAGGATTGCTTCTGAAGTTTTCGGAAATAGAGCCGCTCCTAAAATGGTAGATGCTATCCAACGCGGGGCATTTAGCTTTAATGATTTAGCTGAAGCAGCACAAAACTCATCAGGAACTGTAGCAACAACATTTGATGAGACAATAGATCCGATTGATAAACTAACAACCTATTCCAACAAAGCGAAAGAAGGGCTTGGTGAGATAGGTGGTACACTACTTGAGACTGTTATACCAGCTTTAGAACCTTTGATGGGCATACTTGAATCTGCTGTCAATTGGTTTACCAGCTTAAATGAAACTGATCAACAGACTATCGTGATTCTTGGCCTCGTTACAACTGCTGTAATGCTACTGCTTGGTGCAATAGCACCGCTAGTCATTGCTATAGGTGCAATAGGTGCGCCTGTCGGAATTGTCGTAGCGGCAATAGTTGCTGCTATTGCCGTTATTACACTCATCATTCAGGCCATCATGAACTGGGGGGCTATATCCGAATGGCTTCAGTCGACGTGGGATGCTTGCGCCGCTTGGCTTTCTGAATTGTGGACTAATATTGTCACGACTGCTACTACAGCGTGGTCAAATTTCACTGCTTGGCTTTCTGAAATTTGGTCTTCAGTAGTCTCAACTGGACAGTCTTTGTGGTCTAGCTTTACTAGCGCCTTGTCCAATATTTTCTCAAGTTTGATTTCAGGGGCTCAGTCTCTGTGGTCGAGTTTTACTTCTACCCTTTCCAATTTATGGTCTGGACTGGTCTCAACCGGGTCAAATTTGTTTAATAATTTGAGTAGCACGATTTCAGGAATTTTTAATGGTATCTTATCCACTGCTAGCAATATTTGGGAGTCTATCAAATCAATAATTTCAAGTGCTATTGATGGTGCTAAAGATGCGGTAGGTAGTGCAATTGAAGCTATTAAGGGATTCTTTAACTTTGAATTTAGATGGCCTCATATCCCTCTACCACACTTTAGTATTTCAGGATCTCTTAACCCAGTTGACTGGTTGAGTAACGGATTGCCAAGTATTGGCGTAGAGTGGTATGCCAAGGGTGGTATCTTGACCAAGCCGACTTTATTTGGAATGAATGGAAATAGAGCAATGGTTGGTGGAGAAGCTGGTGCAGAAGCAATCCTTCCACTCAATAAGTCAACTCTTGGTGCCATTGGACAAAGTATTGCTAATACGATGAACACATCGAATAGCATCAATGTCAACTTTTCAGGAGTGACCATCCGAGAAGAAGCAGATTTGAATAGACTAGCTGACGTAGTCGGAACACGTATTGCTGAAGAACTACAAAGAAAAACTAATTTGAGAGGAGGTTTCGCATGACAAAAATTAATGAGTTAACCATCGACGGAGTGAAAACATCATCATTTAAATGTGAGATTCTGGTTGAAACACGACCACAAGTCATCGTATCCTCCTCAAAAACTAGTCTTTTAGAACATGATGGGATCAGTGGTGCAATTGTTCAATCAAATAGGCATCGTAGGTTGATTGAAAAAAGCTACCACATCAGCTTGATTAACCCAACGGATGAAGACTTATACCGCTTTTCTTCTCTGTTAAATCGTGAAAAATTTTGGTTGGAGAATGAACAAGAGCCAAGCGTGAAATATTGGTGCTATAAAGTGGATGATTTCAAAATTATTAAAGATGATTTTGGTGCATGGACAGTGGATGTAAAATTCACTTGTCACCCTACCAAATATTTCAAAAGCACCGATACACAGAGATTGACAAGAAGTGGGACTCTGACTGTGCAAGGTTCTGCTCTTGCCTTTCCTAAAATCACAATCGTTGGTCAGAGCGCTGTTGAGACTTCATTTACAATCGCTGGTCAGGTCATTCGTCTTGAAAAGCTCTCAGAATCGCTTGTGATGGTCAATAATCCTGACAATCCTAGCTTTAAAACGACAACAGGGAAGCCAGTGAAATGGTCAGGGGATTTTATCACAGTTGATCCAGCGAAAGTGAAGAATGTTGGAGTTGTTTTGGGCCCAGGTATTCAATCGCTTGAAATTGAGACAGTTTGGGGGTGGGCATAATTGCTTTATCTACTTAACAAAGATGTGAGAACAGTTCGTTGGAATGGTGAGCCACTTCATGAAGCAACTTCAGCGATTGTGAAAGAAACCATGAATGGGGATTTCACCCTAACTGTGAAGTATCCTATTTCTGACTCTGGTATTTATCAGTTAATACAAGAAGATATGCTGATAAAGGCTCCGACTCCTGTGCTAGGAGCGCAGCTATTTCGCATCAAGAAACCAGTTGAGAACAATGACCATCTGGAAATCACAGCCTATCACATTTCAGACGATGTGATGCAACGTTCTATTACACCGGTGAGCGTGACTAGTCAGAGCTGTGGTATGGCTCTTTCTCGCATGGTACAAAATACCAAAACAGCTCTTGGAGATTTCTCATTTAACAGTGATATCCAGGACCGTAGGACCTTCAACACGACTGAGACAGAAACTTTGTACTCTGTATTGCTGGACGGCAAGCATAGTATCGTCGGAACGTGGGAAGGCGAGCTGGTTCGTGATAATTTCGCTCTGACAGTGAAGAAGAGCCGTGGGGAGAATCGTGGTGTTGTTATTACAACGCATAAGAATCTGAAAGATTACCAACGAACCAAAAACAGTCAGAATGTTGTCACAAGAATCCATGCCAAATCAACTTTCAAACCTGAAGGCGCTGAAAAGGAAACGACTATCAGAGTGACTGTGGATAGTCCTCTTATCAACTCATACCCTTATATCAATGAAAAAGAGTATGAGAACAACAATGCTAAGACTGTTGAAGAGTTGAAGAAGTGGGCACAAGCTAAGTTCTCAAATGAGGGTATTGACAAGGTCTCTGATGCTATCAAGATTGAAGCTTATGAACTTGATGGTCAAGTGGTCCACATAGGCGATACAGTCAACCTTAAGAGTCGGAAGCACAATGTCGATTCATTCAAGAAAGCTATTGCTTATGAGTTCGATGCCTTGAAAGAAGAGTACATATCTCTGACTTTCGATGATAAGGCAGGCACTGGTGGTTCTAGAGCTTCTGGTGGTTTATCTAGCGCAGCCGATGCAATCCTTGGTGTGACAGGAACCGCACAAGAAATCGCCCTTGAAAAGGCTCTTCAAAATGCTGACTTAGACTTTGATCATAAGGCTGGATTGCTTAGACAGGAAATTTCTAACGGTATTGAACTGGCCAGAGCAAGAGCTGAAGAAGTTAAAAGAGAAATCTCTGATACTATCAATCAGCGCTTTGATAGTTTCGACAATGCTTCTATACAGGAAGCTAGACGAAAAGCAGAAGAAGCGTTGCGAAATGCTGGCGCAAGCAGCTTACTCGCTCAGGAAGCGAAGCGGATTGGTCTAGATTCGATTGCTAAACTTGAAGAATTCAAGAGACAGGCAACAAGCGCTCAAACGGCTCTGTTGGGTGATTTGGACGCTCTGAAGAGAACAGTCGCAAGTGAGGTCAATCAAGCTTCAGAATATCGTAGAACGACCACAGAAGCTCTTAGTCGAATGACTGGCCAGATGGACGGATTTGCGACGAAAAGTGAGGTTAAGCAAGGCATCGATGGGCTGACTCAGACCTTTGCTAAGATGAAGGTCGGGGGACGGAATTATGCTGAAGACTATGACTTTTCAAGAGGACTTTGGCGGTATAGCCAAGGGGATGGCAGTCCTGTCGACTGGAAAATTATCAATGGTGAATACAATGTAAAAGGGACAACAAGAACATGGAAGCAGATGCAAATTCATTCGAAAGAGGGAAGTCAAGCTTCAGGTAAGAATTCGACAGCTCTTCTCGATTTGGAGATTGGCGAGACTTATACACTTTCATTTCAAGCAATTTGCTACTCTGGAAATCCAAGCGTTTGGTTCTCTTTAAGAGCCAATCGAACAGTACCTGGCAATCCTGAGATCATATATGGCAATTTCAATCTCACGTCTAGCTGGCAGACTTATCAGGTCACTATTCCAGCGCTGACCAAACCTGATAATTTTGACTTCTGGCGAATTATTCTGGGCTATAACGAGATTGGCCATGTGGCATTTCGTAAAGTCGAATTGACCAGAAGTTCTACTCGTATAGATGCAGGTCCTGCTCCTGAAGACTGGAAGACTGACCTTGTCGTTGCCAAGTCTGAATTTCAGAAAACTGCTGAAGGTCTGTCTGCTAAAATGTCAGCAATCGAGAGCTATGTCGGACAAGACGGTCAGCGACAGGAAGCCTTGCAGCGATATGCTCGTGAGGAGAGCGCAAAGCAAGCAACGGCTGTTCGTGAGTTGGTCACTCGTGATTTTGTTGGTAAATCGGCTTATCAGGAAGATGTGAGAGGTCTAGAACGAAGGTTCGAAGCTATTACCAACCCACAAAACGGCTCTATTGCTACTCAGATTGCCAAATACAAAACAGCAGTAGATGGACGATTTGCAGATATCACCTCACTGATTTCTGGAAAAGCGAACCAGGCTGACTTCCAGCGAGTAAGAGAGACTAGTCAGCTCTATGAGCGAATTTTGGGAAACACTGAAAACGGGATTGCGGATAAGGTCGCTCGCATGGCTATGACAAGTCAGCTATTTCAGGTTGAGGTGTCAAAGGCTTCAAAAGGTGGCCGAAATTATATCAGAAATGGTCAATTTAAGAATGGTTCAAAAAACTGGCTTGAATATCAGTCTGTTAATTTTGGTTTGAATTTCAACTATCAACACTCTCAAAATCCTAATAATCGAAATCGTCCGGGACTACACTTCTATCACGAATCTCAAGATGTTGCTAATTTTTTTGGAATTCAGCAATCTTTTGCATTTGATGGTGTTCGAGGTGAGAAAGTGAGTGTATCTCTTCTTGTTTCAAAAGATGGCGGTGATAGTAACAGCGGCTTGAAGGTCGCTTTGCACTACATCAAAAACAAAAATATTATTGGGCAAGAGTGGCAAAGTATTCCAAGCCCACAAATAACGTCGAAGTACAAGCGTTTCACATTTACGTTTACTTTATCAGACGATGTCGAGAATCTGAACTTGATGCTTTACGGAGAAAAAGGGAAGACCATCAATCTCTATGTGACAGATGTTCAGCTTGAGAGAGGTTCTGTCGCGACGGACTACAAAGAAGCGCCCGAAGATACCGACGAGGCTATTCGCTCGGTTCAAACTCAACTGGCTGGTTCATGGGCTGTTCAGAATATCAACAGCACAGGTGATTTGATTTCAGGAATCAATCTTGGAGCTAACGGTCATAATCGACTTGACGGGAAATTGACCCATATCACTGGCGAGACCTTGATTGATAGAGCTGTCATCAAGTCTGCAATGATTGATAAGCTGAAGACGGTAAATTTTGAAGCTGGTTCAGTGACTACTGTTGTTTTGGATGCTGAAGCGGTCACGGCTGAAAAGTTGAAAGTTGACCAGGCTTTCTTTAATAAGCTTGTCGCAAATGAAGCTTACTTGAGTCAGCTTTTTGCTAAGCAGGCCTTTATTACCCGTGTGCAGAGTGTTGCGATTGATGCAAGCCAGGTTCGTTCGGGTATTTTAAGCGGTGATAGGATTTACGGTGGGACCATTAGAGGGGCCAGCATCTACGGCGGAACCTTAACAGGACATACCCAAATTCAACTAGGCTCTTACGGTTCGTTTGATGCTGTCAATGGTGGTCTGCAGATTAACGTGCCTCGCGATTACAATGCTAAAGATGGGTTGGGCGTCCAGTTCATCGGGTCTTATGGTCGTGGGGAAAATGTCCCTTATGGGCTTTTTCTCTACAGAGATTCGGATTTCACAATTGGAAATACTGCAACAGATACAGATGAGTTCCTTATGACTGTACAAGGTTATATCAATGCAAAAGGAATCGGCTGGCTCAAGACAGGGAAAGGAAGTGTTAACGGTAAAACAACAGGTACTATTGGACTATGGAACTCTGACAATGTATCTTTGAGCTTCGGTGGTTCAGAGAATGACATCTACTATAGTTATAATAGTACAGCATATAGCCTGTGGTCGGTTGTGAACCAACATTTCTCGGACAGACGTCTGAAAGAAAACATCGTTGAATGTAAGCACAAGGCTCTTGATTATATCCAGCAATTTCAGTTCAAGGAATACGATTGGAAGAAACAAGAGGATAGACCACAACAAGCACACACAAAGATTGGTTTGATTGCCCAAGAGGTCCAAACAGTAGACCCTACGCTTGTTTACGAGAATGGAGACACGCTGAACCTTGACAACCTCAGACTAACAAACATCGCACTTAAAGCTATTCAGGAGCTCGCTCTTGAAAATCAAAAACTTACACACAGATTGGAGAACTTAGAAAATGAACGCAGAACAGCTTAACCAAGCCTTACAAATGACAATTAGTGAAATGTCAACAACCTCAACAAATTCGATGATTGCAAATAATATCTTGAGCATTCAGCTGGAAGAACAATTGGCTGAAAATCAAAGACTTAAAGCACGAGTGGATGAGCTGGAAGCTCTGCTTGATGAAGAAACTAAACCAGCAGAAGGAGAATAGACATGACAATCAATGGTTATAATCTATCAACAAGACCTTACTTAAGAAATTCTGGATCGAATGTTGAGACAGTGGTAGAAATTCAATTGTCAGAAGGAAATCGCTACAGCACTAACTCACGGTCATTTCCTGGTGACCGTACAAACGAGCCAGAAGACGTTTTGATTCAAGCGGTGCTGGATGTTCTCAAATCCGAATTGGACCCAAGCTCTGCGATTGTGCAAGCGCAGAATAAGCTTGAACAAGCTGAGCAACAGATTGCACACAATAAGAGCGAACAGGACCGACTTTCTGCGCTTGTCAAACAGACTGAAGAGAATTCGAAGGTGAATCAGAAGGTCATTCATGTTCTTGTCTTGAACTCTGTCATGAGCAAGAATATCGAGTATGGCACGACTTATAAAGAGCTGGTTGAGCTGATTCCTCTGGCTGAAGTAGGTAAGACTTACCTACCACATGACCTGATTACCATTGAAGACCCTGAACACGTAGAAGTCAACGGTGAAGGCAAGCGCATCCTTGTGCAGTTTAACAAGGAATTCACATACAACGGCGAGCCTGTCAGCGCATTTGTGACAAATGGTACTTTGGAACAAAACGGAACTGGTGTCGCTTGGAAATTTGAAGGTAAGGAATAGGAGGTGTGTATGCCAGGATATGAACGATTTCTCGTACAGATCTTCATCACCCTCATCCCTGTGATTGGTCTTTATTTTTCGATGAAGGATAAAGCAACCAAGCAAGAGAATCGTCTTACGATTTTAGAGAAAGATATCGAAAATCTGAACGAATTCAAGACATCAGCCAACAAGCGGCTCGATAACCACGATGAACAGAATAAGGCTATCTTAGTACTAGCTGAGCAAGTGAAGTCACTTGGTGAAGACGTAAGAGAGCTTAAAAATTTAATTCAAAATAAACAATAAAAGGAGAAATGAACATGATTAACTGGAAAGTACGATTTAACTTAAAAAATAAAACATTCTTATTGCGAGTGGCATTCGCACTAGCTTTGCCAATTCTCGCCTATTTCAATCTTAAACTGGAAGATTTGGTTAGCTGGGGAGTTATTTTAGACTTGCTTGGCAAATTCTTTGCGAACCCTTATCTTGTGGGGTTGACGATTGTAAATATCCTAAATATCATTCCAGACCCAACAACATCAGGGATCTCTGATAGCAAACGCGCTCTTGACTATCAAGAGCCAAGTGAAGATTAGGAGAAAACAATGAAGAAAAACGACTTATTCATCGACGTATCTAGCCACAATGGATACGATATTACAGGTATTTTGGAGGATATGGGTACACAGAATACCATTATCAAAGTTTCTGAAAGTACAAATTATCTAAACCCTTGCTTGTCTGCTCAAGCGGAGCAATCAAATCCTGTTGGTTTCTATCATTTTGCTTGGTTTGGTGGTGATATTGAAGAAGCCGAGCGAGAGGCACGCTACTTCCTTGATAATGTGCCTCAAAAAGTAAAATACTTGTGCCTCGACTACGAAGATCACGCAAGCGGAGATAAACAGGCAAATACAGATGCTTGTATTCGCTTCATGGAAATCCTCAAAGAAAATGGCTACGAGCCAATCTATTACAGCTACAAGCCATTCACGCTCAATAATATCTATTATGAGCAGATTCTTGCGAAATTCCCAAACAGCCTTTGGATTGCCGGGTATGGTTTGAATGATGGTACAGCTGATTTTGAATATTTTCCTAGCATGGATGGTATCCGCTGGTGGCAATACTCTTCAAATCCGTACGACAAGAACATTGTTTTACTAGATGATGAAGAAGCTAAGCCAAAATGGAAGAGAAATGACACTGGATGGTGGTATGAATACCCTGACGGCTCTTATCCAAAAGAAGAGTGGGAAAAGATTGATGGTACCTGGTATTACTTCAACGAGAGAGGTTATTCAATAGCTTCTCGCTGGTTGAAGGATGATGGCAAATGGTACTACCTCAAAGAAAACGGCGCAATGGCCGTTGGTTGGGTACTTGTGAATGGTAAATGGTACTATCTTGATGCTTCAGGAGCAATGGTCACTGGCTGGGTTCAATACAAGGACAAACTATACCATCTCAAAGAAGAGAACGGCGAAATGTCTTCAAAAGAACTTGTTAAAGTTGAAGGTGGCTGGTACTACGTCAACGAGGATGGAAGCCGCTCAGACAAACCAGCGCTTGATGTATTACCTGACGGACTAATTGTTACCACTAAATAATTTTTTAAAATAAAGAAAGGAGATTCTATTTTTCTTCTTAAACTAACCGCAGGCTCAGGCTTGCGGTTTTTTTGTTTGCAATAATAAAAGCAGTGACCGAAATCACTGCTTATCAGCTGTAGCAAATTCATAAAGTTTTTCTGCTGTTAGAAGCGCCATTTTGTCCATACTTGTTTTTCCTTTTCTAAGGTCTGAAACGGTAGTCCATGGCACACCAGCACCTTGCGAAATAGCAGATGTAGAAATAGAACTGTTAAGTAATTCTTGAATAACTTTTCTCATATTATTTGTCCTTTTTATTTTTTAGATAGATATATACATTGATCACAATTATAAAAATAGCTATTGCACTAACCATTGCTTTTCCTCTTTTCATTTGATAAAATAGAGGTGTGAGGGGCTTTCGCCCCCACCTCTTAGCGTTTACCTTTTTCTTTTGCGGGATTCGGGTTTACGCTTTTTGTTTTGCCTTGCGACTGTTATTGCAGTCACCAGACTTGCTATAGCAGTAACCGTTTCAGGGATATTGTCTATCGCCTTTTCAAGTAACCTAAGCCAATCTTCTTTATTCAACTTCCTCACCTCCTTTCCTTATCTTGATTATATTATATCACGGTATACCGAGAAAGTCAAGCGTTTTGATGAAGTTTTTTTAAATTTTTTCAAAAAAAATAGACCTTGTCCAGAGGTCGGGGAGTTGGAGGGGACACCCTCCAAAAGCATTGATTTAATAAGATTTTATTTTACCTTTTTCATAATAATCTCCCTATTAAGTCACCGCATTCGGTGGCTTTTTTAGTTCCTAAGTCTTATATAGGCTTCTACTTGACTTTTTAAGATAAAGAAAAAAACAGTGGGATAGAAATCTCTAGACTAAGTCTCGATTTGGTAAACCTATATCTGTAAGATTTCAACATTTGAGTAAATTGGTTAATGTTGTGAATGGAGAAAAGAAGTTTTGGTAAAAGTAGCTTTTTGAATTCTAAAATACCAACAAACAGTTCAATCTACTAATAAATTATAGGTTTACAACTAAGCAAAAATGAGGTTGGGATTTTTGATCCCAGCCTCTTCAGTGAACTATTTTCTTTAGAATTTATAAGTTAGATAAAATTAAATTTTTTGTAAATTAGCTTATTTGATAACTTGGTTTCCTGATTTGTCATTTTGAATTTGGTTCATTTCGTGCATAAAAACATCTGCTTTCAGTTTATCTGTTATGATACTGACACTTATTAACTTATTTAGATTTTTCTCATATCCTTCTAAAAAAATAGGATTTCTAATTTTTATGGTTAACTTTGCACAATTAAAGGGACGCTTTTTAATGGTTATTTGTTCGATATCTTGAAGTTTAAATTGATAATGTAATACGCTGAGGCCTCTGCTACTATAGGTATAATACTGAACAGTATTGTTTTTATGAACTTCTAATTTTACTCCATTTATGAAGAGATAATACCCCATAAACCATAGAAGAAGTGGAGCATAAATCAGTACGATTGCTATAATAATCTTGTCTGTAAAATCGGTATTATAAGCTATCAGATGCTTTAGAATCCAGAGAATCATAACAGATAAAGATATCATGAATGGTCCCCCTGCTCTATTAAATTGATTTTTATATGGAAACATTAAGGTAAATTTTGGTTTATCCAGTAATAACTCTAATTTCATCATTTACCCTTTCATATTGTTTATTGTATAAATTTCAGTATATTCATCTCTTGAACTTTCTATGTCAGTTATCTTCATTATTTTAAGTTCATGATTTCTGATTTTCTATCAATTTTGCTAATATTATACTCTTTTTAAAACATTATTTCTACAATCCAGCGATTTAATACTATCTAAAGTTAGTCAGTGTAAATATTATAGAGCTCTTTTTTTGTCTATGAAAACATGCTATAATGATAGAATTGATAAGCAGGAAAAGAGAGAAACTATGGATTATACAGTTGAAGAAAAAGAAGCTTTTATGAGAGAGGCTTTGAGAGAGGCTGAGATTGCCCTAGAACACGATGAAATTCCAATTGGTTGTGTGATTGTCAAGGATGGAGAGATCATTGGTAGGGGGCATAATGCGCGCGAGGAGTTGCAACGGGCGGTTATGCATGCAGAAATCATGGCCATAGAAAATGCGAATGCAAGTGAAGAGAGTTGGCGTCTGCTTGATTGTACGTTGTTTGTGACCATTGAGCCTTGTGTTATGTGTAGTGGGGCGATTGGGCTTGCACGCATTCCAAATGTAGTCTACGGGGCTAATAATCAGAAATTTGGTGCAGCTGGAAGTTTGTACGATATTTTGACAGATGAGCGTCTCAATCATCGTGTAGAGGTCGAAACGGGAGTTTTGGAGAGTGAGTGTGCAGCGATTATGCAGGACTTTTTCCGAAATCGACGGAAAAAATAATTTCTCTTTAAAAATAGAGGGGAATGTGGTATAATAAATAATGGAGCAACAGTTCTGCGTGAAGCGGGTCAGGGGAGGAATCCAGCAGCCCTAAGCGAGTGTGAATTGTGTGCTCTTTTTTCGTGCTTTTTTCGAATAAATAAGATAAAATAGCCTAGAATAAATGATAATAGAAAAGAGAAGATTATGAAAATTCGTGGTTTTGAATTGGTTTCTACTTTTACAGATGAAAATTTGCTACCGAAGCGTGAGACAGCTCATGCAGCTGGTTATGATTTAAAGGTTGCGGAACGCACTGTGATTGCTCCAGGAGAGATTGTTCTCGTTCCGACTGGTGTCAAGGCTTACATGCAGCCGACAGAAGTGCTCTATCTCTATGACCGTTCTTCAAATCCTCGTAAGAAGGGTCTGGTCTTGATCAACTCTGTTGGCGTTATTGATGGGGATTATTATGGAAATCCTGGAAATGAGGGACATATTTTTGCGCAGATGAAAAACATTACTGATCAGGAAGTGGTTCTTGAAGTTGGGGAACGTGTGGTTCAGGCTGTCTTTGCACCATTTTTAATCGCAGACGGAGATGAGGCAGACGGCGTGCGGACTGGTGGTTTTGGATCAACAGGACACTAGGATGAAAATCATCTTTGTACCTCACGGGGAGCCAGATTACCGTGAGTTAGAGGAACGTTCTTATACAGGTTTTGGGATGGATTTGGCCCCCTTATCTGAGAAGGGACGACAACAAGCTCAGGAACTTTGCCAAAATCCCTTGCTACAATCAGCTAACCTACTAGTGACTTCAGCAGTAACGCGAGCTTTAGAAACGGCTTCTTATGTTTCTTGTGCTACTGGACTTCCTTTGAGAGTGGAGCCTATGTTACACGAATGGCAGGTCTATGAAGCAGGCATAGAAAACTTCGAAAAAGCTAGATGTCTGTTTTTAGAAAACAAGGGGGAGTTACTTCCTAATAGCCCTATTCAATATGAGACAGCTACGGAGATGAAGTCTCGATTTCTAGAATCTATGGCTAAGTATCGAGATTACCAGACCGTGATAGTGGTAACTCACAACATGCTCATACGTCAATTTGTGCCAAATGAGAAGATTGATTTTTGCCAAGTGATTGAGTGTGAGATAGAGATTTAGAAAGAGGTTTATTATCGCAAAGAAAAAAGCGACATTTGTATGTCAAAATTGTGGGTATAATTCCCCTAAATATCTGGGACGTTGTCCCAACTGTGGGTCTTGGTCTTCTTTTGTAGAAGAGGTTGAGGTTGCCGAGGTTAAGAATGCACGTGTATCCTTGACAGGGGAGAAAACCAAGCCCATGAAACTGGCTGAGGTGACTTCGATCAATGTCAATCGAACAAAGACGGAGATGGAGGAATTCAACCGTGTACTTGGAGGCGGAGTGGTACCAGGGAGTCTCGTCCTTATCGGTGGGGATCCAGGAATCGGGAAATCAACCCTTCTCCTACAAGTTTCAACCCAGCTGTCTCAAGTGGGTACGGTTCTCTATGTCAGTGGGGAGGAGTCTGCCCAGCAGATTAAGTTACGAGCAGAGCGCTTGGGAGATATCGATAGCGAGTTTTATCTCTATGCCGAGACCAATATGCAGAGTGTTCGCGCAGAAGTAGAAAGAATTCAGCCAGACTTTCTCATCATCGACTCTATCCAGACCATTATGTCTCCTGAGATTTCAGGGGTGCAGGGGTCAGTTTCTCAAGTGCGTGAGGTGACGGCTGAGCTTATGCAACTGGCTAAGACTAATAACATTGCCATTTTTATCGTAGGGCATGTGACTAAGGAAGGAACCTTGGCGGGTCCGCGTATGTTGGAGCATATGGTGGATACAGTGCTTTACTTTGAAGGGGAGCGTCACCATACCTTCCGTATTTTGAGGGCAGTCAAAAACCGTTTTGGTTCCACTAATGAGATTGGCATTTTTGAGATGCAGTCGGGTGGATTGGTTGAGGTGCTCAATCCGAGTCAAGTTTTCCTAGAGGAGCGTTTGGATGGGGCTACTGGCTCGTCAATCGTTGTGACCATGGAAGGGACCCGTCCGATTTTGGCGGAGGTCCAGGCTTTGGTAACACCGACCATGTTTGGGAATGCCAAGCGTACTACGACAGGTCTTGACTTCAATCGTGCGAGTCTGATTATGGCTGTTTTGGAAAAACGAGCAGGGCTTCTCTTGCAAAATCAGGATGCCTATCTCAAATCTGCTGGTGGGGTCAAATTGGATGAGCCCGCCATTGACTTAGCCGTTGCAGTGGCTATTGCCTCTAGTTACAAGGACAAGCCTACCAATCCTCAGGAATGTTTTGTGGGTGAACTGGGCTTGACCGGAGAAATTCGACGCGTGAATCGTATCGAACAACGCATCAATGAAGCGGCAAAACTGGGCTTTACCAAGATTTATGTACCCAAGAATTCCTTGACAGGAATCACTCCACCCAAAGAAATTGAGATCATTGGTGTGACAACGATTCAGGAAGTTTTGAAAAAGGTCTTTGCATAATCCGTGACAAATCCTCTTAAAAATGATAAGATAGGAGAAATATTTGATGATCAAATTTTTAAGGGGGAAATCGTGTCATATTTTGAACAGTTTATGCAAGCCAATCAGGCTTATGTTGCCCTTCATGGGAAATTAAATCTGCCACTTAAGCCGAAAACAAGAGTAGCAATTGTGACCTGTATGGACTCACGGCTACACGTCGCGCAAGCTCTGGGTCTGGCACTTGGAGATGCCCATATCTTGCGGAATGCGGGTGGTCGAGTAACAGAGGACATGATTCGTTCACTTGTGATTTCCCAGCAACAAATGGGAACTAGAGAAATTGTGGTGCTTCATCATACAGACTGTGGAGCTCAAACCTTTCAAAATGAGTCTTTTCAAGAGCATTTGAAGCACGAGCTCGGGGTTGATGTGTCTGGTAAAGATTTTTTACCATTCCAGGATGTTGAAGAGAGTGTGAGAGAGGATATGCAGTTGCTTCGAGAATCTCCACTGATTCCTGATGATGTGGTTATTTCAGGTGCTGTTTACGATGTGGATACAGGGAGTATGAGAGAAGTATACTAACTTTGTCTCAAAAAATCTCATCCTAGCATAAAATCGATTGTTAAAATGTAGGGTTTTTAGTTTCAATATAGCTAATATAAAATAGCATAAAGCAAGGGTATAAATGTTTGCTCTTGTTTTATTTTTGATTGAAAAATAAAGGAAAAAGCGCTACAATGGTAGATGGAAAATGTTGTGTAAAAAACAAGTGATACATAAATACCGGAGGAAATCATGTCTTTTTCTGATTTAAAGCTGTTTGCCCTTTCTTCTAATAGAGAATTGGCAGAGCGTGTGGCGCAAGAGATTGGGATAGAGTTGGGGAAATCAAGTGTTCGCCAATTTTCAGATGGGGAGATTCAGGTCAATATCGAAGAATCAATCCGTGGAAAACACGTCTTTATCCTACAATCAACTAGCTCACCTGTAAATGACAATCTGCTCGAAATTTTGATCATGGTAGATGCCTTGAAGCGTGCTAGTGCAGAATCTGTCAACGTTGTCATGCCTTACTATGGCTATGCACGTCAGGATAGAAAAGCAAGAGCGCGTGAGCCAATCACTTCAAAACTCGTTGCAAACATGCTGGAAGTGGCTGGAGTAGATCGTTTGTTAACGATTGATTTGCATGCTGCACAGATTCAGGGATTCTTTGATATTCCTGTAGATCACTTGATGGGTGCTCCATTGATTGCGGACTATTTTGAACGTCGTGGCATGGTTGGCTCTGACTATGTCGTTGTCAGTCCAGACCATGGCGGGGTGACTCGTGCTCGTAAATTGGCAGAGTTTTTGAAAACTCCGATTGCGATCATTGACAAGCGTCGTAGTGTAGACAAGATGAACACCAGCGAAGTGATGAACATCATTGGTAAGGTAGAAGGTAAGACTTGTATCTTGATTGACGATATGATCGATACAGCTGGAACCATTTGCCATGCGGCAGATGCTCTTGCTGAAGCAGGTGCGGTTGAAGTTTACGCAAGCTGTACTCACCCAGTTCTTTCAGGACCAGCTATGGACAATATCCAAAAATCAGCTATTAAGAAATTGGTTGTTTTGGATACTATCTACCTACCAGAAGAGCGTTTGATTGATAAGATTGAACAAATTTCGATTGCTCATCTTCTAGGCGATGCTATTATCCGTATCCACGAAAAACGTCCTCTTTCTCCTTTGTTTAGCATTGAGAAAAAGATTTAATCTTTCACTTGAAATAGATAGTTCTCCTAGCAGGTTTCTTTTCTTGCTAGGAGATTTTTATAGTCAAAATCTGCAAGCCTTTTCAAAATATGCTATACTGATGAAAAAGGAGGATTTCTATGAGTCAAGAATTTATCAATCCAAGTGATGGTGTGATTCGTCAGTATCTGACAACTAGTAAAACGTTAGCGGTAGTGGGTTTGTCTGACCGTGAAGAAACAACTAGCAATCGAGTGACTAAGGAAATGCAGGCTCGGGGTTATAAAATCATCCCAGTCAATCCCAAGGCGGCAGGTGGTGAAATCTTGGGTGAGAAGGCTTATGCTAGTCTAGCAGAGATTCCTTTTCCTGTAGATATTGTCAATGTTTACCGTCGCAGTGAGTTTTTGCCTGATGTGGCGCGTGATTTTCTCAAGGCTGATGCAAAGATTTTTTGGGCGCAGCTGGGACTCGAAAGTTTAGAAGCGGAAGAAATCTTGCGTGCTGGAGGATGCGACAACATCGTCATGAATCGTTGCATCAAGAGAGAACATACACGCTTGATTGAGGAAGTATAAGAAAAGGTAGCTGGTGGGCTACCTTTTGTGTTATACTCAATGAAAATCAAAGAGCAAACTAGCTGCAGGCTGCTCAAAACACAGTTTTGAGGTTGTGGATAGAACTGACGAAGTCAGTAACAATACCTACGGCAAGGCGACGTTGACGTGGTTTGAAGAGATTTTCGAAGAGTATTAGAAAATGCCGATAAGGGTCTGCATACCAAGACTGGTGAGGATGATGGCAATCCAGCAGATGGCTCCAAGAAGAATGGATTTTCCACTGGATTTGACCATAGCGACCAGATTGGTTTTGAGACCGATAGCACTCATGGCCATGACAATAAGGAATTTAGAGAGTTGTTTGAGAGGGGTAAAGAAACTACTGGACACACCTAGAGAGGTGAGTAGTGTAGTGAGGAGAGAGGCAAGGATAAAGTAAAGGATAAAAAGTGGGAAGACTTTTTTCAGTTGTAGGCTTTGCTTGTTTTCTTGTTGGCGACTTTGCCAGTAGGATAGAAAGAGCGTGATAGGGATAATGGCCAAAGTACGTGTGAGTTTAACAATGGTTGCAGACTCGAGGGTATTGCTTTGGTAAAGACTGTCCCAAGCGCTGGCGGCAGCCGTTACAGAGGAAGTGTCGTTGACCGCAGTCCCTGCAAAGAGGGCGAAGCCTTCATTGGATAGATGAAGCCAGGTTCCTAGAGTTGGAAAGATGAGCGCAGCCAAGACATTGAAGAAAAAGATAACGGAAATGGCTTGGGCTACTTCCTTTTCCTTAGCATCAATAACGGGCGCTGTCGCTGCAATGGCAGAGCCACCACAGATAGAAGAACCTACTCCAACCAAGGTAGCCAGTTTTGTATCCAGTGCAAAGAAGCGCTGGAAGAAATAGGCAATAATCAGAGCTATTGAGATGGTGGACAGGATGACAGGGAGTGAAGATTGTCCGACTGCGAAGACTTGCGAGATATTGAGACCAAAACCAAGCAAGACAACGGCATATTGGAGCAATTTTTTAGAACTAAAGGTCAATCCAGCATCCAGTTGTTTATAAGACGAGAGAAAGGGATGTAGGAGCATGCCTATGAAAATCGCAAATACAGGCGCGCCAATCACAGGGAAGAATCCTCCTAAGTACCAAGATACGATAGAAATGAGAAGGCAGGCAAAGATGCCTGCTCCATTTTTTGATAGAAATGACATAAAAACCTCCAAATAGAATCTGTTACTATTATAGACCTATAAACAGGAAAAGTAAAATAGAAAGTGGAAAGTTATTCTATCATGTATTTTTGCGGTCGGGGGGCTTTTATAGTATAATAGAGATACGTTTTGAAAGTAGGAGGTATCTATGGACTTAACCAAGCGCTTTAATAAACAATTAGACAAGATTCAAGTTTCCTTGATTCGTCAGTTTGACCAGGCTATTTCGGAGATTCCTGGGGTCTTGCGTTTGACCTTGGGGGAACCTGATTTTACAACGCCAGACCATGTCAAGGAGGCGGCCAAGCGAGCGATTGACCAGAACCAATCCTACTATACAGGGATGAGTGGTCTGTTGACTTTACGTCAGGCAGCCAGTGACTTTGTTAAGGAAAAGTACCAACTGGACTATGCTCCTGAAAATGAAATCTTGGTTACAATTGGGGCGACAGAGGCTTTATCTGCTACTTTGACGGCTATTTTGGAAGAGGGGGACAAGGTGCTCTTGCCAGCTCCTGCCTATCCAGGATATGAGCCGATTGTCAATCTAGTTGGGGCAGAGATTGTCGAGATTGATACAACTGAAAATGGTTTTGTCTTGACTCCTGAGATGTTGGAAAAGGCCATTTTGGAGCAAGGGGACAAGCTCAAAGCAGTTATTCTCAACTATCCAGCCAATCCGACAGGAATTACCTATAGTCGGGAGCAGTTGGAAGCCTTGGCAGACGTTTTACGCAAGTACGAGATTTTTGTTGTCTGTGATGAGGTTTACTCAGAATTAACCTATACAGGGGAAGCCCATGTATCTTTGGGAACTATGCTGAGAGACCAGGCTATTATTATCAATGGTTTATCTAAGTCTCATGCTATGACAGGTTGGCGTTTAGGCCTTATCTTTGCTCCTGCAGCCTTTACGACTCAGTTAATCAAGAGTCACCAGTACTTGGTAACTGCCGCAAATACTATGGCGCAACATGCTGCGGTAGAAGCTTTGACGGCGGGTAAAAACGACGCGGAGCCTATGAAGAAGGAGTACATCCAGCGTCGTGATTATATTATCGAGAAAATGACTGCTCTTGGTTTTGAGATTATTAAACCAGACGGTGCCTTCTATATCTTTGCTAAGATTCCTGCTGGCTACAATCAAGATTCCTTTGCTTTTCTGAAGGATTTTGCTCAGAAGAAGGCTGTTGCCTTTATCCCTGGTGCCGCCTTTGGACGCTACGGAGAAGGCTATGTTCGCCTATCTTATGCAGCTAGCATGGAGACTATCAAAGAAGCCATGAAACGACTTGAGGAGTACATGAGAGAAGCATGATTCAGTCTATCACGAGTCAAGGCTTGGTGCTCTACAATCGTAATTTTCGTGAGGACGACAAGTTAGTCAAGATTTTTACCGAGCAGGCTGGCAAGCGCATGTTTTTCGTCAAACACGCTGGTCAGTCCAAACTAGCTCCGGTTATTCAGCCCTTGGTGTTGGCGCGATTTCTCTTACGAATCAATGATGATGGGCTCAGCTATATCGAGGACTACCATGAGGTGATGACCTTTCCTAAGATTAATAGTGATCTCTTTGTCATGGCTTATGCGACCTATGTTGCTGCTCTTGCAGATGCTAGTTTGCAGGATAACCAGCAGGATGCTCCCTTGTTTGCTTTTTTGCAAAAGACTTTGGAGTTGATGGAAGAGGGTTTGGATTATCAGGTTTTGACCAATATTTTTGAAATTCAAATCTTGACCCGATTTGGGATTAGCCTTAATTTTAATGAGTGTATCTTTTGCCATCGGGTTGGTCAGGCCTTTGACTTTTCTTTTAAATATGGAGCCTGCCTCTGTCCAGAGCATTATCATGAGGATGAGAGACGTTGCCATCTGAATCCCAATATCCCTTATCTTCTCAATCAATTTCAAGCCATTGATTTTGAGACCTTGGAGACCATTTCGCTCAAGCCTGAAATCAAGCAAGACTTGCGCAAGTTTATAGATCAAATCTACGAAGAGTATGTTGGAATTCACCTAAAATCAAAGAAATTCATTGATTCCCTGGCAGACTGGGGACAATTACTAAAAGAGGAAGACAAATGAAAAAAATTGCAGTAGATGCTATGGGGGGCGATTACGCACCTCAAGCCATCGTTGAGGGTGTCAACCAAGCCCTTGCTGACTTTTCAGATATTGAGATTCAACTCTACGGAGATGAAAGCAAGATCAAGCAATATCTAACAGCGACAGAGCGTGTCAGCGTTATTCATACGGATGAGAAAATTGACTCAGACGATGAGCCGACAAAAGCTATTCGTAAGAAGAAAAATGCCAGCATGGTATTAGCGGCCAAGGCTGTCAAAGAGGGGGAAGCAGACGCTGTCCTCTCAGCTGGGAACACAGGTGCCTTGTTGGCTGCAGGATTCTTCATTGTGGGTCGTATCAAAAATATCGATCGTCCAGGACTCATGTCTACCTTGCCGACCATTGATGGCAAAGGGTTTGATATGCTAGATCTCGGTGCCAATGCGGAAAATACAGCCCATCATCTGCACCAATACGCTGTCCTAGGTTCCTTCTATGCGAAAAATGTTCGTGGGATTTCGAAACCGCGTATTGGTTTGCTCAACAATGGAACAGAAAGCAGCAAGGGAGATCCGCTTCGTAAGGAAACATACGACTTGCTAGTAGCTGATGAAAGTTTGAACTTTGTCGGAAACGTGGAAGCGCGTGATCTGATGAATGGCGTTGCGGATGTTGTCGTAACAGATGGTTTCACGGGAAACGCTGTTCTCAAATCCATCGAAGGTACAGCTTTGGGAATCATGGGCTTACTTAAAAATGCTATTACGGGTGGTGGTCTTCGAGCGAAGCTAGGTGCTCTACTTCTCAAAGATAGCCTCAAAGGTTTGAAAAAGCAGCTTAACTATTCAGATGTTGGAGGGGCAGTCTTGTTTGGTGTCAAGGCGCCAGTTGTAAAGACTCATGGTTCCAGTGATGCCAAGGCTGTGTACAGTACGATTCGTCAGATTCGTACCATGCTCGAAACAGACGTAGTTGCTCAGACTGCGCGTGAATTTTCAGGAGAATAAAAAGATGACAGAAAAAGAAATTTTTGACCGTGTTGTAACCATTATCCAAGAGCGACAGGGAGAAGACTTTGTCGTGACGGAGGCTTTGAGTTTGAAAGACGACCTAGATGCAGACTCAGTAGACTTGATGGAGTTCGTCCTAACGCTAGAAGATGAATTTGGTATTGAGATCAGCGATGAGGAAATTGACCAACTTCAAAGTGTGGCAGATGTGGTCGGAACTATTAAAGGTAAGATATAGCAAAAAACAACATGCAAGTCATGTTGTTTTTTTGTTTGCAGGAAAAAGGAAAAATTTGAAACATTTTTGTAGAAATTGCGAATATAGAGATGAGACAGAAAAAAGGAGGAACGTTTATGTATGTGACCGGTTTTTATCCATGGTTCATTAAGTGGTTTTTAAAATAAAAATGAAACAGTTGTTCATTTTCGAATTATTTTTCGAATAGATAGGTAAGGAAAAAGGAAGGAGACTACACGATGTATTTGCCAATCTTATTGCCATGGTTTATCAAATGGTATTTAAAATAAATGAAATTTACCTGTTCATTTTAGATCACTTCTCGAATAGATAAGTGATAAGAACAGGAAGGAAAAAGATTTCAGTAATTTATCCAATCTAGTTTTTAAAATGGTTTAAAGCCTAGAAACTGTAAACTAAAAAAATAAAAATAAAGGAGAAAAAGATGACAAATTTTGACAAAATGGAACAAAACTTTGTAGCTCTTACAGAAGAAGAGTTGACGGATGTGGATGGGGGTTCTGTTACTGCTGTGGTAGTAGGAGGCATCTTACTTATTGGCGGTATTGCTTGGGGATACTTTATGTGATAATAGGAGGATAAAATGAATATGAATAATTTAAATAATTGGACAGAGTTGACAGAAGACGAATTGATGAATACTGATGGAGGCGTGATCACAATAGCTACTATTGGTATTGGAGTGACTATTTTCCTTGGCGGTAGATTAATCGGGCAAGATTTAAAGCGTAGGTTTGGATAAAAAGTGATTAGGTATGAAAAATCGAAAAAATTTAATAGGCGTGCTTTTAATCAGTTTTGGAGCACTCTGCGTTCTAGGTGATTTAAATGTAATTACCTTTAAAGTTGATCAGTATGTAGGCTCGGAATTATGGATTCCGATCCTTATTTTAATGATGAGTTATTTGGATTCAGGCAAAAACAAGGTTTAAAGAGAACTATTGTTAGTGTGTGGCAAATACTATTGAATAGTCATCTTTTAGTTACTACCAATAAAAAATGGAGAAATAAATGAAGATTTCAGAAGAATTTTCAGTAATTATTATATCAGCTTCAGGAATAGTAGGGCTTTTGGTTGGAGTAGCTATTGGATTAGCCAGTATTATTTAAAAAGGAGAGAGAAAAATGAAAAAACTGGATGAAAAATTTGACATCATGACAGAAGCAGACTTATCTGTTACTGAGGGAGGCTTCATTGTTACTACTTCCACAGCAATAGCTTGGGGTGTATTAGGAGTAGCTTCTTATATGTATGGGCGTTATCTAGGAAGTAGACGCTAAGCTAAAAATTTGGGATAAAGTATGTAAGGAAATCAATTATGAATCACAACCTTAATCTCAATACATTGTTACCTAAACTAGCCACTATAGTTCCTTTGTTGGCAATAGCTCTTAATCTCGCGCTCCATGTGATTCGTACAGGTTCATTAGTATCCTTTGATTGGCAATGGACTTTAGTTGGCTTGCTTGCTTCGAGCTATTTTGGTATTTTTTGCAAAGATTTGTCAAAAGATAATTTAAACTATAAATGAAGAATATGAACCAAAAGGATTTTGTGCATGTGAATGGCGGAGTTTTTCCGCCTTTCTTATCAGGTAAATAGGAGTCTACCATGAAACAATTCTTATTAGGATTTGCTGAGGGGTATTTTATCGTATCGCTCATTATCTACATCGCCACGTATTTGATTTTGAAAAATCCGATCAATACCTTGTTTTATCCAGAAACCTATCCGATTCTGCTGGGGTTGTTTTATGTAGGATATAAGGTTAATAAAAAGCAAGTAGAGTGAGAGATTAAGAATGACTTATTATTCTGCGCTAAAAATGGGTAAGGTAAGATTTAAGAATGCATCACATTGGAGTTTAAAAAAATCGTAATTTAGAACGGTGTTATCTATTCTGACTAGGAATAGATCATACCAGAGGTGGCTTAGAAATAGTAGGGACATTAGAAATTGTAGTAATAAATAGGATGTCGTAAATGTTACTATCAATGATTTATTTGTTCCAAGCTTGCCCAGGGTGACAGTAAAAAGTCAATTTCCTTTTATACCATATTTTTAGTAGGTAGGACACTTGTTCTGCCTATTTTCTTTAGCAAAAAGTGCCAGTTGAGGTGTTTATTTGGAGTTTTACATGTATTTTTTGATAAAATAGGTATAGAAATTAGGAAAGTTGGAGAAAAGAAATGAAGAAGGTTTTAGGCTATTGTTTAGTATTTGTTTTTCTATTTTTAATGAATATTCTCATCTTTACGATACTAGCAACTCTTGGATTTCAGGTGACAATGAGTGAAAGTAGTTATCTGGTACCCCCTGTGTTTTCGTTTATCGTTTTATATACCATTCATAAAAGAGGTGGGAAAGGTAAGAAATCTGTGTAATTGAATGATCTAGGCAGGACTCTTGTTCTGCCTATTTTCTTTGACAAAAAGTGCTGTTCAGGTATGAATATTGTTTTTTCAGAAATAATTTTCCGATTTCTTCTTCGTTTGGTTAAAATAATCTTACAAAGTTTTTAAGAGATTGTTAGAAAAAAGGAGATGGATATGAAATTTGGGAAAAAACACTATCGTCCTCAGGTGGATCAGATGGATTGCGGCGTGGCTTCCTTGGCTATGATATTTAGCTACTACGGTAGTTATTACTCCTTGGCTCATCTACGAGAGTTGGCCAAGACGACCATGGATGGGACGACTGCTTTGGGGCTTGTAAAGGTGGCAGAGGAGCTTGGCTTTGAGACGCGGGCTATCAAGGCGGATATGACGCTCTTTGATCTGCCTGATTTGACTTTTCCTTTTGTAGCCCATGTGCTCAAGGAAGGGAAATTGCTCCACTACTATGTGGTGACAGGTCAGGATAAGAAGACCATCCATATCGCTGATCCAGATCCTGGTGTCAAGCTGACCAAGATTTCCCGTGAGCGATTTGCGCAAGAGTGGACAGGGGTCAGTCTCTTTATGGCGCCATCTCCAGACTATAAACCTCATAAGGAGAAAAAACAGGGGCTCCTATCCTTCTTGCCCATCTTATTCAAACAGCGTGGCTTAATTACCAATATCGTACTAGCGACACTCTTGGTAACCCTGATTAACATTGTGGGTTCTTATTATCTGCAGTCTATCATTGATACCTATGTGCCAGATCAGATGCGTTCGACGCTGGGTATCATCTCTATTGGTTTGGTCATCGTCTATATCCTCCAGCAAATTTTGTCCTACGCGCAGGAGTATCTCTTACTTGTTTTGGGGCAACGTCTGTCAATTGATGTGATTTTATCCTACATCAAGCATGTTTTTCACCTGCCAATGTCCTTTTTTGCGACACGCAGGACAGGGGAAATCGTGTCTCGTTTCACGGATGCTAACAGTATCATTGACGCGCTAGCGTCGACCATTTTATCTATCTTTTTGGATGTGTCGACGATTCTGATTATTTCGCTTGTCTTGTTTTCACAAAATATGACACTCTTTTTCATTAGTCTACTTGCGCTTCCCATCTATACAGTGATTATCTTTGCCTTTATGAAGCCTTTTGAAAAGATGAATCGGGACACTATGGAAGCCAATGCGGTTCTGTCTTCTTCTATCATCGAGGACATCAATGGTATTGAGACCATTAAGTCTTTGACCAGTGAAAGTTCACGCTATCAAAAGATTGACAAGGAATTTGTAGCTTATCTGAAAAAATCCTTTACCTATAGTCGAGCAGAAAGTCAACAAAAGGCTCTTAAAAAGCTTGCTCAGCTTCTGCTCAATGTTGCTGTTCTCTGGATGGGAGCTGTTCTTGTCATGGATGGCAAGATGAGCTTGGGTCAGCTGATTACCTATAGCACCCTGCTTGTTTACTTTACCAATCCTTTGGAAAATATCATCAACCTACAAACCAAACTTCAGACAGCGCAGGTTGCCAATAATCGCTTAAATGAGGTTTATCTAGTGGCTTCGGAGTTTGAGGAGAAGAAAACGGTAGAAGATTTGAGTATGATGAAGGGGGATATGACCCTTAAACAAGTTCACTATAAGTATGGCTATGGTCGTGATGTCTTGTCGGATATCAATTTGACGATCCCACAAGATTCTAAAGTGGCTTTCGTGGGAATTTCAGGATCAGGCAAGACAACTTTGGCCAAGATGATGGTTAATTTTTACGATCCAAGTCAGGGAGAGATTAGTCTGGGTGGTGTCAATCTTAATCAGATTGATAAAAAGGCCCTGCGCCAGTACATCAACTATCTGCCTCAACAGCCCTATGTCTTTAACGGAACGATTTTGGAGAATCTTCTCCTTGGAGCCAAGGAGGGGACGACTCAGGAAGATATCTTACGGGCTGTTGAATTGGCCGAGATTCGGGAGGATATCGAGAGGATGCCACTGAATTACCAGACAGAATTAACTTCGGATGGGGCAGGGATTTCTGGTGGGCAACGGCAACGAATCGCTCTGGCGCGTGCTCTCTTGACAGATGCGCCTGTCTTGATATTGGATGAGGCGACCAGCAGTCTGGATATCTTGACAGAGAAGCGGATTGTGGATAATCTCATGGCTTTAGACAAGACCTTGATTTTCATCGCCCACCGCTTGACCATCGCTGAGCGGACAGAGAAGGTTGTTGTCTTGGATCAGGGTAAGATTGTCGAAGAAGGCAATCATGCTGATTTGCTTGCTCGAGGTGGATTTTACGCCCATTTGGTGAATAGCTAGAAAGAGGAGAAGATGCAACCAGAATTTTTAGAAAGTGCGGAGTTTTACAATCGTCGTTACCATAATTTTTCCAGTCGGGTGATTTTACCTATGTCGCTCCTACTCGTGTTTTTACTGGGATTTGCAGTTTTTGCAGAGAAGGAGATTAGTTTATCTACCAGAGCAACTGTCGAACCTAGTCGGATTATTGCCAACATCCAGTCGACTAGCAATCAACGCATCGTGGCCAATTATCTAGAAGAAAACAAACTAGTCAAGCAGGGGGATCTCCTCGTTCAGTACCAGCAAGGGGCGGAAGCTGTTCAAGCTGAAGCATACGCCAATCAGTTGGAGATGTTTAAGGATCAAAAAAAACAGTTAGGTTATTTGCAATCCAGTTTGAAAGAGGGGAGTGATCAATTTCCAGAGGCAGATAAGTTTGGTTATCAGGAGATGTTTCGAGACTATCTCAGCCAAGCGAATAGTCTGAGGAGTAATGTTTCTCAGCAAAATGCCAGCATCTCCTCACAGAATGCGGCAGCAAGTCAGAGTCAGTCCGAGATTGGCAATCTTATCAGACAAACACAGGATAAAATTCGAGATTACAAAACAGCTAAGTCAGCGATTGAAAAGGGAGATCAACTGGATAGTCAGAATCCAGCCTACTCTTTTTACCAGACCTATAAAAACCAAGCTGGAGAAGATCCGCAAGCTAAATCGCAAGTTATTGCACAGGTGGATGCTCAAATTGCCCAGCTAGAGTCTAGTTTAGCTACTTATCGTGTACAGTATGCGGGATCTGGAGCTCAACAAGCCTACGCAAGTGGACTGGATAGTCAGCTTGAATCCCTTAAGTCCCAGCACCTAGTCAAAGTCGGTCAGGAATTAACCCTTTTGGATCAGAAAATTTTAGAAGCGGAGTCGGGTAAGAAAGTCCAAGGAGGTCTCCTAGATAAGGGGAAGATTACAGCAAGCGAGGATGGGGTACTTCACCTTAATCCTGAGACCAGTGATTCTACCATGGTTGCAGAAGGAACCCTGCTAGCCCAACTCTACCCGGCCTTGGAACGAGAAAGAAAAACCAAACTCACAGCTTATCTCAGTTCAAAAGATGTTGCAAGACTTAAGGTAGGTGATTCTATCCGTTTTACTACAAACAAGGATGCCAACAAAGAGCTCGTTCTTGTTTCTGCGATTACGAATATTGATGCGACAGCTACCAAGACTGAAAAGGGAAATTTCTTTAAAATAGAGGCAGAGACAAGTCTGGCTCCTGAACAGGCAGAAAAACTTCGCTACGGTTCAGAAGGACGTTTGACACTAATCACAGGAAAGAAAAGTTATCTGCGATATTACTTAGATCAATTTTTGAACAGAGAATAATGTTTGTTTTTAACGCGATATTATACTTTTAAAACTGTAAAATGTTTTGATTTTACAGTTTTTCTTAATATTAAAAAGAGGTATCTTAGCCGTCGTTCGCAAATTCTTGCTATTTTCGTTATTTTGTAGTAGAATGAAGTAAAGAAATACGAAAGGCGAACTTTAAAATGTCAAAAGAATTGATCTATTCGGGAAAAGCCAAGGATATCTATACAACTGAGGATGAAAATCTTATTATTTCAACTTACAAGGATCAGGCAACTGCCTTCAACGGTGTCAAGAAGGAGCAGATTGCGGGCAAGGGAGTCTTGAATAATCAGATTTCATCTTTTATTTTTGAAAAGTTAAATGCTGCTGGTGTGGCGACTCACTTTGTGGAGAAACTTTCGGATACGGAACAACTCAATAAAAAGGTTGAGATTATTCCTCTAGAAGTTGTGCTCCGCAACTACACGGCTGGATCCTTTTCAAAACGTTTTGGCGTTGATGAGGGTATCGCATTTGAGACTCCGATTGTCGAATTTTACTATAAAAATGATGATTTGGATGATCCGTTTATCAATGATGAGCATGTGAAATTCCTAAAGATTGCAGATGACCAGCAGATTGCTTACTTGAAAGAAGAAACCCGTCGTATCAATGAACTTTTGAAGGCTTGGTTTGCTGAGATTGGGCTTAAATTGATTGACTTTAAGCTAGAGTTCGGTTTTGACAAGGATGGTAAGATTATCTTGGCAGACGAATTTTCACCAGATAACTGCCGTTTGTGGGATGCGGATGGCAACCACATGGACAAAGATGTTTTCCGTAGAGGTCTCGGAGAATTGACAGATGTTTATGAGATTGTCTGGGAAAAGTTGCAGGGATTGAAATAACAACCTAGAAGTCGTTTGGGAATATTGCAAGAGCTGAAATAAAGGAATAAGAATTGATGGATAAACGTATTTTTGTTGAAAAAAAGGCCGATTTTCAAGTTAAGTCAGAAAGTTTGGTAAGGGAGCTCCAGCATAACTTGGGACTTTCAACTTTGAAAAGTATTCGCATTGTGCAAGTTTATGATGTCTTTGATTTGGCAGAGGACTTGTTTGCGCCTGCAGAGAAACACATCTTCTCTGAGCAGGTGACCGACCATGTATTGGACGAAGCGGCTGTGCAAGCGGATCTTGCTAACTATGCTTTCTTTGCCATTGAAAGCCTGCCAGGGCAGTTTGACCAACGTGCAGCTTCTTCACAGGAAGCCTTGCTTTTGCTGGGAAGTTCGAGTGATGTGACGGTCAATACAGCCCAACTTTATCTGGTCAATAAAGATATTGATGCGACTGAGTTGGAAGCGGTCAAGAACTACTTGCTCAACCCAGTTGATTCTCGTTTCAAGGACATCACGACAGGGATTGCCAAGCAGGAATTTTCAGAGTCAGACAAGACTATTCCAAAATTGACTTTCTTTGAAAGTTATACGGCAGAAGACTTTGCTCGCTACAAGGCCAAGCAAGGGATGGCCATGGAAGTGGATGATTTGCTCTTTATCCAAGACTACTTCAAGTCAATCGGGCGCGTGCCGACAGAAACAGAGCTCAAGGTTTTGGACACTTATTGGTCTGACCACTGTCGTCACACAACTTTCGAGACGGAGTTGAAGAATATCGACTTCTCAGCTTCTAAATTCCAAAAACAATTGCAAGCGACTTATGACAAGTATATCGCCATGCGTGATGAGTTGGGACGTACGGATAAACCTCAGACCTTGATGGATATGGCGACTATTTTTGGTCGTTATGAGCGTGCTAACGGTCGTTTGGATGACATGGAAGTGTCTGATGAAATCAATGCCTGCTCTGTTGAAATTGAAGTGGATGTCAATGGTGTCAAAGAACCATGGCTTCTCATGTTCAAAAACGAAACTCACAACCACCCAACGGAAATTGAACCATTTGGTGGAGCGGCTACTTGTATCGGTGGTGCCATTCGTGACCCATTGTCAGGTCGCTCATACGTTTACCAAGCCATGCGTATTTCAGGTGCTGGCGATATTACAGCTCCAATTTCAGAAACTCGCGCTGGTAAATTACCACAACAAGTCATTTCTAAAACAGCGGCTCACGGTTATTCTTCTTATGGGAATCAGATTGGTCTTGCGACGACTTACGTTCGTGAATACTTCCACCCAGGATTTGTAGCCAAACGCATGGAGCTTGGTGCCGTTGTTGGTGCAGCTCCTAAGGGCAACGTTGTCCGTGAAAAACCGGAAGCGGGCGATGTGATTATTCTTCTTGGTGGTAAGACTGGCCGTGATGGTGTCGGTGGTGCGACAGGGTCTTCTAAAGTTCAAACGGTTGAGTCTGTGGAGACTGCTGGTGCTGAGGTTCAAAAAGGAAATGCCATAGAAGAACGCAAGATTCAACGTCTGTTCCGTAATGGCGATGTCACTCGTCTCATCAAGAAATCCAATGACTTTGGTGCTGGTGGTGTCTGTGTAGCCATCGGTGAATTGGCAGACGGTCTTGAAATCGACCTCAACAAGGTTCCTCTTAAATACCAAGGTTTGAACGGTACAGAAATTGCCATCTCTGAATCACAAGAACGGATGGCGGTCGTGGTTCGTCCTGAGGACGTAGATGCCTTCGTTGCAGAATGTAATAAAGAAAATATTGATGCTGTTGTGGTCGCGACAGTGACTGAAAAACCAAATCTAGTCATGCACTGGAATGGTGAAACCATCGTCAACTTGGAACGTCGTTTCCTTGATACCAATGGTGTGCGTGTCGTTGTCGATGCCAAGGTCGTGGACAAGGATGTCAAGCTTCCAGAAGAGCGCAAGACAAGTGTTGAAACCCTTGAAGCAGATACCCTTTCAGTTCTATCTGACCTTAACCATACCAGTCAAAAAGGCTTGCAGACCATCTTTGATAGTTCAGTTGGTCGTTCAACTGTCAATCACCCGCTTGGTGGTCGCTATCAACTCACACCAACTGAGGCATCTGTGCAGAAATTGCCAGTTCAACACGGTGTGACTCATACTGCGTCTGTCATGGCGCAAGGCTTTAACCCTTATCTAGCAGAATGGTCTCCATACCACGGTGCTGCCTATGCAGTTATCGAAGCGACTGCTCGTCTAGTAGCGGCAGGTGCCAACTGGTCTAAGGCTCGTTTCTCTTACCAAGAGTATTTTGAGCGGATGGACAAGCAAGCTGAGCGTTTTGGTCAGCCAGTAGCAGCCCTTCTAGGCTCTATTGAAGCACAAATTCAGCTTGGCTTGCCATCTATCGGTGGTAAAGACTCTATGTCTGGTACCTTTGAAGAATTGACGGTACCACCAACCTTGGTTGCCTTTGGGGTGACAACAGCAGATAGCCGTAAAGTCCTTTCTCCTGAGTTCAAGACTGCTGGTGAAAACATCTACTACATTCCAGGTCAAGCCCTCTCCGCAGAGATTGATTTTGACTTGATTAAGTCTAACTTTGCTCAATTTGAAGCCATCCAAGCTGACCACAAAGTAACATCTGCATCAGCTGTTAAATATGGTGGTGTCCTTGAAAGCTTGGCTCTTGCTACCTTTGGGAACCATATCGGTGCAGAGGTTATCTTGTCTGAACTTGAAAGTTCTTTGACAGCTCAATTGGGTGGATTTGTCTTCACCTCTCCTCAAGAAATCGCTGGAGTAGAGAAGATTGGACAAACAAGTGCAGACTTTACACTCCTTGTCAACGGTGTGAAGTTAGATGGACAGAAACTTGACAGTGCCTTTCAAGGGAGACTGGAAGAAGTTTACCCAACGGAATTTGCCCAAGCTAAAGAATTGGACGAAGTTCCAGCTGTCGCTTCTACCGCAGTCATCAAAGCTAAAGAAACTATTGAAAAACCAGTGGTTTACATCCCAGTCTTCCCAGGAACCAACTCGGAATATGACTCAGCAAAAGCTTTCGAAAAAGAAGGTGCAGAAGTCAACTTGGTGCCATTCGTGACCTTGAATGAAGAAGCTATTGTCAAGTCAGTTGAGACCATGGTTGACAATATCGGCAAGGCTAATATCCTCTTCTTTGCAGGTGGCTTCTCAGCTGCGGACGAACCAGATGGTTCAGCTAAGTTTATCGTCAACATCTTGCTCAATGAAAAAGTACGTGCAGCAATTGATAGCTTTATTGCTCGTGGTGGCTTGATTATCGGTATCTGTAATGGATTCCAAGCCCTTGTAAAATCAGGTCTTCTTCCATACGGAAACTTTGAAGATGCCAGCAGTACTAGCCCAACCCTCTTCTACAATGATGCCAACCAACACGTGGCCAAGATGGTGGAAACTCGAATTGCCAATACCAACTCACCATGGTTGGCTGGCGTGCAAGTAGGAGATATTCATGCCATTCCTGTTTCGCACGGTGAAGGGAAGTTTGTCGTGACGGCTGAGGAATTTGCGGAGCTCCGTGACAATGGTCAAATCTTTAGCCAATATGTTGACTTTGACGGCAAACCAAGTATGGACTCTAAGTACAATCCGAATGGTTCTGTAAATGCCATCGAAGGAATTACCAGCAAGAACGGTCAAATCATTGGTAAAATGGGTCACTCAGAACGTTATGAAGACGGTCTTTTCCAAAACATCCCAGGAAATAAAGATCAGCACCTGTTCGCGTCGGCGGTTAAATACTTTACTGGAAAATAAGAATCGTAGATTTTCTAATAGATAGTATCCGTAATGTGAAAGTCATGTAGATCTTGCTCTTGACGATACACAAATAAAAATTAGGTATAAAAAATGACATACGAAGTAAAATCTCTTAATGAAGAATGTGGTGTTTTCGGTATCTGGGGACATCCAGATGCTGCCAAATTGACCTATTTTGGGCTCCATAGTCTTCAGCACCGTGGTCAGGAGGGGGCAGGAATCCTCTCCAATGACCAAGGGAAATTGAAGCGCCATCGTGATATGGGGCTTCTATCAGAAGTTTTCAAAAATCCTACCAAATTGGACAAACTGACAGGAACGGCTGCCATTGGGCATGTGCGTTATGCGACTGCAGGGGAAGCTTCTGCGGATAACATCCAACCCTTTCTCTTTCGTTTTCATGACATGCAGTTTGGACTTGCTCACAATGGAAATCTGACCAATGCCGAATCGCTCAAGAAAGAATTGGAACAAAGTGGCGCTATTTTCAGTTCAACTTCGGACTCGGAAATCTTGGCTCACCTCATTCGTCGGAGTCACAATCCGAACTTGATGGGTAAAATCAAGGAAGCACTTAGTCTCGTCAAAGGTGGCTTTGCTTATATCCTGCTATTTGAGGACAAGTTGGTTGCGGCCCTTGACCCTAATGGCTTCCGTCCGCTTTCTATCGGGAAAATGGCCAATGGAGCAGTTGTTGTTTCCTCTGAAACTTGTGCTTTTGAAGTCATTGGTGCCGAGTGGATTCGCGATGTAAAACCAGGAGAGATTGTAATCGTGGATGGCAATGGGATTCAGTACGATAGTTATACGAATGATACCCAGTTGGCGATTTGCTCTATGGAGTATATCTACTTTGCCCGTCCTGACTCTAATATCCATGGTGTCAACGTCCATACAGCTCGCAAACGTATGGGGGCTCAATTGGCGCGTGAGTTCAAGCACGAAGCGGATATTGTGGTCGGTGTGCCAAATTCCTCACTCAGCGCAGCTATGGGATTTGCAGAAGAATCTGGTCTGCCAAATGAAATGGGTCTTATCAAGAATCAATACACGCAACGTACCTTTATCCAACCGACTCAAGAATTGCGGGAGCAAGGGGTACGGATGAAACTGTCTGCTGTTTCGGGTGTTGTCAAAGGCAAACGTGTGGTGATGATTGATGATTCCATTGTTCGCGGGACAACCTCTCGCCGTATCGTTCAGCTCTTGAAAGAAGCGGGGGCTTCTGAAGTTCACGTTGCTATTGGCAGTCCAGCGCTAGCTTATCCATGTTTTTACGGGATTGATATCCAGACGCGTCAGGAGCTGATTGCGGCCAATCATACGGTCGAGGAAACTCGTCAAATCATTGGTGCGGACAGTCTGACTTATCTTTCGATTGATGGTTTGATTGATTCTATCGGCATCGAAACAGATGCGCCAAACGGTGGTCTCTGTGTCGCTTACTTTGACGGCGACTACCCAACTCCTCTCTACGACTATGAGGAAGACTATCGTAGCAGTTTGGATGAAAAGACCAGTTTTTACAAATAGGCGGATGACGACTCTCCATTAAAGAAAAGGAATGAACAAAATGACGAATAAAAATGCTTATGCTCCACGTCTCGCTACTGACTAAAAGCTAAAGCATTTGTCAGTAGACGCTTTGCCCTATGGGACCAAAGCTAGAGCCCTGACTAGTATTTTTAGATAAAATAATTGTTTATCTAAAAATACGTCGCAATCTTCTCAAAGAAAAGGAAAAATAAAATGGCAAATAAAAATGCGTACGCCCAGTCGGGTGTAGATGTTGAAGCGGGTTATGAAGTTGTTGAACGGATTAAAAAGCATGTAGCTCGTACGGAGCGTGCAGGTGTTATGGGAGCTCTAGGTGGTTTCGGTGGCATGTTTGACCTTTCAAAAACAGGTGTCAAAGAGCCGGTCTTGATCTCAGGGACTGATGGTGTCGGAACCAAGCTCATGCTGGCTATCAAATACGATAAGCACGATACCATCGGTCAGGACTGTGTGGCAATGTGTGTCAACGACATCATCGCTGCAGGTGCGGAGCCTCTTTACTTCCTTGACTACGTAGCGACAGGGAAGAATGAACCAGCTAAACTAGAACAAGTCGTTGCTGGTGTGGCAGAAGGTTGTGTGCAGGCAGGCGCTGCTCTCATCGGTGGGGAAACGGCTGAAATGCCTGGTATGTATGGCGCAGATGACTATGATTTGGCTGGTTTTGCAGTCGGTGTAGCTGAAAAATCTCAAATCATAGATGGTTCAAAAGTAGCTGAAGGTGATGTGATTCTTGGACTTGCTTCAAGTGGTATTCACTCAAATGGTTACTCACTCGTTCGTCGTGTCTTTGCGGACTATACAGGTGAGGAAGTCTTACCAGAATTGGAGGGCAAGAAACTCAAGGAAGTTCTGCTTGAGCCGACTCGTATCTATGTCAAGGCTGTGTTGCCACTCATCAAGGAAGGGTTGGTCAACGGTATTGCCCACATCACAGGAGGTGGTTTCATCGAAAATGTCCCTCGTATGTTTGCAGATGACCTAGCTGCGGAAATTGAAGAAGACAAAGTACCAGTGCTTCCGATTTTCAAAGCCCTTGAAAAATACGGTGAAATCAAGCACGAAGAAATGTTTGAAATCTTCAATATGGGTGTGGGACTCATGTTGGCAGTTAGACCTGAAAATGTAGATCGTGTCAAGGAATCGCTGGATGAACCAGTCTATGAAATTGGTCGCATCGTCAAGAAAGAAAACGAAAGTGTCATCATCAAATGAAAAAAATAGCGGTTTTTGCCTCTGGTAATGGCTCGAATTTTCAGGTGATTGCCGAAGAGTTTCCGGTGGAGTTTGTCTTTTCAGACCATCGTGACGCCTATGTGTTGGAGCGGGCAGAAAAGCTCGGCGTCCTGTCCTATGCTTTTGAACTCAAGGAGTTTGAGAACAAGGCAGACTACGAAGCAGCCCTTGTCGAACTCTTGGAAGAACATCAGATTGACTTGGTTTGCCTCGCCGGCTACATGAAAATCGTTGGGCCAACCTTATTGTCAGCTTATGAGGGCCGAATTATCAACATTCATCCTGCCTACCTGCCAGAATTTCCAGGAGCTCATGGGATTGAGGACGCTTGGAATGCTGGTGTTGCTGAGAGTGGCGTCACCATTCACTGGGTGGACTCTGGTGTGGATACAGGAAAGGTTATCAAACAAGTCCGTGTGCCACGTCTAGCTGATGATACCATCGAAAGCTTTGAAGCTCGCATTCATGAAGCGGAGTACAAGTTGTATCCGGAAGTTATTAGAGAATTGTTGGACAAATAAATGAAAAAATGGTTGGAAACATTTGCCTTGATTAGCTTGGCAATCGTTCTACGTTTACTGGTAAATTTCTTCTTCCCAGAGTTTCCTTATTGGGGGAAATTTTTACTGACAGTAATTTTGGGAGTCATGGTAATTGTCTCCCTATACTTTATAAAAAGAAAATTGCCTAGGTAGAGAGTTTGAAAATGAAAGGAAATAATATGACTAAACGCGCCTTAATCAGCGTCTCAGACAAAACGGGCATTGTTGAATTTGCCCAAGAACTTAAAAAACTTGGTTGGGATATCATCTCGACAGGTGGGACAAAGGTTACCCTTGATAATGCTGGGGTGGAGACCATTGCAATTGATGATGTGACGGGTTTTCCAGAGATGATGGACGGTCGTGTCAAGACCCTTCACCCAAATATCCATGGCGGACTCCTCGCTCGTCGTGATCTCGACAGCCACCTAGAGGCTGCCAAAGAGAATCAGATTGAACTCATCGACCTTGTAGTGGTCAATCTTTATCCATTCAAGGAAACGATTCTCAAACCAGATGTGACTTACGCTGATGCGGTGGAGAATATCGATATCGGCGGGCCATCTATGCTTCGGTCAGCAGCCAAAAACCATGCCAGCGTAACAGTTGTGGTAGATCCTACTGACTACGCTGTGGTTTTGGACGAATTGGCAGCCAATGGTGAAACGACTTACGAAACGCGTCAACGTTTGGCAGCTAAGGTTTTCCGTCACACAGCAGCTTATGATGCCTTGATTGCAGAATACTTCACAGCTCAAGTGGGTGAAGAAAAACCTGAAAAACTCACTCTGACTTATGACCTTAAGCAACCAATGCGTTATGGGGAAAATCCTCAGCAGGATGCGGATTTCTACCAGAAAGCTTTGCCGACAGACTACTCAATTGCATCAGCGAAACAGCTCAACGGTAAGGAATTGTCCTTTAACAATATCCGTGACGCTGATGCGGCCATTCGTATTATTCGTGACTTCAAAGATCGTCCAACCGTTGTGGCTTTGAAACACATGAACCCGTGCGGTATCGGTCAAGCTGATGATATCGAAACTGCTTGGGACTACGCTTATGAGTCTGACCCAGTGTCTATCTTTGGTGGAATTGTCGTTCTTAACCGTGAGGTGGATGCTACGACAGCTGAGAAGATGCACGGCGTTTTCCTTGAAATCATCATCGCACCGAGCTATACGGATGAAGCGCTAGCCATTTTGACCAATAAAAAGAAAAACTTGCGCATCCTTGCCTTGCCATTTGATGCTCAAGATGCCAGTGAGGTAGAGGCAGAATACACAGGCGTGGTTGGTGGACTTCTTGTGCAAAACCAAGACGTGGTCAAGGAAAGCCCAGCTGACTGGCAAGTAGTGACCAAACGCCAGCCAACCGAGATAGAAGCGACAGCTCTTGAGTTCGCTTGGAAAGCCATCAAGTACGTCAAATCAAACGGAATCATCATCACCAACGACCACATGACACTTGGCGTTGGCCCAGGTCAAACAAACCGAGTGGCCTCTGTTCGTATTGCGATTGACCAAGCCAAAGACCGCCTTGACGGCGCTGTGCTTGCTTCCGATGCCTTCTTCCCATTCGCGGATAACGTGGAAGAAATCGCCAAAGCAGGTATCAAAGCCATCATCCAACCAGGTGGATCTGTCCGTGACCAAGAGTCCATCGAAGCAGCGGATAAATACGGCTTGACCATGGTCTTTACAGGCGTGAGACACTTTAGACATTAAGAAGACAAAGTTTCAATATAAACAAAAATTGATTATAATAACATTTGTAAAAAGTAAGCCGTAAGGCTTGCTTTTTGGTATAATTGTAATAAATAAAACTATCAAGGAGTATATGCATGCCTTTAATTGAGAAATTTAAAATTAATAATCTTCATAATTATTATGATGTTGAGTTGAATTTTAAGAATGATAAGACTATTTACATTGGAGAAAATGGTATTGGTAAGACGACTATTCTTTCGATGCTATATTATTTGCTTGATTTAAACTATGAAAGATTATCAAAATATATTTTTGAGAGTCTTGAAATTGAATTTGAAGGGAAAAAAAGTGTAAAAATAACTAAAAGTGATATTAAGCATATAAATTCAGTAGTCAGAAGTCGCAAGGGACGATATCCGAAATTTATAGTTGATGAATTAATTAATGAAATTGAACAAGACGAAAATTTGATGAACGAACTATTGAAATTAGAGACTACGACAGATTTTATATTTAATTTCGAATTAAGAAAATTATATGAAAAATATTCATTATTGCATAATTATCCCAAACCTCTTATTCAAGAACTCATGGTTGAGGTTTTAGAGAGAATTAATCCTTCAGGGTACATGGAACTAATAGGCTATATAGAGGAATTAAAAAATAAGTATAAAATTTTATACTTCCCAACTTATAGAAGAATTGAGGAAGATTTACGTAAATTAAATATAGGTCCTAGAAATGTTGCTCCTGGAGAAGAGATATTAAATAGTAAATTTAGTGGAGAATTAATTCATTTTGGTATGGAAGATGTCGACCATAGGATAAAAGAACTATTAAATAAGATTAGTAAGGAAACCAACGAAAGTTACAATAATATGACTAGTGGTTTACTAAATACTTTTTCTAATGGGGAAAGTATTAAAATTTCTGGTGAGAATTTTGATCCTGAAGAAGTAGATATCGCTCTGTCTAGATTAGGTGATAAAATAACTGATGAAACTAAATCTATAATTTTAAGTAAGATACGTCAAGGTGTTTTGCACGAAGATAAATATTTGGACTATCTTGTTTCAAGTATTCTTGAAAATTATAGAACTTTGGCAGATATTGATAGTAGGATTAATGATTTTAATCAAAGAGTAAATAAATATTTGTTTAGGAAAAAATTTTATTATAATCCACAGTCGTTAAGGTTAGATATCAAGAGGATTGATAGTAACGAGGAGACTATTTTTAAGAAAAGTCAGGATGGAGAAATAGTTGAAGATATTATTGATTTAAGTAATCTTTCATCGGGTGAAAAACAGTTAATTTCAACCTTTTCCAAGATATTTTTAGAAGATGAAAAAGAACTTGTTATTCTGTTTGATGAGCCGGAGTTATCTTTATCCGTTCCATGGCAAGAGGAATTTATTTATGATATTTCTCAAGCAAGTAAGTGTAAATTTTTATTAACAGTAACTCATTCTCCATTCATATATAAAAATCTCCTACCTTATGCGAAAGAGATTGATAAGTGTATTAAGGAAACTTCGCAAAATAGAGATAATAAATTTACATATTTCTTTTTAGATGACGATAATGATGATGAACTGCCTTTTTAAATAAGGGGGATATAATTTGAAATCAGTAACAATAGAAAATCACCTAGAAAGTTTGACAGAATCCTCAGTTATTTGGGAAAGGTATACGAGAGATGCTAAGGCTAACCCTAATAGATATTTTGTATTTTATGAAGGAAAAGATAGGCAGTATTATGATTGTCGAATACGAAATTTCACTAAAAATTACAATGCATATGAGGTTGGTGGTAAGAGTAAAGTGTTGCAATTAGTTGATAAATTTACTCATGAGGAGGGTTATAAATTAAAGAATAAATTATTTTTTATAGATAAAGACTATGAAAAACACCGGTTAGATTCGGATGTATATATGACTCCAAAATATGCAGTTGAGAACTTTTACGTAAGCCATACAGCAATCGAGAGAATACTGAAAACACATTTTGGAATAAATGAAGATGATCCAGAGTTTGGCAAGGTATTAGATTTTTTTAATGAAAGATATAAAGAATTTATTCAACATCTGACGGATATGAATCTATGGGCTATTTGTTGTCAATTAAATGGGGTCAAAATAGACTTTGATTTGTTGGGGTTGAAAAATAATGCAGATAATATTTTAAAAGTTAAGTATAAAAAGTTAGAATTATCAGTTGAAGATATTAGTTTCTATTATTTTGAGAGGAAGTATGGTGAAAAATTAAGGGAGAAATCTGAAAGCGGGCTTGAGAAGAATGGTAGAGATTATACTGCTGAGCTATCTTATTTCATGGATAAAAAAGAATATATACGCAGTACTTTTGCCAATGATGTAGAGGAGTACCGTAGCTGTATAGAGAATTATTTTAGAGGTAAACAGTTGTTATGGTTTTTAAAAGAGTTTATATTATCCGTAGAAAATAAAAGTGGAGGTATTCTGCAAAAACAATTTTTTATTGATGATAGAAATATAATGACAGTGTTTACTAATTGTGCAGACACGCCTGAGTGTTTGAATGACTACTTGAAAAGAAAATGTTGCTTGATATTCAACTAGTCTTTATTATATGTGGAAATTATATAAGATTAGTTGAAACTTTGAGTAAATTTTTAGACATTAAGAAGACAAAAGGGAAGAAAACAGTTTCTTTCCTTTTTTTGTCTAAAACGCGGAGCGGAACGAGATTAAAACGAACGTTTGTGATATAATATTAGTAAATAATTCGCAAAAGAGGTTGAAAGATGAAGCTGTTAGTTGTCGGTTCGGGTGGTCGTGAACATGCGATTGCTAAGAAGTTGCTTGAATCAAAAGACGTTGAAAAGGTCTTTGTAGCTCCTGGAAATGACGGAATGACTCTGGATGGTCTGGAATTGATAAATATCTCTATTTCCGAACATTCTAAGTTAATTGAGTTTGCAAAGGTCAACGGTATCGCTTGGACATTCATTGGGCCGGATGATGCTCTTGCCGCTGGAATCGTGGATGATTTTAACAATGCTGGGCTCAAGGCCTTTGGTCCGACTAGGGCTGCAGCGGAGCTGGAGTGGTCCAAGGATTTTGCTAAGGAAATCATGGTCAAATATGACGTTCCGACAGCAGCTTATGGCACATTTTCAGATTTCGAGGAGGCCAAGACTTACATCGAAGAGAAAGGCGCTCCAACCGTTGTTAAGGCGGATGGATTGGCGCTTGGGAAAGGTGTTGTCGTTGCTGAAACGGTTGAGCAAGCAGTAGAAGCCGCTCACGAGATGCTTTTAGACAATAAATTCGGTGATTCTGGTGCGCGTGTGGTCATCGAGGAATTCCTTGACGGGGAAGAGTTTTCACTCTTTGCCTTTGTCAATGGGGACAAGTTCTACATTATGCCGACGGCTCAGGATCACAAACGTGCTTACGATGGCGACAAGGGCCCTAACACGGGCGGTATGGGAGCTTATGCGCCAGTTCCTCACTTGCCACAGAGCGTGGTTGACACAGCTGTTGACACTATTGTCAAGCCGGTTCTTGAAGGCATGATCAAAGAAGGGCGTCCCTACCTTGGTGTGCTTTACGCGGGGCTTATCTTGACAGCTGATGGACCGAAAGTCATCGAGTTCAACTCACGCTTTGGAGACCCTGAAACGCAAATCATCTTGCCTCGTTTGACATCTGACTTTGCACAAAATATCACGGATATTCTTGATGGCAAGGAGCCAAACATCACGTGGACGGATAAGGGTGTGACTCTGGGTGTGGTTGTCGCATCCAAGGGTTACCCGCTAGACTATGAAAAAGGTGTCAAGCTTCCAACCAAGACCGAGGGCGACATCATCACTTACTATGCAGGGGCTAAGTTTGCGGAGAATAGCAGAGCACTGCTATCAAACGGCGGACGTGTCTATATGCTTGTCACCACAGCAGACACCGTCAAAGAAACCCAAGATATCATCTACAAAGAACTCGCCCAACAAAACACAGAAGGCCTCTTCTACCGAACAGATATCGGAAGCAAGGCTATTAAGTAAAGATATAAGAATAACGCGACGAAGTCGCCAAATACGATAATGGTCGTTTGACTTGCGAGCATTAGCGAGCTAATATAGAGCAATCACCGCCGTTGTGAAAGAACGATTGGATTATAAGTCAATCGTTCAGGGAAATCGGAAGACCTTGGGCTTCCGATTTAGGCATGAAACACCTTTGGTGGCTGCTGCCGTCCCTCACAACCTAAGGTGATTGTTGAAAGGAAGAAAAGGAAAAATTATGACTAAACCAGTAATTTCCATCATCATGGGCTCAAAATCCGACTGGGCAACCATGCAAAAAACAGCTGAAGTTTTAGATCGCTTCGGTGTTGCCTACGAAAAGAAAGTCGTCTCTGCCCATCGCACGCCCGACCTCATGTTTCAGCATGCCGAAGAAGCCCGCAGTCGTGGTATCAAGGTCATTATCGCAGGTGCGGGCGGCGCAGCCCATTTGCCAGGAATGGTCGCAGCCAAAACAACCCTTCCTGTCATCGGTGTACCTGTCAAATCGCGTGCTCTTAGCGGTGTGGACTCGCTCTACTCTATCGTACAGATGCCGGGTGGCGTGCCTGTGGCGACAATGGCTATCGGTGAAGCAGGTGCGACAAATGCGGCACTCTTTGCCCTCCGTCTCCTGTCAGTAGAGGATCAGGCTATCGCGACAGCTTTGGCGGATTTCGCAGAGGAGCAAGGAAAAATCGCAGAGGAGTCTACAAATGAGCTCATCTAAAACAATAGGAATTATCGGTGGTGGTCAGCTTGGTCAGATGATGGCCATTTCTGCTATCTACATGGGGCACAAGGTTATCGCGCTGGATCCTGCGGCGGATTGCCCGGCCTCTCGTGTAGCGGAAATCATCGTGGCTCCCTATAACGATGTGGATGCCCTCCGTCAGTTAGCTGAGCGATGCGATGTCTTCACCTATGAGTTTGAAAATGTCGACGCTGACGGTCTGGATGCGGTTATCAGGGATGGACAGCTCCCACAAGGAACAGATCTGCTTCGCATTTCTCAAAATCGCATTTTTGAAAAGGACTTCCTCTCAAACAAGGCACAAGTCACTGTGGCACCCTACAAGGTTGTGACTTCAAGCCAAGACTTGGCAGATATTGACCTATCGAAAAACTATGTCCTCAAGACTGCGACTGGTGGCTACGATGGCCATGGTCAGAAGGTTATTCGCTCAGAAGAAGACTTGGAAGAAGCCCGTGCACTAGCCGACTCAGCAGACTGCGTCTTGGAAGAATTCGTCAACTTTGACCTTGAAATTTCTGTCATCATATCAGGAAATGGCAAGGATGTGACAGTTTTCCCAGTTCAGGAAAATATCCACCGCAACAATATTCTGTCTAAGACTATCGTGCCAGCTCGCGTTTCTGATAGTCTAGCAGATAAGGCAAAAATAATGGCAGTGCGAATTGCAGAACAACTCAACTTGTCTGGAACTCTCTGCGTGGAAATGTTTGCGACGGCTGATGATATTATTGTCAACGAGATTGCCCCTCGCCCACATAACTCAGGGCATTATTCAATTGAAGCTTGTGACTTCTCGCAATTCGATACTCATATTTTGGGCGTTCTGGGAGCACCGTTGCCACAAATTAAATTACATGCGCCAGCCGTCATGCTCAATGTTCTCGGCCAACATGTCGAAGCTGCTGAAACATATGTCACAGAAAATCCAAGCGCCCACCTCCACATGTATGGTAAAATAGAAGCGAAGCACAACCGCAAGATGGGACACGTGACTTTGTTTAGTGATACGCCGGATAGTGTGGTTGAGTTTGGGAAAGGGATTGATTTTTAAGGAAATATGAAAAAATATTTTAAAAATAACACAAAACAATTGATATGTTTATTGTTACTAGTGATGGCATCTGGTCCCTTTTTCTCAGTTGTTATCGGAACTTTTTCCAATTATTTGAATTCCAAATTAGGTGATTGGTTGAGTTTTTATGGAAGTGTCGCTGGAATTGTAATCTCATTGATTGTTGTTCATCTACAATTATCGCTCGAAGAAGAAAAGGAATTACGTAAGTATCGACCAGAGTTGATTTTAAGCAATGATTATCAGCTTATCAAGCCAAACTGTAGAGTATATTTTGATGATAAATATTGGTTTCATCTAAGAAAATCAGAAAATAACAAACAGTATGTAGCAGCTAATAGTTTTGAAGAATCTTATTCTAATAAGGATAAAAGAGATAAAATTTTATCTCTTGAAATTGTTAACAATCAACCTATATTTAATATTCGCATCTTATTTGGGGAAAGTTTGGACGGTGAGCTGATACCAAAATTAAATGCGGAGCAAAGATTATATGTAATCTCGAAAGCACATCAAGAAGAGATACATCAACATATCTTAGGTAACAAGCCTAATTTTAATCACGTTCCAGAGACGATCACTTTATTCTTTACAACACTTTCAGGAGAAGTGTGTAAGTATATTTATAAAGTTGATGGCAAAGGATATTGTAGTATCAATCGAAAGTATTTTGGGGTAGACTATCCTGAAGTTGCTAAAAATATTCATATTTGTGACTATATTGTCAGTAAATAGAAAGTATTGAATAAATTTAGTTTTTATGGATTAACGTATTTTTTATTTTCGTCGAAAGGGATAGGATTGCAGTAATTTATGATTTACCGCTGTATACATATTTGAATACATTAGATCGCTATCCATCTGTGTGGATTGAAAAATAAGGGTTTGAATAAATGGTGAAATTAAAAAAATTACAAAAAGAATTTTTAAATCTTGGTTATACTGTTAGTGATGAAGATCCAAAAGAAGGTGGCGAAGGTACTGTATACAAAGCAGAAAAAGGACAAAATCTTTATGCTATCAAAGTTATTAAAGATTTAAGAACGGATAGAATTAAAAGATATAAACAGGAAATTGAAAGTGTTCAAAAATTAAATCATCACAATATTATAAAACCTATTTATGGAGAATTATTGATTGATGGTGGAGAAGTTCAGTACAGTGTTATGCCATTCTATGAAAATGATTTAAAAAAGATCATTCCCCAATTATTAGATTATGAGCAGATTTTTAACATTATCATTGAACTGGGAGAAGCTTTAAAGTACATTCATAGCAAAGGTATTATACACCGGGATTTAAAGCCAGAAAACGTATTGGTTGCGGCAGATGACGGACATTTAGTTTTAACGGATTTTGGTATTGCACATTTTAAGGATTCTAATCTAACTAAGAAAAATGATTTGTTAAATAACAGAGTATATCTGGCTCCTGAACAATATATTAAAGGTAATGCTCAAAATGTGACTCAAGCAGCAGACATTTATTCATTTGGACTAATTATTAATGAGTGCTTTACTAAGAGAGTCGCTCACGGTGACAATCCTCGGTTAATAAGTGATGAGTATCCGTTTTTATTTGAACTTGACAATATAGTCAAAAAGATGTTAAGGCAAGATGCTGAAAAAAGAATAGGTATCAATTGTGCTTTAAGTTTGTTGAAAGAGGCTAGAGAAACTCTGTTTGAAGACTTAGATTACCTTAGTTGTGATTTGACGGACGGATCTCCAGAAGATTTATCTCCAGAAGAACTAGGAAGTATTTTAAGTCAAGCTAGTAAAGATGTTTATTTTGCGACTAAATTTAAGCTAGATGATGATATCACTAAACAGTATGAGTTAAATTATCATAAAAACATTAGTTTTAGTGTTTCTCCTTATTTAAAAAATTTAGCTGCTGGTTATAAAATTTTGGATGTTTGTCGAAAAAAATTTATTTATGAAACTGCATATCCAGAGGGGCCAAGACTTTCATTTCTAAACGAAAGTGAGTATAAAGGTCTTCATGATAGATTAGAGGCAGTTCTCAATATATATATGATTTCAGGTAGGATTTATGGACAAATAAAAAAATATTTTTCAGCATGTCTAGATTATCATGCTGAAGAGATTCTAACACAAATTGAAGATGAAAAATGGATGTATGATAATCTGTTTTACCACATAGAAGATGCACCAATACTTTGGTTAAGGATATTTTTATTAGAACTGGGTATTGAACAGAGTGAATTAGAAGACAATATTTTGATAAATTGGGATAGAGCGGTAGCTGGCAATGAGACAGAGTCATTTTTGTATAGAAGAGATACTGCATTCGATAAAAAACAATCTGAAAATATTAAATTGATTTGCCAAGAGCTTGCAAACAGGTGGGATGTGTCATATGATTATCTTGATGATGAAACTATCAGATTTATATTTGCAAATGAACATCAATTTGAAAATTTTAAAGATTTTGCAAGAAACAAAATAGAATCAAATCGTAGTTTGTGGTTAGATTTTAATGATGATATTATTCAAAAGTTTAGAGTCATTGATGGTGAAATTATTGTGGATTTAAGTATCTCTTGGGATATTGATTCACTTTTGGCAAAGGTACTTGGTCTTAAGAAAATAAATTAAAATTTTCAACAGTTATTTAAACGCTCAAAATAAACTAAAAATATAGAAAGGAATAAGGGCTCCGTATCCTTTAAAACTGAATACGGGGTACGGATTTGGTCAAAAAGATAGTTTTCCTAGAAGCTGACGCTTCTTAGTCTAAACTCCTATTTTGACTGTGTCCGCTTAACGCCCTTAATATCTTAAACATGATTGAAAGATATAGCCGCCCAGAGATGGCGAACATTTGGAGTGAAGAAAATAAATACCGTGCTTGGCTTGAGGTGGAAATCTTGGCTGACGAGGCATGGGCTGAGTTGGGGGAAATCCCTAAGGAAGATGTGGCTTTGATTCGCGAGAAGGCGGACTTTGACATCGACCGCATTTTGGAAATCGAGCAGGAGACTCGCCACGATGTGGTGGCCTTCACACGTGCGGTTTCTGAGACTCTTGGCGAAGAGCGTAAGTGGGTGCACTACGGCTTGACCTCTACCGACGTGGTGGATACGGCCTACGGTTACCTCTACAAACAAGCCAACGACATCATCCGTCGTGACCTTGAAAATTTCCTCAATATTATCGCTGACAAGGCTAAGGAGCACAAGTTCACCATCATGATGGGTCGTACCCATGGTGTGCACGCTGAGCCGACAACCTTTGGTCTAAAATTGGCGACTTGGTACAGCGAAATGAAGCGCAATATCGAGCGTTTCGAGCATGCGGCTGCTGGTGTGGAAGCTGGTAAGATTTCTGGTGCGGTTGGGAACTTTGCCAACATCCCTCCATTCGTTGAAAAATACGTCTGCGACAAGCTTGGTATCCGTGCCCAAGAAATCTCTACACAGGTCCTTCCTCGTGACCTTCACGCTGAGTACTTTGCAGTTCTTGCTAGCATCGCGACTTCAATTGAGCGTATGGCGACTGAAATCCGTGGTTTGCAAAAGTCTGAGCAACGCGAAGTGGAAGAGTTCTTTGCCAAAGGTCAAAAAGGTTCTTCAGCAATGCCTCACAAACGCAACCCTATCGGTTCTGAAAATATGACAGGTCTTGCGCGTGTTATCCGTGGTCACATGGTGACAGCTTATGAAAATGTTGCTCTTTGGCACGAACGTGATATTTCTCACTCATCAGCTGAGCGTATTATCACACCAGATACGACTATTTTGATTGACTATATGCTCAACCGTTTTGGGAATATCGTCAAGAACTTGACAGTCTTCCCAGAAAACATGATCCGCAACATGAACTCGACTTTTGGTCTGATCTTTAGCCAACGTGCCATGTTGACTTTGATTGAAAAAGGTATGACGCGTGAGCAAGCTTACGACCTTGTTCAACCGAAAACAGCCTACTCTTGGGACAATCAAGTAGACTTTAAACCACTTCTCGAAGCAGATCCAGAGGTAACTTCTCGCCTCACTCAAGATGAAATCGATGAAATCTTCAACCCGGCATACTATACCAAACGAGTGGATGATATCTTCGAACGTATCGGACTGGGTGACTAATCACAAAAAAAAGCGAGATTCAATCTCGCTTTTTCGTATTCTCTTAGAAGAATCTTAGTCTTCTTTTCTCTTAGTCAGTCCGTAGGCTGCTAGAGTCGCCATGAGTCCTGCTGCGACCAAGCCTGCAGAATCTTGGCTGCCTGTTGCAGGGAGTTGTTTTTCATGTGCTTTGACAGTAGTTGGTGCAGTTTGCTCAGCTTTCTCAACGGCAGTTCCGACTTCGACAACCTGAGTGACCGCTTCCTGTGTTACCACGCTATTGACAAGAGTTCTTTCTTCTTTTCCATCAGCAGTAGTACTTACAGAGTAGAAGGCAGTACGGTGGCCGTTAGCTCCTTTAGTAACAACTTGTGTTTGTCCTTTTGGTAATTGAGGATTTTCACGTGTCACAGTAGTAAATGGAATTTCTTCCTCTTGGATGTCCAGTCTAGGTTTTGTTTCTGCGGCTGGAGCAAGACCGTGTTCGTCCCCTACATGGGTTACAAGGGTTCCGACTTCAATAACTTGGGTCACTGCTTCTTGGGTTACAAGGCTATCTACAAGAGTTTTCACTTCCTTACCGTCAGCAGTAGTGCTGACAGAGTAGTAATGACTGCGACGACCGTTAGCGCCTTTAGTAACAACTTGAGTCTTCCCTTTGAGTAAGAGTGGATTTTCACGTGTCACAGTAGTGAACGGAATCTCTTCCTCTTGGATATCTAGTCTCGGTTTCGCTTCGGCAGCTGAAGCAAGACCACTTTCATCCCCTTTGTGAGTAATAGGGGCACCGATTTCAACCACTTGGGTCACAGGTTCTTTGGTTACTTGGCTATCTAGAACGGTTTCTGTTTGTTTACCATTTTCAGTAAGGACAGAGATGTAATGAGTGCGTTCACCCTCTACACCTGGTGTGACAATCTTTTCTTGCTTAGCTGGGAGGTTCGGATTTTCCTTCTTGATAACTTCAAATGGAATCTTTTCTGCTCTTGTGATGAGTTCCGGTTTGGTTTCAACGTTGGCAGCTAGTTCGTTTTCATCGAGGCTTCCTGAGTGAGTTGCCGCTGGTTTGAGGCCTAGGCGGGCTGCTTTGAGCTTGGCTACGAGAGCGTCTAACTCGGCTTGTTTGCTGCGGTTGAGGTTGTAGTTGAGAGCTTCTTTAGCTGCATTTAGGGCATCGAGACTTTCTTTGCTGTATCCTTCCAAGTTAGTAGGGATTTGAGCAAGCTCCTCACGGAGAGCATTGTAGTCAGCGCGGAAGTAGTCTTTGTTGTGGTCTGCAAAGGCAGTCATGAGTTCAAAGATTTCTTCTTCCTTGTACTCAGCACTTGGTTTGTCTGCCCAGATAGCAAGCATGCTTCCGACGGTTGGAAGGTCTACCTCAGGATATTTGGTAGATGCAAGCTGGTTAAATGGTACTTTGCCAGAGTTTTCAAGTGCTTTTGATAGTGGGTAGGCTTCGTCTGGTTTGTGATTACCTAGCACGTAGTACCAGTCTCCGTTAGTGTTGAGGAGTTTATAGCCTTTGCTTGCTAGGTACTGAGGCGTTGCAAGGTTGTAACCCCACCATCCCTTAGACCAGTAAGAGATGATGACATCCTTGTCAAACTCAACATCGTCCTTGTCCTCGTAGTAGAAACCATCGTTGAAGGCCATTGGTTGAAGGCCTCTTTCTTTGGCCATGGCAGCAAGGGTGTTAGAGTACTCAGCAAACTTGCCATAGAGATTGTAGTATTTCAGATAATACCAGCCTTGAGCGTTGGTAGCGTCATTGGCGTATTCGTCTGTACCGTAGTTAAAGATCTTAGTCTTGCCTGCAAAGAAGTCCATGTACTTACCGATGAGGGCTTTTGTAAAGTTCATAGCTTCTTCGTTTTCAAGGTCCATGGTCGTTTTTGAAACCTTATCAAAGTAGGCTTGAGGATTTTGGATACCCAATTTTTCCATAGCGACGAGCATGGCATCCATGTGGCCAGGGCTGTTGATCGCAGGGATGAGTCCGAGGCCTTTTGATTTTGCGTACTCGATCAATTCAGTGATTTCAGCTTGACTAAGAGTGGTTCCGTTTGGATCATCGTAGTAAGCTTTTGTTCCTTCGATGATGGCCTTCTTGACATCGTCACTTGCATAAGTTTTTCCGTTAGCTGTGATGGTCATGTCATCAAGGAGGAAGCGAAGTCCGTCATTTCCTAGGAGAAGATGCACATCAGAGTAGCCGAGCTCGCTCGCCTTGTCTACGATGCGTTTGAGTTGGTCGAGCGTGAAGTACTTACGTCCAGCATCGATGGAGATTACCTTGTTTTTGGCAAGTTTTTCAACTTCGCGTTTCGCGTCTTCTTCTTTTTGAGCTTCTGGTGTGAAGGTCAAATTGCTGACAGCTTCTTGGAGTTTCGCGATTGCTTGATCAATGGTGTCTTGTTGGGCACGGCTGAGGTTGCTATCGAGTGAGCGAATGGTTTTTTCAGCTTCTTTTACAGCTGCGATACTTTCTGCAGTATAGCGGTTAAGGTCTGTTGGTACTTCTTTAAGGGCTTGCTCAGCAGACTCATAGTCGGCAGCAAAGTATTCAGCATTGGCATTTGCGAAGCTACGCATAAGTTTGAAGAGGCGTGATGGTGAATAGCGTGCAGATGGGGTGTCCGCCCAAGCAGCTACCATACCCCCGATGAATGGAATATCTGCTCCTTCAGATTTTGGTATAGAAGTAATTGGAGTGTTCTTGATACCACTGAGTCCTTGGTCGAGGTTGTACCAGCCTTGACCATCTGCATTTCGTCCTAGAACATAGTACCAAGCATCGTTGGTGTTAAGGATTTGGTGGCCTTTTTCAACTAGAAGTTTAGAAGAAGCGACGTCGTATCCGCCCCATCCACCAGTCCACATTGAAACGATGATGTCTTTGTCAAAAGTACCAAAGCTAGTATCACTATTGTAGTAGATACCATCGTTGAAGGCCATCGGTTTGAGGCCGTGAGATTTGACGATGTGAGCAAGGTCATTAGCGTAGGCGATAAATTTTTCATATCCTCCTACAGGGTATCCTTCATTTGGATAGTATTTATCAGCTTGAAGAACGCTCCAGCCTTTAGCATCTGTAGCATCATTGGCGTACTCGTCCAGTCCGATGTTAAAAATATCAGATTTGCCAGCGAAGTAAGCGGCATACTTGTCAATCAGAGCCTTGGTAAATGCAACTGCTTCTTTGTTATCAAGGTCAACGGTACGAGCAGATTCCTTATCAAAGTAGGTAAAGTTTGGTTTTTGGATGCCTAGTTCTTTCATGGCATGCAAAATCGCATCCATGTGGCCAGGGCTGTTGACTGTTGGGATTAGTCCGATACCTTTATCTTTGGCATAGTTAATCAAATCCGTCATTTGACTCTCTGTCAAATGGTTGCCGTTTGGATCCTTGTAGTAGGCATCAGTTCCGCTTTCGAGAGCACGTTTGACATCTTCACTGGCATAGGTTTTTCCATTGGCTTTGATTGTCATGTCGTCCAGCATGAAACGCATGCCATCATTTCCGACTAAGAGATGGAGGTCAGTATAGCCGTAGTGTTTAGCTTTGTCGATGATTTCCTTGAGTTGCTCAGGTGAGAAGTACTTGCGTCCAGCATCGATTGAGATCATTTTTCTTTTTGCCAGTTTTTCATTTACTTGACTTGCTCGTTCAGTGCTCGGAGCGGTTACTGCAGGTGTGACGGTTTCATTTTTCTTGTCTTCGTCGGCTTTTACTGGTTCTGAGTTTTCTTCTGAAACAGGAGTAGCTTTTTCAATGACTGGAGTCTCGTCAATTTTTTCTGCAACTGCTGGGGATTCAGTTTTTTCGACTGTTGGAGCGATTGTGGCTGAAGCTCCCTTTGCTTCAACTCTTTCTTCAAGCTTGCTTTCAACTGATGTCTCAGCTGTCTGTGATTCTCCTTGAGCAGTCTGAGCTGCGCTTGGATTTTCTGGTGTTGGAGTGACGCTGTCAGCAGACACGACTTGGGTACCAAAAGCAAATCCTATGAGTACAGAAGCTGCTCCAATCGCGTACTTACGAATGGAGAAGCGCTGTTTCTTTTCTAGTTTCATGATAAAACCTCCCTGTTATTATATTGTATGATAGCGTTTACACAAAACTGTTTTTATTTTATTATCTAAGATATAAAAAGTCAAGCGGCTTTATGAAAGAACTATAATAAATGGAGGAAATCATAAGATTTAGGAAAAAATTGTCAAAAAACTAAAAACAAGGAAAATCTAGCTAATATTTAACTTGTTTTTAGTAAAAGCACTACTAATTAAAGAATTACCCTTCGTCATATGTTCATACTAAATGGTGCATGCTATAATGAACATAGAAAAAGCCTGAGCTAGGCTCAAGCTTTTTCTTAATGACCTCGATCACACGAGATGAATTTGATTTTGTAGTAGTCAGCTCGCTTATAAGTTTCACTATAGGCAAGGACTTGGCCAGTGGCCTCAAGTTTTGTCGTCTTTGTTTGGAAGACAGTTGGAAATTGTGTATCAATTCCCAACGTAGAAGCAGCATGCTCGGGTGTTGGGAATGCGATTTCGTTGATTTCCTCAAAATGCTCATCAGTCATGTGAATGCGGTAATCCAATTTGAAACGTTTATAGATAGAACTATAATAGTCAAGATTTGGATAGTTGGCATTGATATATTGTTCGGGAATATAAGAAGTGTGGTAGATATAGGTCACACCGTTAGTTTGACGTGTCCGTTCGATCTTGTAGTAGAACTGGTCTCCACGCAAACCAAGTTTTTCCAAATATTCAAGCTTATTTCCACGTTCGATAGAAAGGACAGTTACCTTATCGTCCTTTGTTTCAAAAATTTCCACATCTGAAAACTCAACGAGTTTGTGCTTACGAGCGCGTGAAACAAAAGTTCCTTTTCCTTGTTGGCGGACAATATAGCCATCTTTGGCAAGGTCGTTCAAGGCACGAACAACTGTGATAGAACTGACATCATACATGGCGATCAACTCTGCTTCAGTATAAAACTTGTCTCCACTCGCAAATTGACCTGAGATGATTTTATTCTTGAGTTCGTCTTTAATATATTGGTATTTTGGAATAGCCATAATTGCACCTCAATTTTTTTCTTTCTCCTTCTTTGATTTTACCACAAACACAAAGAAAATAGTAGCATTTAGATGAAAAAATAACATAATACATTAAAAATATTATTTTGCACATATATAAAAGCGCCATTAAAACAGAGGTCATGCAAAAGCCCTCATTTCATGCTATTTTTTAGATAATTTTGGTAAAAAAGAAGTAAAAAAATAGAAAAATTTTAAAGAATTTTCTAAAACCTATTGACAAATGCAAAAGATTTGATTATAGTTAATATTATAATAAATGAAAGCGCAAACTTAATTCGTCAGAGGTAATAACATGACAAGATTTAAAATTGAGGACGATTTCTATTTAGACGAAAAACCGTTCAAGATTTTGTCCGGCGCCATTCATTATTTTAGGATTCCAGCAGAGGATTGGTATCATTCTCTCTATAACTTAAAGGCGCTTGGCTTTAATACAGTCGAGACCTATGTGGCTTGGAATTTACACGAACCTGTTGAAGGGGAGTTTGATTTTGAAGGTGCCAGAAATTTGGAGAGATTTCTTCAAATTGCACAAGATCTGGGTCTCTATGCTATTGTACGCCCGTCTCCATTTATCTGTGCAGAATGGGAATTTGGTGGCTTGCCGGCTTGGCTCTTGACCAAGGACATGCGAATCCGCTCGTCCGACCCAGCCTACATAGAGGCTGTTGCTCGCTATTATGACCAATTATTGCCAAGGCTTGTACCTCGCTTGTTGGATAATGGCGGAAACATTCTCATGATGCAAGTCGAAAATGAATATGGCTCTTATGGAGAAGATAAGTCTTATCTACGAGCCATTCGGAAATTGATGGAAGACCGAGGGATTGATTGCCCACTCTTTACTTCAGATGGTCCATGGAGGGCTACTCTGAAAGCCGGAACCTTGATCGAAGACGACCTCTTTGTGACAGGAAACTTCGGTTCTAAAGCTCCGTACAACTTTTCACAGATGCAGGAATTCTTTGATGAGTATGGCAAGAAATGGCCACTCATGTGTATGGAATTCTGGGATGGCTGGTTCAACCGTTGGAAAGAACCTATCATCACACGGGATCCTAAAGAATTGGCAGAAGCTGTTCGAGAGGTTTTGGAGCAAGGTTCGATTAACCTTTATATGTTCCATGGAGGGACAAACTTTGGTTTCATGAATGGTTGCTCGGCTCGAGGAACTTTGGACTTGCCTCAAGTTACATCTTATGATTATGATGCCCTTCTCGATGAAGAAGGAAATCCAACTGCTAAATACTTAGCAGTCAAGAAGATGATGGCAACACACTTCCCAGAGTATCCACAGTTGGAACCACTCTATAAGGAAAGCATGGAAATGGAATCCATTCCACTAGTCGAAAAAGTTTCCTTGTTTGAAACTCTGGACAGTCTCTCTAGTCCTACTGAAAGCCTCTATCCAAAAGCGATGGAAGAACTTGGTCAAAGTTATGGCTACCTTCTCTACCGCACTGAGGCAAGTTGGGATGCAGAAGAGGAACGCCTCCGTATCATCGATGGACGTGACCGAGCTCAACTTTTTGTAGATGGTCAATGGATTGCTACTCAATACCAGACAGAGATTGGTGAAGATATCTACTGTCAGGGCAACCGAGAAGGCTTTTCAGAGATTGACATCCTGATTGAAAATATGGGGCGTGTCAACTACGGACATAAGTTCTTGGCAGATACGCAGCGTAAAGGAATTCGTACAGGTGTCTGCAAGGATCTACATTTCTTACTGAATTGGGAACAATATCCACTACCATTGGATAATCCTGAGAAAATTGATTTTTCAAAAGGATGGACAGAAGGACAACCAGCCTTTTACGCTTTCGACTTTACTGTTGAAGAGCCGAAGGATACCTACTTAGACTTGTCTGAGTTTGGTAAGGGAGTTGCCTTTGTCAACGGGCGTCACCTAGGACGTTTCTGGAATGTCGGCCCGACCCTCTCACTTTATATCCCTCATAGTTATCTCAAGGAAGGTGCTAACCGCATCATCATCTTTGAAACTGAAGGTGAATATAAAGAAGAGATTCATTTAACTCGTAAACCTACACTAAAACACATAAAGGGGGAAAACTTATGACAATTGTAGGATGCCGTATCGATGGACGTTTGATCCACGGTCAAGTAGCCAATCTTTGGGCTGGGAAACTAAACGTTTCGCGCATTATGGTTGTAGACGATGAAGTCGTTAACAACGATATTGAAAAGAGTGGTTTGAAACTTGCGACACCACCAGGTGTGAAACTCAGTATCTTGCCAGTTGAGAAAGCAGCAGCGAATATCCTTGCTGGTAAATACGATAGCCAACGTCTCTTTATCGTTGCACGTAAACCAGACCGTTTCCTTGGTTTGGTCGAAGCAGGTGTTCCGCTTGAAACACTCAACGTCGGCAATATGTCTCAAACACCAGAAACTCGCTCTATCACACGTTCTATCAACGTGGTAGACAAGGATGTGGAAGATTTCCACAAACTAGCAGAAAAAGGTGTGAAACTCACTGCTCAAATGGTCCCAAATGATCCAGTTTCAGACTTTTTGAGCTTATTAAAATAGGAAAAAATTTTTAGGAGGTCATTGTTATGATACAATGGTGGCAAATTTTACTTCTCACTTTGTACTCAGCTTATCAAATCTGTGATGAGTTGACAATCGTTTCATCTGCAGGTTCCCCTGTATTCGCTGGTTTCATTACTGGTTTGATCATGGGAGATGTGACAACTGGTTTGTTTATCGGTGGTAGCTTGCAGTTGTTCGTTCTCGGGGTTGGTACCTTCGGTGGTGCTTCTCGTATCGACGCAACTTCTGGTGCGGTTCTTGCAACAGCATTCTCTATCTCTCAAGGTATTGATACAGATCTTGCGATTACAACAATCGCTGTACCAGTAGCAGCACTTTTGACATACTTCGACGTTCTTGGACGTATGACAACTACTTTCTTTGCGCACCGTATTGATGCTGCGATCGAACGCTTTGACTACAAAGGTATCGAACGCAACTACCTACTTGGTGCGCTTCCATGGGCTCTTTCACGTGCCCTTCCAGTATTCTTCGCTCTTGCTTTTGGTGGTGCTTTCGTACAATCAGTAGTAGACCTTGTTAAAGAATACCAATGGGTTGCAGACGGTTTGACACTTGCAGGTCGTATGCTTCCAGGTCTTGGATTTGCAATCTTGCTTCGTTACCTTCCAGTTAAACGTAACCTTCACTACCTTGCAATGGGATTCGGTTTGACAGCTATGTTGACTGTTCTTTACTCATATGTAACAGGTCTTGGTGGCGCTGTTGCGGGTATCCTTGGTACTCTTCCTGCTGATGTTGCTGAAAAGATTGGCTTTGCTAACAACTTCAAAGGATTGTCTATGATTGGTATCTCTATCGTAGGTATCTTCCTAGCAGTGCTTCACTTCAAAAATAGCCAAAAAGTAGCTGTAGCAGCACCTTCTACACCATCAGAAAGTGGGGAAATCGAAGATGACGAATTCTAATTACAAACTTACAAAAGAAGATTTTAATCAAATCAACAAACGTAGCTTGTTTACTTTCCAATTAGGTTGGAACTACGAACGTATGCAAGCTTCTGGTTACCTTTACATGATCTTGCCTCAGTTGCGTAAAATGTATGGGGATGGCACTCCTGAATTGAAAGAAATGATGAAAGTTCATACTCAATTCTTCAATACCTCACCATTCTTCCATACCATTATCGCTGGTTTTGACCTTGCCATGGAAGAAAAAGATGGTGTGGGTGCAAAAGACGCCGTTAACGGTATCAAGACAGGTTTGATGGGACCATTCGCTCCTCTTGGAGATACTATCTTTGGTTCACTTGTGCCTGCTATCATGGGATCTATCGCAGCAACTATGGCGATCGCTGGCCAACCATGGGGTATCTTCCTTTGGATCGCAGTTGCAGTTGCTTATGACATCTTCCGTTGGAAACAATTGGAATTTGCCTATAAAGAAGGGGTTAACCTTATCAACAACATGCAAAGTACCTTGACAGCTTTGATTGACGCTGCATCTGTACTTGGTGTCTTCATGATGGGTGCTCTTGTAGCAACAATGATCAACTTTGAGATTTCTTACAAATTGCCAATCGGTGAAAAGATGATTGACTTCCAAGACATCTTGAACTCAATCTTCCCACGTTTGCTTCCAGCAATCTTTACTGCCTTTATCTTCTGGTTGCTTGGTAAGAAAGGTATGAACTCTACTAAAGCGATCGGTATCATTATCGTTCTTGCTGTAGGTCTTTCATTCATCGGTAAATTCTTGCTTGGAATGGGCGCATAATTTATGAGTAAATCATTAATTTTGGTGAGTCATGGTCGTTTCTGTGAAGAACTTAAAGGTAGCACAGAAATGATCATGGGTCCACAGGACAACATTCGTGCAGTGGCTCTTCTTCCAGAAGATGGTCCAGAAGAATTTACTGCAAAATTTGAAGCTGCTATCGAAGGATTGGATGATTTCCTAGTCTTTGCGGACCTTCTCGGTGGTACACCATGTAACGTGGTAAGCCGTTTGATCATGGAAGGTCGCGACATTGAACTCTACGCAGGGATGAATCTTCCAATGGTGATTGAATTTATCAATGCGAGCCTTACAGGTGCAGATGCGGACTACAAGAGCCGTGCTGCAGAAAGCATCGTAAAAGTCAACGACCTGTTAGCTGGCTTCGATGATGACGAAGATGAATAAGACGTGACAACGTGAAAATCACAGGGAAAATGGGCGAGAGGAGGATGGAGCGATGCTCCGACGATAATCGGTCTTTTTCCCCAAGATTTTAGTTGGAACTCAATTCAATACGATGTGACAACGTGAAAATCGTTAGAACAGCTTGTATAGAATATACATGGGAATGGGAGTCACTCCCATTCCCATATTTTCAATAGGAATGAAACAATAATAGATTAGAGGAACTCTATGCTAAATTACACAAAAGAAGAATTACTTGAACTGGGTGCAGAAATCACGACTCGTGAAATCTACCAACAACCGGACGTATGGAAAGAAGCTTTTGAAGCCTATCAAGCAAAACGGGAAGAAATTGCAGCCTTTCTGCAAGGGATCGCTGATAAACATGACTATATCAAGGTTATCTTGACGGGTGCTGGTACTTCTGCTTATGTGGGAGATACCTTGGTGCCTTACTTTAAGGAAGTCTATGACGAACGCAAATGGAATTTCAACGCCATTGCGACAACAGATATCGTAGCCAATCCAGAAACCTATCTGAAAAAAGATGTGGCGACTGTCCTTGTTTCCTTTGCTCGTAGTGGGAATTCACCTGAAAGTGTGGCGACTGTTGATTTGGCTAAAGCCTTGGTTGACGACCTCTATCAAGTGACCATTACATGTGCTGCAGAAGGGAAATTGGCGCTTCAAGCCCATGGCGATGACCGCAATCTTTTGCTCTTGCAACCAGCCGCTTCCAATGACGCTGGATTTGCCATGACTTCTAGCTTTACGTCTATGATGCTAACAGCTCTCTTGGTCTTTGATCCTACAGAATTTGCTGTGAAAGCTCAACGTTTTGAAGTTGTGACTAGCCTTGCGCGTAAGGTTCTAGAAAATGCAGCAGATGTTAAAGAGCTGGTTGACCTCGACTTTAACCGTGTTATCTACCTAGGCGCTGGTCCTTTCTTTGGACTTGCTCATGAAGCTCAGCTCAAGATTTTGGAACTAACAGCTGGTCAAGTGGCGACCATGTATGAAAGCCCCGTTGGCTTCCGTCACGGTCCAAAATCATTGATCAACGAAGATACCGTTGTTTTGGTCTTTGGCACAACGACAGATTACACTCGCAAGTACGATTTGGACTTGGTTCGTGAAGTGGCTGGTGATCAGATTGCTCGTCGTGTTGTGCTTTTGAGTGATCAAGCCTTTGGTCTTGAAAATGTCAAAGAAGTAGCCCTTGGCTGTGGTGTTGTCTTGAATGATATTTACCGTGTCTTCCCTTACATCGTATATGCCCAACTCTTTGCCTTACTGACTTCACTCAAGGTAGAAAATAAACCAGATACACCGTCTCCTACAGGTACAGTAAACCGTGTGGTACAAGGTGTGATCATTCATGACTATCAAAAATAAGGAAGTGTCTATGAGTAAATTACAATTAAGTCTCAAAAAAGTAGCTTGCTTACAAAAACTCTCTGACGAGAACGGCATTATCTCAGCTCTTGCCTTTGACCAACGTGGTGCTTTGAAACGTCTCATGGCTCAATACCAAACAGAGGAACCAACTGTGGCTCAAATGGAAGAACTCAAGGTCTTGGTTGCAGATGAATTGACAAAATACGCTTCATCTATGCTTCTTGACCCTGAGTATGGTCTCCCAGCTACAAAAGCCCTTGCACCAAATGCTGGTCTTCTCCTTGCTTATGAGAAAACAGGTTATGACACAACTAGCACTAAACGCTTGCCTGACTGCTTGGATGTTTGGTCTGCCAAACGCATCAAAGAACAAGGTGCGGATGCTGTTAAGTTCTTGCTTTACTATGACGTAGACAGCTCTGACGAACTCAACCAACAAAAACAAGCCTACATCGAACGTATCGGCTCTGAGTGTGTGGCGGAAGACATTCCATTCTTCCTTGAAATCCTTGCTTACGATGAAAAAATTGCTGACGCTGGCTCTGCTGAATACGCAAAAGTGAAACCACACAAGGTTATTGGTGCTATGAAGGTCTTCTCAGACCCACGCTTTAACATCGATGTCTTGAAAGTAGAAGTTCCAGTCAATGTGAAATACGTTGAAGGCTTTGGCGATGGTGAAATCGTTCATACTCGTGAAGAAGCAGCAGCCTTCTTCAAAGCACAAGATGAAGCAACTAATTTGCCATACATCTACTTGAGTGCAGGTGTGTCAGCTAAACTCTTCCAAGAAACGCTTGTCTTTGCCCACGAATCAGGCGCAAACTTCAATGGTGTTCTTTGTGGACGTGCAACATGGGCTGGATCAGTTGAAGCCTACATCAAAGACGGTGAAGCAGCAGCTCGTGAATGGCTACGCACAACTGGATTTGAGAACATTGACGAACTCAACAAGGTTCTTCAAACAACAGCGACTTCATGGACTGAACGTGTGGAGGCATAAAACAAGAATAGAAGAACCCCCTTTTGTTAAGAAAATACTTAAGGTTTTGTGACAAAGGATTCTGAAAATAAAAACTACAACCATAGATGGTGAATACACTTTCTATGGTTTGTTTACTTAAGAGAAATGGATTAAAGGAGACAAAAATGAAAGCATACACAGAGCGTGTATTTGGAAATCATGAGGGTAAGGATGTCTTGGCCTATCGCTTTGAGACTGACAGTGGCTACCAACTAGAAATCATGACCTATGGTGCGACCATCTTGCGCTATGTCACACCTGACAAGGCTGGAAATTTTGCCAATGTTATCTTGGGCTTTGATGATTTTGATAGCTATGTAGGCAATAGTCCCAAGCATGGAGCAAGTGTAGGTCCTGTAGCGGGCCGTATTGCAGGTGCGACATTTGAGCTTAATGGCCAGACCTATAATCTTGAAGTCAACAATGCCAGCAACTGTAACCACAGTGGTTCAACAGGTTGGGATTCAAGCTTGTTTGAATTGGTAGAGGTGAGCGCCCATGGCTTGACCCTCTACACAGAGCGTACAGATGGGACAGGAGGATTCCCTGGTAATCTCAAGATATGGATCAGCTATCATTTGGAAGAAACTGGTGCTTACGAAGTCAGCTATAAGGTGACGACAGATCAGGATACGCTTGTCAATCCCACTAATCACAGCTACTTCAACTTGTCTGGTGATTTCACGCAGACAATTGACCGCCATGTCTTCCAACTAAATACGGAGGGCATTTACCCAATCGCTCCAGACGGAGTTCCGGCTAAGACTCCAGATGCTACTCGTGATGTAGTGAAACATATCTACAATGGAGCTTTGTTGAAGGACATCTTTGAAGAGGAAGATGAGCAAATCCAGTTGGTATCTGGTTTGGATCACCCATTTGCCCTTCCTGCCGGTCATGACAATGCTGGTTTCCTTTATGACCAAAACTCAGGTCGTTTCCTGCTGTTCAAGACAGAGGCCCCTTGCTTTGTGGTCTACACAGCAAACTTTGTGGATGAGAGTGTCATCATCGGAGGCCAGCCAATGGTGCAACACAATGGTATTGCCCTTGAAGCGCAAGCTTTACCAGATGCCATTCACAGCGACCTCAAAGACCAAGTCATTCTCAAAGCAGGGGAAACTTTCACCAGCAAAACTCGCTACGAGCTTGTTGTAAAATAAAAAGAAGAGCTGGTTTCTAGCTCTTTTGAGTTCCGTGCTGTTGTATTGACCTTAGAGGCAGTTTGGTCAGTACATGGCTTATTTTTCTTTTTTCTGTTTCTCGATTCTCTCTAACATTCTGTTTTTACGCTCCTCCAGTTCTTGGATTTGCTTGAGCAAAAGATCTGAAAAGTCACTATCAAGCTCTTCAGCCTCTCCACTACTATACCAATCTAAGGCGACAATGTGATTATTTTTATCAAAGCAGAAAATCATATCTCCATCACCGATGATAGACAGAAAAGGGATATAATCTACAAAGCCTAGTTCATGTAATTCTTTGGTCTTCAGTCGAATGTCTAGAAAATCAGGTATCTCATTTGCAATACCGTAAACCTTAATACCACGACAGAATGTCCAAAATGGGGCGACATCAAATGCTTTGGCTCTTGGCCACAGTTCCTCCCTAACTTCCATATAGAGTCCGCCTAGGGGTGACATGGTAAATTCTCTAAAGTCGTCTGGAAGACTGATTTGATACAGTTTTTCAAAATCTTCTATATCCTGTTCGGAGGGTTCATTTCCCATGCAGGCTACAACTTGGTAGGTTTTAGAATCATAATGATGAAAATAATCATAGACTTTTTCTAGTGACATGGTTACACCTCTCTATCCTAGGTAAATATATTCGACAACTAAATCACAAAGCCGATTATCCTTATCATAGCCAAAGTAGACGGGATAGACTCCGTCTCCAAAACCTGATTGGATCATCGGAATGCTTAGGTCAGTGTTGGGGATTTTAAAATTAATCCAATCCCCGCCCTCACGTTGATAAAGGGGATTGTCTATGGCATTTTGGGCAAAAACTGCTGCAAAGAAATCATCGTAGATATTTTTGTCAGGATTTTCTTTATACCAATTGTCTTCAAAATCGCAGTAGGCATTCTTGGTGTCAACGTCCACTATTGTTGCCAGACCTGCGTCAACTGCAAATCCAAAATAAGAGTCTTTTTCAACAGTGTCTATATCTTCATCACCAGTCAGTGCTTCATAGTAGATGACTGGCACTTGATCTGTAAATTGGATTCTCGTTGCTACATACCTGTAGTGATCTTCTTCTAACTTGGCTACTAAGGTTTTTATTCTATATGTTCCTTTGGGAACAGATTGTAAGTAGGGCTTTTCCTCTCTACGGAGCCAGACCAAAGGATCGCGAACCAGAATTTCTCCGCTAGGGAAAGTCACTTTCCCCATATCCAAAACAAAAATTTCTGCACCCTGTATTTCTTTCCTATCAAAATAGTCTGCATAATTGATAGACGAAGTGAGCAGGTGTTTTATTTCTTGGTATTTCTGTAACCACTCTTGTGAAGTTTGTATTTTTTCCATAAACAGCTCCTTTCTAAATCTTTTATTTTAGGTTGGTACTTTCTGAGTTAGAGAATTGTGTACTCATTATCATTTTTCCTACAAATGCATTCATTCTATGCTTTTATTTCCCTAATGATCGAAAAGATTAGGTCTTTAAGACTTTCTGCGACATACACAACTTCATCAGGATCATGAATATAGCAAAGAATCTGACCTTCTTTTCCTTCTTTGTCAGGATCAAAATCCAGCATCAGGAAACAGCTGTCACAATATTCGGCAAAAGGAATCCATCTTTTATTAAAAAGGTAGGGTTTTATCCTGCTATCTTTCATTTTTTCAATATCTTCACCTGTAAAATACTCAGGAAATTCAGTCAAGAGTGTGTCTCTGTTTTGAAAATAGTGTTTAGTTTTTTCGATTGCCTGCAGGCTCAGCAAGCAAAATGCCATGTCTCTTTCATCTACAAGGCAAGGCAGAATACTGAGATAGTTACTCCCGTTTTTATAGTTGTAAAGCTCTTTTACATCATCAGGCAGAGTTATCTCAAATTTCTCTTCCAATGCTGCTATTTCTTCCTCAGAAGCGCCGGATATCTCCTGATAATCGTCCAGATATTCTTCCTCCACAGGATCATCCAAATCCCATTCTTCAAAGTTTTCGCAAATGTACTCTTCTATCTTTTTTATCTCATTCCTTATCTGCATACCATCCGCCCTTTAGTCTGTTAATTACAGCTCTCCTTCAATAATTTGTTGCATATATGCTGGCATATCATTTACAAATTCCGCAAAACTGCACATATCTTTCAACTCTTCATGCTCTATATCATAGGAAGCTACCTTCTTTGTTTTAGGATTCCATACAATATAGATATGGTCATAACCTCCCGTCTGTTTAGAAATACGTAGGACTTTCTGTCTGCCTTTTTTCATCGGAACAGTATTGATTAAAGAAAAAAACTCTATCCATTTAAAATCACAGTCATTAAGTTCAAAATGTAATTCCTCGCTTTGAAGAAAATCAATGACCACCTTAGGCAGTTTAAATGGCTTCAGTTCATCCAGTTTATTTTGTAAACTGTGGTATTCTTCAGGCTCTAACTGCTTAAAATAGTCAGCCATCTCTTCATCGCCATTTTCAAGTGCGATGCTGTATGGACGCATACCGCCTTTTTCGGTTATTGTTACATCTGCTCCATTTTCCACAAGATATTGACACATTTTCAAATCAACATACCTAGCGGCTACACATAGCGGAGTTGGTTTAAAAGGATAGACCGTATCAGGGGCATTGTAGTTAATATTAACTCCGTTCTTTATAAAGAAATCAAGCACATCATAATTTTTGTCTGAAACCGCACTGCGAAATGCCTGTCCGCCGTATTTTTCTACCCTATGACCTAACTCGTGGATAAGAGGCAGGTTCTCGTATTTTTTCCATATAAAGCCTGTTCAAAGGCTTCTGTTTTTACCTCATTTACACAGTTCACCTTTGCGCCATGTTCTACCAGATACCTGATAATAGCTTCGTCACAATACCTTACGGCAAGCAGAAATGCTGGATTGCCTTTTACATTCAGATTGACGCCCTTTTCCACCAGCCATTTTAGAGAGTCAAAACCTTCCATAATCAAAGCGATGTCTAAAGGTGACAAAGTGGTATACTTACCTATTTTTATACCCTTTTCAATATCCCATCCCTTTGAAAAATACTCATCTAATGCCGATGTATTTCCATTTATAATATCATTTACAATTTGTGGAACAGATTTAAAATTTCCTATATCTTTTAATTTGACCATTTTAAGTCTCCTACAGATTATGTACTCATCTGTTATAATTTATTTCCCCTAAAGGAAGCGGATTAGGATTTAAGCTTACCCAGAGAACTGAAAGTTCACACAAACGTTCAATTATAGTATCTTCATCACTGCCTTTTGCACGGATGCTGGAAATCAGTTCCTTAGTTTCTTCCAGTTCTTCTTCGGAAAGCGGTGTGCCTGAAGCGAAATGATTTGGCAGGGCTTTAAGCATGTTCCGGTAGTGTTTATCCCAGTTGACACCGCCATTTCTATAGAGCTCATCCTGTACGCGCCCTGTTATACGGATCACTTCGCCTTGTACAGTTTTCGCTGGCCCACTTGAAGGAATCAACATCTCCCAAAGTTCATCGTATTGCTTTTGCCAAGGACCATCTTCTACAATAATAGGAGAAACTCCGTCATGTACCTTGCGTTTCGGAGCAGGCTTTACATCAAACAGTGCATAGAGTCTCTCAAGCCCTGCTTCTGTTTCAGTCAAGTAATCTTTATTAAAGTTTTCTCTGTGAAATTCAAAATCCTTTCCGATTAGTTCGACTCTTTCTGCCATATCAGGAGTTACCTCAGCGCCCGCCTTTATGAGCATTTCTGCAATTTCTGCTACCTGTGCAATATTAATCTGCCTACAAGTAGCAAGGGCTTCAGCTAAAGGAGTTCGTCCCATAACAGTTTTGGGATTAACATCTGCACCTTTTTCAATCAAAAAACTGACTATCTTAGGTCGGAAAAACCTTGCTGCCGTATGTAGAGGTGTACTCCCATATGTATCAGTTTTTTGTATATCTCCGCCTAATTCATATAGCAGTTTTACAGTATCTCTCCCCAAAGTGGCATGTGTATATAATGGTGTACGCCCATAATAATCAGGAGTATTTACATCTAAACCCTGTTCCACCAGCCAGATAACAAGCTCATCAGGAACACCTCCAAAATGAAGTGCCGTATTTAAGCTGTATCTGCCGTCATGAGCAGTAAGCTCACATTTATCATATACGGCTTTAAGAGCTTCAATATCTCCTGCTGTAATCAGTTCATCAAAATTTTTAGGTAAGGTCACTCTTTTTTTGGACATTGTTCTTCTCCTTTAATATAAAACCAACATTTGCATTTTATATTTCTAAACCCACTTAAGCCCATTAACATTTTTAAGAATCATAGATCTTCCATCGTAGTCATTTTTTAACTCGATTTCTTTTTCCTTGACCGAAATGTTGTTGTACCAGTGATCTAAGCTGGCATATTTTCCTGTATGGATATTGATAAGCATACTTGTTATAGGATTCCAAGTCCCTTTCTTTACTGTTTCTGCAAGCAAATAATAGGCATCTAAAAATATGAGATTTCTTCCATACATCCAAAATGGAAGCTGAATATTTAACAAAGGCAATTTTGCAGAAAAAATATCATCTCCACGTGGTGGCACGGTTTCATAATGAAATTCTATCTCACTCCCATAATATGCTATCGTTGCTCCTTCGCAACCGATGCTTTGAGGAATCCCCTCCTCAGCTACTAAAAATTCCATTGGCTTCTCCTTATGTTGTAATTGGATGAACTCTGACCAGACTCTCCACGTTTACAACCAGACTGTAAAGGTAATCACCTGCTTTTTATAGCTGACAAAGATTTTTCCTCTAAACAGGCTGACAAGGTGTTGAGCCATAGAGAGGCCAATGCCATACCCAGAGGTGGTTTGGTTATTGTGTGATGTTTCGGCGCGATAAAAGCGGTCAAAGAAGCGTTTAATATTGGCAGGCTGCCCATCCTTGTAGTCGTTAGACACAGTGATACAGGTGCGCTTGCGTAGGAGATAGGCCTTGCGTTTGAGAGCTAGACGGATGGTGCCTGCTGGATCACAGTATTTGCGGGCATTATCGAGTAAAATACTGAGTAATTCGTAAAATTCCTCCTGAGAAACTTTTTCTATGATATCTGCTTCAATCAGGCTTTCAAATTTTTTATCCTCTTTGGTAAAGAGAGGAGCAAAGTCTGAGGCGACCTTTTCAGCGATGACGGAGATGTTTTGAGGAGCTAGTTTGATATCTTCTTGCTCCTCGAGCCGAGCAAGTCGGATCAGTCTTCCAATCAAGTGGTTGAGACGCTCGGTCTGTTCCTTGGTACTGATGCTCCACTCGGTCTCTCCTTCCATGAGTTCCTGAAGCTCGGTATTGGCTGAGATGATAGCCAGCGGTGTTTTGAGTTCATGACCTGCATTAGTGATAAACATCCGTTGTTTCTCATAGTTTTTGACGAAGGGACGGATAACAATCCCAGAAATCAAGGTAAAGAGCAGAGCAAGGAGAAATAGGCTAGCCAGTGATAACCAGATAGAGACTTGAAAGAGGGTGTCCCGTTCGCGAATGTAGTTGGTAGCTTCAAAGAAGACTAGGAGCTTACCCGAAGCTGTCTGACTAATCTGGTAGGTGAAGTAGCGCCCGTTGCGGGTAATCGTGCCATAGGTTTCCTGTTTTTTAAGAATTTTCTGGAGAAAATCTCTGACGTCTGCTTCGGTCAGTGATTGGACATTGCCCAGAGAAATAGTGTAGTCATTCCCCTTTTCTCTGACAGAGAAATACTGAAAATTGTAGATAATCCCTTCCTGAATGTTCTTTTTGGTGAAACTTTCCTTGATTTCATCTGTGATTGGGAGTTCGCCTTCATTTTTAGACAAGATGGAGAGGACGGTTTGGATATTATCCTCTGTCTGAGTATAGACGATGCTATTCATCAAGACCAGAAAAAATGCAAGAATCAGAGCGATGGCAGCAGTGGCTGTGACAATAAACTTGATGCGTAGTTTTCGAAACATCTAGTCTCCTCCTATCAGTTGGAAAGGCCCTTCTGCCGGCCCAAGTATTTGTAAGCTAGACTGGACACTTTGGAGTTTTTGGCGTAGGTAGGAAATATAGAGAAAAACGAGCTCGTGATCACTTTCTTCTAGCTCATCTGGCCAGACTTGCTCTAGTAGTTGTTGACAACTGAGGGTCTGGTTAGCATGCTGGATAAGGAGGGTCAAGAGTTGAGTCTCCTTTTTCCCTAAACGAATGCTGTTTGTAGCAGCTAATTCTTGTTCGTTAATATCCAAGCGAGTATTTCCTAATTGGACCGTATCTGGGGTATAGTCCTCCAGACGGCGGGCAGTAGAACGGAGTCTAGCCAATAGTTCCTTGAGAGAGAAGGGTTTGGTCAAGTAGTCGTCGGCACCTGCATCGAGTCCGGTTACACGGTCATCTACTTCCGCCATGGCTGTCAGCATGATGACGTGGGTCGTATTGCCCAACTGGCGGATTTCTTTGAGGGCTTCGATTCCTGTCTTGATCGGCATCATGATGTCAAAAATCATGAGGTGATAGTGGTTAGTTGTAGCTTTTTCGACAGCATCTTGTCCATTAAAAACAGAATCAATGCTATAGCCTTCGCGTTCTAAAGCAACAGTGATGACGCGATTTAGTTGAGCTTCATCTTCGGCAAGTAGGATTTTCATAGGTTCTCCTTAGTCTTGGTCAGATCGCTGAATCAAATCACGGATGGTCTGCATGGTCAAGTCGCATGAAGCAAGCTCATCGGCACAACGTTTGAGCTCGCGCGTGATTCGTTCAGGATTTTGGATGTTTTTCTTGTACTTCATCTGGTGCTCAAGGCTGGCCCAGGAATCCATGGCAATCGTGCGTAGCTGGATCTCGATAAAGTAGGTACCTTGGGCATTCCCCAGACAGTCTGGGTAGGGGGTAGTCACCTCGAGAATCAGATGATAGGAACGGTAGCCATTAGGTTTGACCTGACGGATATAGTCTTTCTCTTTGAAAATATGGATGGTGGGTATCTGACGAATATACTCTACGATGCGGTAGATATCATCTGTAAAGCCTGTGATGATCCGAACACCGATAGCATCTCGGATTTCTTTGAGAGCGGATTGACTCGTCTGAGGAAGGCCTTTGCGTTGGCATTTTTCACGCATACTTTTTTCTGTTTTGATGCGTGCATGCAAATGCTCATATAGTTTGAGGGAGGTTTCTTTTTTGTAATTAGCTGCGGCTTCTTCCATATCTTGAATAAAGGTCTGCAAGATAGTGGGTAAGTAGACTTCGCAAGGGCCATAGATAGAGTTCATAGGCTGGTCCATTCTAAGAATAACTCGTATTGCTACGAGCATAGATTCTAATAGTATTTGTCATTCTATTATACCATGAAAGCGATAGCAGGGTGAGATTCTATTGATAAAGAGGGAACGAGAATTTTGACAAAGGAGTCCATTAGAGATATAATGAAGAAAAATCGACCAAGGATAAGAAGATGACAAACTCAAAGTATATTACACGCCTGAAACGTTCAGAGGGGCAGTTGCGTGGAATTCAAAAGATGATCGATGAAGATCGTGATTGTGCAGATATCATTACCCAGTTGACAGCGGTTCGTTCGAGTGTGGAGCGCGTGATTGAGATGATCATTACCGAGAATCTCACAGCCTGTATCAACCAACCCCTAGACGACCCTGAGGCTCAAAAAGAACGCTTAGAAAAGGCTGTTCAGTACCTAATCAAACGAAAATAGTAGTTCTCTATGTGATAGAACAAGATAAGAAAGTAGATCACAGGTGGGAAAGATGACAAAAGAAGAACGAGCAGAAAAATGGTTTCAGAATATTCCTGAAGCAGAAGCCATTCCTATGCAAACTAAAATGGAGATCTGTAGTCAGGTAGCGAAACGAATGGCGCTTATATGGCTTGGCCTACTTGGTGGGGAATGCTTGTTCCTATTCTGGGTCACTGGGGGCGAACTTTTTAATCAAGTAGCGGACTTTCTAAATCAGCTATCAGAAGGGAGCCCCACAAAAAATCGATATAAGGGTCTCGCACTTGCAGGTACTCTTATTTGTCTGCCTGTCTTGATCTTTCCTAGTGTTGTTGCCCATTTCTTTAGACAAGGTTGGATTCAAAAAGAAGCTGAAAAGGTTGTCAAAGAGATGGCCCCTGTTACAAGTGATCAGCCTTATCTAGCAGGAGATGAGGGATCAGATTTTGCGAGTATTTCCGGAAGAATCTTTGCGGATTGGGTGCTAGATGATGGTGAGAAGGAACAAAATGGCTTTGAACTTGAAGAAGTATGGCAGCAACTGGCAGCTGTCCAAGATGGTGATAGGGATTTTCTCACTTTAATACCTCAGCAACCAGTTAAACTAAAGGGGAGTCAGCATGTATCGGATTTTGTACAGGTTTGTCAGGATGAAGATTCGGACGGTTTTCATTTTGAGATCAGTGTTGCCGATGCTGAACGGATCGACGAAAATGTAATCTACGAAAAAAATGAGCTGAGCAAGAAAGAAACTCAAGACATTCTTCGGGCATATTTGGAGAACAGAGTCACACCAGACCTAGAAGACTGGGAAATTGTACTAGATATGCGGACAGATGAGCAGAAAAATATCGCAATCTATCAAGAAATAACCCAACTGCTAACAGATGATAGTGAGGTACGATCTCGTTTGACTTCCTGTTTTGAATCACCGAAAGCCTATTTCAAGCAGTATGCAGAGAGATATGACGAGCGGGGTATAGGAGAAGAAGCCAATGAAGCTACTATAAAATGGCTTGCTATTGCTGATGAACTACTTGCTGTGGATGCAGTGGTTGAGTTAGACTGGAAGACAGATAAGGAAGAATTCTTGTACCAACTAGAGCCTCTGGCAGCTAAACAAACTCTTGATTTGGAGGAGAATTGGTTCGACGAGGATGATGACATCCCTACTTGGTGTAAGATTTTGGATGAAAGATGGGTTGGACACGATTTCTGTCTTGCTTGTATGGATATTAATAGCGATAGTTATGTGCTATTTATCTGCAAGAGGGATATTCTGGAAAAATTAGTCACCTTGAGTCACACAATCAATCAGCGTTTCGGCCATGCAAAAAATATGTAATTGCTAGTGTATTTTAAGGAGGTAATTCAAGATGACTTTTGTGTTTAAGGATGCACCCAACACAGCCTGTATCGTTTGTCACCATGTCTTGACTGGGAAAAATCCGATTACCTTTATCTCCCACGATGAAGAAGACGGTATGTGGCAATTTCTATGTTCAGAAGACCACAGTAGAGAGGACGCACGCCTCATTTCCCTAGCTGAAGCATTTAAACTAGATGCATCTATCGGACAAGTCGCGGATATGCCTTGTGGCTACGCGGTGGAAAGAAAAGATGGGCTTGCTGGCTGGAAATCATGACCTTCCTAACAGTTGGAGTTCTGTCTAAGATAACTTGTATGAAAATTAAAGAAATCTAGAGAGGCTTAGATGGAAATTGGAAGAAAATGCATTCCAATGGTATAATTAAAGGTAGCAAGACAAGTTAAAGGAGGCCAGCAAATGGAAGCATACGAAAAAGTAGTAGAAATGCTAAATGGGCTAGATATTCCCTTTGAAATCGTGGAGCACGAGCCAGCCTTTACAACGGAGCAGGCCGACAGCTTTATCGAAGGGATCGAAGGCGTCCGTACCAAGACTATGTTTCTCACCAACAAAAAGAAAACAGCCTATTATCTCGTGATTATGGATGATAAGAAACGTTTGGATATGGACCTCTTGAAAGACTTGGTAGGAGCCAATAGAATCCGTATGGCTTCCTCTGAGAGCTTGTTTGAAAAAATGAGCTTGCCCGCAGGCGTTGTATCTCCATTTGGCTTGCTGAACAATACTGATAAGGACATTCAAGTTTATTTCGACAAAGAAATCATGTCTGAAAAACGGATGAGTTTTCACCCCAATACCAACGAGAAAACCCTCTTTTTGGACACGACAGATATACTCAAATTCCTAGAAGCTATTGGCTATGAGGTTCATATCATCGAGTTATAAATATTAAAGAAACCGACTAAGTTCATCTTAATCGGTTTTTTTGATTATTCTACCTCACCTGGCCAGTGGTTCATACCACCTTCTACGTTGATAACGGTGAGGCCTTGGGCGCTGAGAAATTGACAGGCAGAGGCAGAACGCACTCCACCTTGACAGATGACATGGTATTCATGGGCAGGTTTGAGTTCTTTGTAGCCTTGCTCCAAGGTACTTAACGGAAGATTTTTGGCACCTGGTGCATGTCCTGCTTGGAATTCATGTACTTCACGGACATCGATAAGATCTAGATTTTCATGTTGATATTTTTCATAAAAGTCAGCCATGCTGATATTAGTTACCATATTCTACTCCTTCTGGGTTAGCCATTTTGTATAGTGAATAAGCGCCGTCAAGGTTTTGGACGGTAAATCCTGCTTGTTTGAGGATACGCTCTGCGATATAGCTGCGCAAACCACTGTGGCAGCTAACGATGTAGGCTTGGTTCTTGTCCAGTTCGTCCAAGCGTTCCCGTAGTTCGTTTAGGGGGATGTGGATGGTGTCGACTTTGAGTCGACCACTTTGGAATTCGCCACTGGTCCGCACGTCTAGGAATTTCTTTCCTTTAGCTAGTTCGTCTTCGAGCTGGTACCATTGAACGTTGTCGCTGAGACCTTCAATAAGGTTCAAGGCTGCGTAACCCAGCATATTGACGGGATCCTTGGCAGAGCCAAATGGTGGCGCATAGGTAAACTCTAACTCTGGTAAGTCAAAGACGGTGAGATTTCCCTTGATAGCAGTTGCCAGGATATCGATTCGCTTGTCAACACCTTTCTTCCCGACTCCTTGGGCACCGTAGATTTTTCCAGTGGTTGGGTCAAAGAGGAGCTTCAAGGTCATATCAGTAGCGCCTGGATAATAACCAGCATGGTCTTTCCCACTGACATGAAGGGCCTTGTAAGGAAGTTGATTCATGCTAAGACTACGTTCGCTGAGACCAGTCGAAGTAGCTGTCATATCAAAGGCACGAACGATAGCAGTGCCGATACTGCCCTTGTTGGTACGACCGAGTCCTGCGATGACGTCCGCTACTTGTCGTCCTTGACGATTAGCAGGAGAAGCGAGAGAGATGAGGGCATCTTGGCCAGTAATCTCTTGCTTGACGACGATGGCATCTCCAACTGCAAAAATATCTTTTTGACTGGTTTCGTAATGTTCATCGACCAGAATCCCACCACGAAGTCCCAGTTTAATCCCCGCAGCTTTAGCCAATCCGTTTTCAGGTTGAACACCGACAGATAAGATAGTGAGGTCAGAAGCGATCTTTTGCCCGTTTTCGAGAATGATGACTTTTCCTTGGTCTTCAAATCGAGTCGCAGACTGAGAAGTGATAATGCGAACGCCGTTTTTGACCAATTCTGCTTGGACAAAGGCTGCCATTTCGTGATCTAATGGTGGCAAGACATGGGGTGCTTTCTCAACGATAGTAACTTGCAATCCACGTTTCGCCAGGTTTTCAGCCATTTCAAGCCCGATAAAGCCTGCACCGATAACGACAGCTTCTTTTGGATGATTGTCCAAGGCTGCCATAATTTCATCAAGATCGGGAACGTTGCGGAGTGTGAAGGCATTTTCAGCTTCTGCTAACCCTTCAATGGCAGGAACAAAAGGTTTGGCTCCTGGGGAGAGGATCAGTTTGTCGTAGCTCTCTGTGAATTCCTGTCCATCATGTCGCACAGTCACCGTGTGTTCTTTTGGCGAAATCTGGATGACTTCATGAAATGGTCGCACATCAAGATTAAATCGCGCTTTGAGACTTTCAGGGGTTTGGACCAATAAACTATCACGGTTTGCAATTTCTCCTGAAACATAGTAAGGAAGTCCGCAGTTTGCAAAGGAAACAAAGGGACCTTTCTCAAAAATAGTGATTTCAGCGTCTTCCATGAGACGTCTGAGACGGGTTGCTGCTGACATACCGCCTGCAACTCCTCCGACAATGATAATTTTCATTGACTTTCTCCTTTATGCTTCTAGATGACCTTACCTGTCCAAGCACTCATACCGCCTCGGACATTGATGACATCGTAGCCTTTTTTCTTAAGCTTTTTCGCAGCTAGTTTGCTTCGTACACCAGAATGACAAATGACATAGAGTGTTTCTTTTGTCGCTGGTGTGTAAGAACCGATTTCCGTTAAAGGAACATTTTTTGCATTTTTGATATGACCTCTACGGAATTCCATAGGCGTCCGAACATCTAGTAGCTGAATTGGTTCTCTGAGTTTAGCTTCTAACTCGCTGGTAGAAATACTGTCAATTTTTGTAAATAAGTGAAACATAGGCACCTCCCAATATACCCTTATGGGGTATATTAAACCATGAAGTCAAGCTTTTGTCAAGCAAGTTGTTTTGAGTTGGGATGGGGAATGGTTTCGAGAGTCTAGAAAGCAGGCCATTCTTGACCTTTCAAAGGCTTTTTGATATGATGGGGCCAAAGTAAGTATGAGGTGATAAGATGACTAGCGAATACCAGAAAATGATAGCAGGGGAGCCTTACCGTCCGTCGGACCCAGAGTTACGGACCTTGGCGCAGGCTTCTCGCCAAAAACAGGCTGCCTTTAACCGAGAAGAAGATCCCTTGAAGGGTGCGGAGATTATCAAGACTTGGTTTGGTTCAACTGGGCAAAATCTCTATGTCAATCCACGTCTGGTGGTCGATTATGGGGTCAACATCCATCTAGGGGAAAATTTTTATTCTAATTGGAACTTGACCATGCTGGATGTTTGTCCGATTCGCATCGGGAACAACGCCATGCTTGGCCCCAACTGTCAGTTTTTAACCCCACTCCATCCACTGGATCCGCATGAACGCAATTCAGGGGTCGAATACGGCAAGCCCATCACCATCGGAGATAATTTCTGGGCTGGAGGTGGCGTCATTGTCCTTCCTGGAGTGACACTGGGTAATAATGTCGTCGCTGGAGCAGGGGCCGTGATTACCAAGTCCTTCGGCGACAATGTCGTCCTAGGTGGCAATCCTGCGCGTGTTATCAAGGAAATCCCTGTGAAATAGAAGTGAAAAGGAACAGCTAGGGCTGTTCTTTTTATGAGTTTTAGTCTTATAAATTTTTCTTCTTTTTGGCTTTCTTGGTCAAGGAGACATCGCACTGGGGAATCTTGGTTTAAAAAATCTATTAAAGGTAGTCCAGAGTTCAAAAATTGTTTTTAGCAGTCCTTTCTAAAAAATTACTAGGCGAAATCTAATCCAAACTAAATTTAAGGAAACTTTCAGAAAAGTTTTAGTTTTGTTTCAGAAATCTTCTGTAGACTGTCTAGCTATATCATACGAAGAAGAGGAAAAAGGTATGAAATCAAAAAAATGGTCCCTACTCGTAACGAGTTTAACGGCAATGGTACTGATGGCAGCATGTGCCCAGTCAACAACTACATCCAATACCAATGCAACGACAAATAGTGCCACAACAACTGCAACAAAGACAAACCAATCTTCCTATTTTACAGAGAAGGACTATGATACTTCTTATGATGAAAGTACAGCTTCTAAGATTGAGCTATCTGGCTCATCAGCAAACGTCTCTGGAGATGGGGTGACAGTCTCTGAATCAACAGTGACCATCACAAAATCTGGAACCTATGTAATTTCAGGTCAGTCTGACGGAGTGCAGATCAAGATCGAGGCAGATAAGTCTGCAGATGTTCATCTAGTCCTAAAAGGTGCGACCATGACCAATACCAATGCAGCGATATCTGCGACATCAGCTGGCCATGTCTACTTGACTCTAGCAGAGGGGACCACCAACAGTTTCTCTGACTCAAGCTCTAACAGCGACGAAAAAGCAGACGCAGCTCTTTTTTCTAAGGTGGATTTGACCATCAACGGGAAAGGAACTCTCAATGTAGATGGCAAGAAGAACAATGGTATCAAGGCCAATGACACCCTCCACATCACGGGTGGCACCTATAACATCACAGCAGTTGGCGATGCCTTTAATGTCAATGATGAACTCAATATCACTGGTACGACCATGACTATCGATGCCAAGGAAGATGGCGTAAAGGTGGACAATGACGAGGATACTTCAGTCGGAACCATGTACCTATCCAACAACAACATCACCGTTACAGCAGGAGATGATGGCATCCACGCATCAGGTGATTTGGTTATCGATAGTGGTACCTATACCGTCAAGAATTCGACAGAAGGACTTGAAGGTAAGTCGATCACTATCAACGGTGGGGACATTACCATCTACTCAACAGATGATGGAGTCAATGCAGCTAATAAAAACGCCCAACAGAGTGAAATCTTCTTTACCATGAACGGTGGGAACCTGACAGTAGAAGTCGGTCAAGGAGACACAGATCCAATTGACTCAAACGGCAATATCACGGTCACAGGCGGAACCATTAAAATGACTGGTCAAACAGGTTTTGACTTCGATGGAACTGCGACCTACACAGGTGGAGATATCTATCTCAATGGTGAAAAACAAACGGAAATTGTCAACTCTATGCCTGGAGGCGGTGGACCAAATGGAGGCCCTCAAGGCGGAGGTCCAGCCCCTGGCGGACAAGGATAAAAAAGAATCTCCTTTCTCGAAAGAGAAGGGAGACTTTTTGTGTTGTTACTGGAGGAAATGTAAAGATAACTCCTTGACACTCCGTCAGCTTTTGATACAATAGTACAAAATTACAGGAGGTGGGCTATGATTCAGAAACATGCAATTCCCATTTTAGAGTTTGATGACAATCCCCAGGCGGTCCTTATGCCAACACATGAGGGGCTAGATTTAAAGTTGCCAAAGAAGTGTATCTATGCGTTTTTGGAGGAAGAGATTGACCGCTATGCTCAGGAAGTAGGCGCGGACTGTATTGGTGAGTTCGTTTCGGCCACCAAAACCTATCCAGTATATGTCATCAACTACAAGGGTGAGAGGATTTGTCTGGCTCAAGCGCCTGTTGGTTCTGCTCCAGCGGCCCAGTTTATGGATTGGTTGATTGGCTATGGTGTGGAGCAAATCATTTCCGCTGGAACCTGTGGCGTCCTAGCCGATATAGAGGAAAATGCCTTTCTCGTCCCTGTTCGCGCTCTGCGAGATGAGGGGACCAGCTACCACTATGTAGCGCCTTCTCGTTATATGGAGATGCAGATTGAGGCTGTCTCTGCCATTGAGCAAGTTTTGGAGCAAAGAGGCATTCCTTATGAGGAAGTTATGACTTGGACGACAGATGGTTTTTACCGAGAGACGGCTGAAAAGGTTGCCTATCGCAAGGAAGAAGGCTGCGCTGTTGTGGAAATGGAGTGCTCGGCTCTTGCGGCAGTGGCTCAGCTACGTGGGGTTGTCTGGGGAGAATTGCTCTTTACCGCAGATTCCTTGGCAGATCTGGACAACTACGACAGTCGTGACTGGGGCTCTGAAGCTTTTGATAAGGCACTCGAACTCTGTCTTGCCATTGTGCACCACATGTGAGTGCTCTTACTGTTTTTATGGTAGAATGTAGTTATGTTATTCAAATCTTTTTTGGAAAAAATCAAGACGATACTGGGACGCTTGTCGCCAGCCCGTCGCATCTTTTTAAGTTTTGCCCTAGTGATCTTCTTAGGTTCGCTTCTTTTAAGTCTTCCCTTTGTGCAAGCAGGAACGTCACAAGCGACCTACTTTGACCATCTCTTTACGACTGTGTCTATGGTCTGTGTGACAGGGCTCTTTACCCAGCCAGTAGCCTCTACTTACAATATCTGGGGCCAGTTGATCTGTATGATTTTGATCCAGATCGGTGGTTTAGGCCTTATGACCTTTATCGGAATCTTTTATATCCAAGGAAAACAAAAGCTCAGCCTTCGTGGCCGTGAGACTATTCAAGAAAGCTTTAGTTATGGGGAAACTCAGTCTCTAAAGGATTTCATCCGCTCAATCTTTCTGACGACTTTTATGGTGGAAGGAATTGGTGCCTTTCTCTTGAGTTTTCGCTTTATCCCCGAATTTGGCTGGGGGCGAGGGATATTAACCTCTATCTTTTTGGCTGTTTCAGCTTTCTGTAATGCTGGATTTGATAATTTTGGAAGTACGAGTTTGGTAGCCTTTCAAACGGACCCCTTGATCAATCTAGTGATTGCAGGATTGATTATCACGGGGGGGCTAGGATTTATGGTCTGGTTTGACCTAGCGACCCAGTTTGGGAAGAAGAAAAAACGCCGTCTGCGTTTCCATACCAAGTTGGTTCTCTTTTTAACGGCGGGAATTTTGCTCTTTGGAACAGTATCGACTCTCTTAATTGAGTGGAATAATCCTGGAACGATTGGAAATCTCAGCGCTCCAGAGAAACTGCTGGTCAGCTTTTTCCAGACCGTCAGCATGAGAACGGCAGGCTTTGCTTCAATTGACTACACCCAGGCTCGACCAGTTACCTTACTGATCTACATCTTGCAGATGTTTCTGGGAGGGGCACCTGGAGGGACAGCAGGGGGGCTCAAGATTACGACCTTCTTTGTCTTGTTGGTCTTTGCTCGCAGTGAATTATTGGGCTTGCCTCATGCCAATGTGGCTCGGAGGACTATTGAACCCCGAACCGTGCAAAAATCTTTCAGTGTCTTTATTATCTTCTTGCTAACATTCTTGCTGGGCTTGATCCTACTAGGGATAACAGCAGAAGGAAATCCGCGCTTTATTTACCTCATGTTTGAGACCATTTCAGCCCTTGCGACAGTTGGAGTGACGGCAAACTTAACGCCGGAGTTAGGTAAGTTAGCCCTCAGTATCGTTATGTTGTTGATGTTTATCGGCCGTATTGGTCCCTTGACACTACTGGTCAGTGTAGCGGAATACCAGCCAGACAAGAAAGATACGATTCACTATATGAAAGCAGATATCACTATCGGATAAGAAAGGAAGAACGATGTCAGATCGGACAATTGGAATTTTAGGCTTGGGAATTTTTGGGAGCAGTGTTTTGGCTGCTCTAGCCAAGCATGACATGAATATCATTGCTATTGATGACCACGAGGAACGCATTAACCAATTTGAACCTGTGCTGGCGCGTGGGGTAGTTGGGGATATCACGGATGAAGAACTCCTTCTATCAGCGGGGATTGACACCTGTGATACCGTAGTTGTCGCAACGGGGGAAAATTTGGAGTCCAGTGTTCTTGCGGTTATGCACTGCAAGAGTCTAGGGGTGCCAACCGTTATTGCCAAGGTCAAAAGTCATACAGCTAAAAAGGTTCTAGAAAAAATTGGGGCAGACGCAGTCATCTCACCAGAGTTTGAAATGGGGCGCTCATTGGCACAGACCATCCTCTTTCATAACAGCGTAGACGTCTTTCAGCTGGACAAGAATGTATCGATTGTCGAGATGAAAATCCCCCAATCATGGGTAGGTAAAAGTCTCAGTCAGTTGGATTTACGTGGGCGATACAACCTCAACGTACTTGGCTTTCGTTCCTACGAAAATGCTCCTCTGGATGTCCAATTCGGACCCAATGACCTCTTGCAGGCAGATGCCTATATCATGGCTGTCATTAATAACCAACATCTGGACACCCTAGCTGAACTGAGTGAGTAGGAGAGGAAGGGTACTCTCTTTACAAATAATTAACGAGTCAATATAAGTATTTTATAAGAGGGATTTAAGAAAAATTTTAACTTTTTCTTAATCCTTTTTAATTTTAGGAGATTATACTAGAGTCATCAAAAAAAGAAAACTCTAAGGAGAATTCTATGAAATTCAATCCAAATCAGAGATATACTCGTTGGTCTATTCGCCGTCTCAGTGTCGGTGTTGCTTCAGTTGTTGTGGCTAGTGGCTTCTTTGTCCTAGTTGGTCAACCAAGTTCTGCACGTGCTGATGTCGTCAATCCGACTCCTACCCAAGTCGTGCCAGACGCTGCTTCGGTGAGTGAAAAGAGCGACTTACCAGCAGAGGTTCTCAAAAAAGCAGTCGATGTAGCTCTTCCTTCAGAACAGTCTATTCCAACACCTAAAGCAAGTGTGGATACGACAAGCTCTTCAGAGAAAGCGGATGTGACTGCTAAAGACCAAGTAGTAGCACCAAAAGAAGAAGTGCAAGCACAACCTGACTCTAAGAAAGAAACAGAAGATGCGATTAAACCTGTGGAAAGTCCTGTGTCTACAGTTTCTGGACAAGAGCGTGAAGCCAGTGAAGCACAAGCACCGACCACTCCAGCTGAAGTTCAAAAAGGTGTAGCTGACAATACCAAAGACACAGTAGATGTCCCAGCTTCTTACTTGGACAAAGCTAACTTCCCAGGACCATTTACAGCGGGTGTCAACCAAGTCATTCCATATGAATTCTTCGCTGGTGACGGCATGTTGACTCGCCTGATCTTGAAAGCCTCTGATAAGGCTCCATGGTCAGACAACGGCTCAGCTAAAAATCCAGCTCTCCCACCAGTAGAGAAATTGGGCAAAGGCCTTTACTTCTACGAAGTGGATTTAGCAGGCACCCAAGGAAAATCAGATAAAGAGTTGCTTGACCTTTTGAAACAAAATGGTACACAAAGCTATAAGGCAACCATCAAAGTGTACGGTGCAAAAGACGGCAAACCTGACTTAACTAACCTCGTAGCGACTAAAGATTTGACTGTTAATTTGAATGGTTTGACCACACCAAATCAGGTTAAAGAGTCTGTTGTTAACAATGTCAAAGACATGATTGATGTTCCAGCTAGCTACCTTGATAAGGCTAAGGTTCCTGGACCTTTCTTGGCCGGTGTCAACCAAGTTATTCCATACGAAGCTTTTGGTGGAGATGGTATGTTGACTCGCCTCTTGTTAAAAGCTTCCGACAAAGCCCCATGGTCAGACAACGGAATGGCTAAAAATCCAGCTCTATTGCCACTTGAAGGCTTGGCTAAAGGCCAATATTTCTACGAAGTGGATTTGAATGGCAATACGGTTGGCAAAGATGGTCAGGCCTTGCTTGAGCAACTTCGAGCTAACGGAACCCATACGTATCTAGCTACTGTTAAAGTTTATGGCGCTAAAGACGGCAAACCTGATTTGACCAATCTGATTGCTACTCGTCAAGTAACGATTCAGCTTCGTGGAAAAGAAATGGCGACAATACCATCTCAACAAGGTCAGATGAATACGAAGCCTTCTGAAACAGGCTCTACAGGTACGACTGAGGGTATGATGGGTACAAATCACCATATGTCAGATATGAAAGTAGATCAACCAGCTTCTAGCCCAATGGCTAATATGATGAAAAAAGATGATAAAGCGATGTTACCAAATACTGGGGAAGCTAAAACAGCTACAGCTGGGCTTGGTATCTTTGGTCTAGCCTTGGCAGGTCTTGTTGGACTTTTGGGTTTGACAAGCAAACGAGAAGATTAAGATTCAAATCACTTAAACATTAGAGAAAATAGTGTTATACTAAAGCAAGTATAACACTGTTTTTATCGAAGGAGTGTCAGATGAAAAAGACAATTTTGCTGGTTGATGATGAAATAGATATTCTAGATATTCAAAACCGTTATCTTATACAGGCAGGTTACGATGTTTTGGTCGCCCATGATGGTAAGGAGGGATTAGAGCTTTTCAGAAAAAAATCTATCGACCTCATTATCACAGATATCATGATGCCCAATATGGACGGGTATGATTTTATCAGTGAAGTTCAGTATATCGCTCCGGATCAACCCTTCCTCTTTACAACTGCTAAGACAAGCGAACAGGATAAGATTTATGGATTGAGTTTGGGGGCAGATGATTTTATAGTCAAACCCTTTAGCCCACGCGAATTGGTTTTAAGAGTGAATAATATCTTGCGTCGCCTTAGCCGTGGAGGAGAGACCGAACAGATCGAGTTTGGTGACTTGGTAATCAACCATGTGACTCATGAGGTTCGCATTGGGGAGCAACCTTTGGAATTGACAGTAAAATCCTTTGAACTTCTATGGATATTAGCCAGCAATCCCGAGAGAGTCTTTTCAAAGACGGAACTTTACGAGAAGGTATGGCAGGAGGACTATGTAGATGATACCAATACACTCAATGTTCATATCCATGCTTTGAGGCAAGAGTTGACCAAGTATACAAATTCAAATGCTCCTGCTATCAAAACTGTCTGGGGTTTGGGTTATAAGATGGAAAGACCAAGAGGTAGAAAATGAAATTAAAAAACTATATTTTAGTGGGGTATCTAGTGTCGACTCTACTAACGATTTTGGTCGTTTTCTGGGCAGTCCAACGAATGTTGATTGAGAAAAGTGAAGTTTACTTTCTCGTTGGAATAACCTTGATTGCTAGTTTCATTGGCGCTGCAGTGAGCATCTTTCTTTTGTCGCCAGTGTTCTCTTCTCTGAAACATTTGAAAAAACAAGCTCAGGATATAGCAAGCAAGGATTTCAGCACAGAAATTGAAACCAAGGGACCATTAGAATTTCAAGAGCTGGGCCAGGCTTTTAATGACATGTCCCACAATTTGCAAGCTACCTTTCAATCACTTGATGAGAGCGAGCAAGAAAAGAGAATGATGATTGCGCAGCTCTCTCACGATATTAAAACTCCCATTACCTCCATTCAGGTTACTGTGGAGGGAATTCTAGATGGAGTGATCAAGGAAGAGGAGCGGCTCCACTACTTAACCACGATTGGTCGGCAAACCGAGCGTCTAAACAAGCTAGTGGAGGAGTTGGATGTTTTGACTCTCAATACACAACCTCAAGAAACTGCTGATGAAGAAGTCGAAGAGGTCTTTTTAGATCAGTTGCTGATTGAGTCAATGAGTGAATTTCAACTCCAGATTGAACAAGAGGAGCGAGATGTTTACATTCAAGTATCACCTGAGTCGGCGAAAATCAAGAGCCATTCTGACAAACTTTCTCGCATTCTGGTCAATTTGTTAAACAATGCCTTTAAATATTCAGAACCAGGAACCAGAATCGAGGTTCTTGCCCAATTAACAGAACAAGAGCTGAGAATCAGTGTGAAAGACGAGGGTCAGGGAATCCTTCCTGAGGATTTGGAAAAAATCTTTAAACGACTTTATCGTGTAGAAACTTCGCGCAATATGAAGACGGGTGGGCATGGCTTAGGTCTTGCGATTGCACGAGAACTAGCCCATCAGCTTGGTGGCGAAATCACAGCAGAAAGTCAGTATGGCTTAGGAAGCAAGTTTACATTCAGCCTCAATTTGAAATAAAGGCGTAGTAAGTGGTAAGAGTTTTTAGATTGAATCAAATTTTCCTGTGAGGGAGAACAGAAATGTTCTCTCTCTTTTTTATTTGCTGAGAAATGGGGGATTTGATATGGAACGAGTAGGACGTCAGGAATTACTAGAACAATTATTAAATTATGAACCATTAGGATTTATTGATCCATTCTCAGATCTTGGGGAGTTTGATTCTCTCCAGAAGAAATTTAAACAGCCTGTTAAAGAGCTAGTGAATCGATATTCAGGACAACCTTACAGCTTGGTCTGGCAACATAAAATTATGGAAATGCGGAAGTTGTTTATTGCCTATCAGATAGCATTAAATGAAGAAGATAAGCAGATTAACTTTCAGCGAAGAACAAGAAGCGAAGAGTCCAAAGAACATGCTAATGCTATTGTAACAACCTATTTGAAGTTAGGATTTAGTTTTAAAGAGATTGAGAAGCGTGTTTCTTTATCTTACAAACAACTTCGTAGAGGATGGAGAAGAAGTGACCATGTAATGACAAGTAGTCCTGAATTTTATAGTAAACAGGACTTATCTGAAGGTTACTGTTTACCGAGTAAAAAGTTGCCTAAAAGCATGAGAATCAATGAGGAATAGTTATAATTTCCCAAATATTAGGAGAAGTATGAAGTTACAAGAATACTTTAGCTTAATCACAAAAAACGGATTAAGAACACAAAAATTTAAGAATAGCCATCTACAACTCATCTCTTCAGCTGAAGAGGGAAGACGAGGCTCTGTATTTGCTTATCGTTCAAAAGCGAATATGGTGAAGGCACGTGGTGTTGTTTTAACCTCTATCGAATCATTGCTGGAGAACCAGGATCAGTTTACACACTGGACTCCTAATGTATATTGCTACGGAAGCTATAGTGATGCTGGTAGACGGATTACACGTGGGCACTCTGAAGATAATCTTAGACAGATTAACACATTCTACATTGACTTCGATATTACCTCTGCAGCTGAAGAAATGACGACAGGAGATATTTTAACCGCTTCTCTGGAGCTAGGTTTTATGCCAACGTTGATTCTAAAATCTGATAAGGGATTTCAAGCCTATTTTGTCCTCTCAGAATCGGCTTATGTTACAGCTCATTCCCAATTTCGAGTGGTAAAGGTGGCCAAAGCAATCTCTCAAAATTTGAGAAATTACTTTGCTCAAACTTTACCAGTAGATATGACCTGTAACCATTTTGGAATTGCTCGGATTCCTCGAACTGATAATGTTGAATTTTTTGAAGCTGACTATACCTATTCGTTCCAGGAGTGGTTAGATTGGTCGATGAAGCAATCAGATCTTCCCTTCCCAAGTAAAAAGCCCAATTTGACGGTTATTTCAGGTTCTGAAGGGGTGAAACAGATTGATGAACCTTGGTATCAATTGCTGATGAGAGAAGGGAATATCAAAGGTGGAAAAGCCTTGATGGGAAGAAACAACGTTCTTTTCACGCTGGCTTTAGCCAACTTCTCTTCAGGAATCGATCAGGAAGAGTGTGAGGAGGTTCTTTCTAACTTTAATGCAAGTTTAGACGAACCACTCTCTTCAGCTGAATATCATAAGATTATCACAAGCGCCTACTCAGGAAAATATGAAGCTGCTAGTCGTGACTATGCGATGACTTTATGTAAAGCATGGGTTAACCAGGAACTCAAGGCTTCAGATCTCTTTGTGAAGCAACGTTGGTACAAGTTTAAGAAGAAACGTGCAGACAGAAAGAATAGTCATTATTCCGAGTGGGAAGACGATATTATGTTTTACATCACAGAGAGAACGAATCAAGATCAAACTATTTTAAAAGTGACACAAAAAGACTTACAGATTGCTCTTGGAATTGCCAGTTCTAGCTTAAAAATCGTTCTACGTAGACTGGTAGAGAAGCATAAAATTTTTTTACAAGTTAAAAAAGGGCGAGGAGGGGGATTAATATTAGCCTCTATTCGAATGATAATCTTAACAACTATGCAAAAGAAACAAGATGCTAAAAAGGCCTATTTAGATACCCTTACGCATCTTTTGAAGATACCTAGAAAGATTATCAACCAAACTATTTATCATGTACAGGAGGGCTTAAAACATGTCGTACAAGGAGAATTATTTGAGGAGGATGTGGGATAAAAGTAGGAAAAAATTTAATAGCCAGACTGCCATTACATTATATCTATGATACTGGAGGGAAAAGAATGAATAAAAAAGAGTGTCGTCGATGGACACAAGAAGAAATAGACTATGTAAGAATGTTTGCAGAAGATCCTGACGGCGACAATTGTATTACCGTAGCGATGTATCTAGGAAGAACTGCATCTGCAGTTAGAGGGAAAGTTCATCAATTGAGAAAAGAGGGAACTCAAACTAAACTATTGGATAAATGGTCCGACTGGGAAATTAATGCTTTAAAAAGAATGAGTGGGAAAATGACTGTGAAAGAACAAGCTAGGTTACTTGGTCGTTCTTATCATTCTGTGTGTCATAAAAGGAGTGATTTAGGGATACCTAATGTGCCTAGTCAGTATGGGAAAGAGATTAGAAAGTTGGCGAATCAAGGTTTATTTAGGAAAGAAATTGCAAGGAAATTGAGATTGAACTACTCTTCGCTTTGTCATTATATTACACGTGAGGGAATTCCTTGTGTGGTGGATGAAGAGGGGCGTTTACAAGGTATAACAGACAAGATAAAGTATCATAATCAATTGATGTCTTGGGCATTTTATAAGGAGGGTAAAAATGGATAAATGGCTAATCTTCAGTTTTTATAATGGTGATTTTATTCGTCACGATGATGTGATAGTAGTATTTGAAACAAAAGGTCTAGCTCGTCAATTTTTAGATCATTATCAGAAGCCCAAACAAAAAGAGACGGCGACTAACTATAAATACTACGATGCACCATTTCGATTTGTGAAGGAGGGGGATTATGGAGTGTTGTAAAATTATTCGAGGTTATTATTTGACTGGATTAGGACAGGAAGAATTGGCTTATTATTTCAAGGTGACGGAGGAACAATTTGAGGATTTAAATTTAAAAGTTGGCGATATTATGATAACTTTTTATCAGAATCAGGAAGTAATAACGAGTATTCCTGCTTTAGTAAGAGTAGCGTCATTGATAACTGATAAAACAATTGTAACTCAATATCTGAATTCTGAAAAAATAGATGGTTTTCCAATGTTGCCAATTGTTGAGAAGTATAAAAATTTTGATCCGATAGTTTTTAAACATATTATGGAAATGTATCAAAATATGAAAGAAGAAATCACACAGTTGAAATTAAAATAAAAAAATAAAGGAGAGAAAAATGGAATTAATTTTTAGAATTTTTGAAGCACTATTGTATAGTTTTGTAATGACACTCCTAGCATGGCTTTTAATTTATCCAATCTGTTACATACAGCTTCAATCATCTTCAAAGAAAAATAAAGTCAGGTTGTTTCCAGCTTCAGTTGCGGGTGTAATTTTATTCTTGTCTATTGCTCCTAAACGAGTCACAATCCTATCCGTAGAAGAGAGAAAACAACTTAAAAAGAATATAAAAAAGTAATAAAATTAGGCAGTTTAGAACCATATATTTTACAGAAATTAGGAGAAAAGTTGATGTTTATAAGTGTGTTTTAGTGTGTGTATGATGTGGGAGGGGGCAATTTGTAAGTATGTAAAAGTAGGCGAAGCCGAGAAAATTGGGGACACTAGAAACGTTGATACTATCAACTTATCACAGGATGTGGTAACAGTTTCCCTTATGCTCTTTTATTAGATATAGGAGAGGAAAAAGATAGGCAATTTGCCTGGTCAAAATATGGTCAAATTTCCCCCTGCTTCACTCTATAAAAATTAATTTGGAAAATGGTGTGTTTATGGATAATTGGAAAACGATGTTAGAAGTTGCGAAAGAGTTGGGGATTACAAAAAGTTTAGTTAGATATCACCGTCAAAAATTGGAGGATATTGATATCAAAAAACAAGGTGGTGTAACATACATTTCCCCTCAGGGTGTTATGAAAATAAAGAGCTTTTTACGGTCAACGGATTACGATGAAAGCTTTGAAACAATAGTTAAAAATCAACTCAGTTTGATTCAAGAATTATTAATGAGTCGGACAGAGTTGTATAGAGAAAATACTAGAGATACTATTGAACAATTTCGAGAATTTTTAATTCGTTCACCAGATAGTTTAAAAGTTTTACATGAATTGGAGGAACGGTCAAAAGGAACGCCAGAGAATGAGTTTTATTTCGTACTTGCAGATTATATTGAATTGAAAAGTAAGAGGCATTATGATTTTTTGGTGGAGTAGAAAGGATGGATAATAAATGACTAACGGAAAACGAAGTGAGTTAAAAATTCGTGGATTAACTCAACTGGAAATTGATTATTTAAAATCACTTGCTAAAAAGAAAAAAGCAAAATCTTTTAATGAGTTTTTACTTCAGATTTTGCGTGAAAAAATTGAATTTGGGAGATTCAATAGAGCTCAAGAATTATATGTAGCTCATTTGGAAAATATGAAATTAGCTTCAGACCATATTAAAAACCAAGTTCAAAAACAAACAGAACAATTAGATAGTTTCAACGAAAAGATCGATTGTTATGGCGATCATATTTCACGTTGGCTAGAGTATGAAGGGGAGGTAGAATGTGATGACTAAAGATTTACTTATTCGCAATATACCAGAAGATATGTTTATTCAGCTACATATGATGAAAAAGGAACAAAATTTTCCTTCTTTCAATGCGTTTATGTTAGCTCAGCTGGAAAAAATTTGTCAATTAGATGGCTTGAATTTATATGACAATGCCTTTTCTAAGAGTTTGACTGAAATTAAGGAACAGCAGAACAAAATTTTAGAGTTATTAATAAAAAATGAGATAACTATTTTGGGAGTTAGTGGGAAACAAGAAATAGTCGAAGAGCTGACAGTTAGCTGGTTAAATCGTGTTATGAAGGAGTGATTTTAGGCTAAAAGTTTGGTATAATAAAGCAAGTAAAACAGGAATAAAGGAGATCATCTATGATGAAACAGAAATTGATGCTTATTTTAGGAGTTCTTGGCCTCTGTATTGCTATCTTAACAGCTTGTTCAGGTAAAACTTCACAAAATGCAGACGGCACACCTAGCACCTTAAAAAGTCGTTATTTGGGGTATTATCGATCTGATACAGATAATGCGACATATTTTGATGAAACAACTAATGAGTTTGATTTTGATGTGAATAAGAGTACAATTTCAGACGGAACTGAAATTGAATCTCATATCAAAACATATCAAGTATTGTCTGAGGATGAGCTAGCTTCTAACTTTAAAGGTCAAGCTGAAAAAAATAAGGGAGAGATAAAAAATACAGATACTGCTGTTTTCTATATTGGTTTGATAAGTGATGATAGAAATGGAAATAAAGACGGTAAAATTTCAGTAGATGAGCAACGTTCGGTATATCAAATTATTTTGAGTAATAACGGTAATAGTATTAAAATTCTTTCGTTGGGTGATGATTGGGATCAGTTTGCTTTTACCGGAACAGCTAAAGACTAGTATTTTAAAGGAGCTTACTGGCTCCTTTTTTTTGTTTGTCCCTTTAATACAAGATATTTCATTATCTATTATGCTAGAAATAAAAACCGTAGGGAGAATATAATGAAATATGATAATTTTTCAGATTTAATGTCAAGATTCGATAACTTACATAACAAGATTCCAATAACAGATGAACGTTCGGCTCCTTTAGTTGAATTTTATAAGTATTGGAGCAATTACCTGGAACCAACACCAGCTTATTTAGCGTTTTTATCTAGTTTATGGGGCTCTTTGGCTAAAGGGCTGTATTTTATAACTGCTAGTCTAGAACATGTTTTTAACAATTTATTTAAGCTTTTTGGACTTTTCGGATATCTGGGGGATCAGAAGACAGTAATTGGTCAATTTTTTTACTGGTTTCAGGTAATTGGAACTTCTCTGTTTGCCTTAATACTCGTTGTATCAGCTGTTACAGGAGTTTTTACAAAACCAGTTAAATATAAAAATGTAATCTTAAATTTTTTGATGGTGACCCTAGTATCTTCAGCTTTACCGTTGGCTTTAACGACAATATCTACGGCTATTTCTGAAGATGTGCAGAGTGTTCAGAAAGTAGAGAGTGCCTCAGGAGACAATTCAAAGTATTTCTCTTCTCTAGCTATTCAACCTATGAAAAATAATGTTGTAGATTTGAAAGTTTTAATTGATAAGGATTTTTCAACAGAACTTTTCCCAATGGATGACTATGGATTTATTAAACCTATCCAGGAAGGCTCGACTCCTCTTAATAATATTACAGATAGTCCAGATAAACGTGATACCTCTGATTTTGCTTCACGAATTGATTTTAGTGCCACATTTGGAGCGACTGATACAGTTCTATTAGATGCTCTTGAGACAAAACAAAAAGGATTAAAAGGACTCTTTCTTCATCAATTAAATGCAACTCAAAATGGAATTTTAACTGTTGATGAACATCGCTTTGTAAAGGGATTAAATGCTTTTGAACCAGTGTATATGCGTTATAAAGTCAATTGGATTGGGATGTTTGCTCAGTACTTTATTTTGATTATTCTTTTAACGAGTATGGCCATTAAACTCGTAAAATCTATTTTTGATATTCTTATTGAAGCACTTATTTCACCTCTAGTCGGTTATACTTCACTTTCTAACTCTAAAAAATATAAGGAATTATTAAGAACAATTGGCGGTGCTGGAGCAGGTATCTTCTTTGAGGTTATTATTATGCGTGTAACGCTTGAGATTTTCCGAGATTTACCAGTTCTCTCTGTCTCAGCTGTGGCGAAGCTTTCTGGAGGATTCTTTGAAGGCCTTAATAGTTGGGAACAAATGATAGCGGCCTGTGTAGTTTATGTTGGAGTATTCTTTGCATCAATGCAAGGAGTGGCCATGATTGAACGTTGGCTTGGAGTTTCAACCGGTCATAGTGAAACAGCTCAACAACTGCTCGGTGCTATGATGATGGGCAATGCCTTTGCGGCTGGAGCAGGTGGTGTCTTTAATGGGGGTATGGCACTTGGTCAATTTGGTATGGATATGGCACAAAAAGCTCCAGATGCCTTATCTAAAGGAAGCCAGATCCTAGGGAATAGCCTTGCCAGAACTGGAGGTGGTATTCAAGGTGCTTGGAACTCTGTAAAAGACCAGGGCTTGATGAATGCGGCCAAAGGTGGTGTAAGCAATATGGTTGATTTGGCAGAATGGAAAACTTTTGAAGCCATGCAAAATACGAAAGGGGCAGTAGGCAACGTTTTAAATAACCTAGATGATAAGGCCGTCTCTGCTCAAAATGCGACCTATAACGCTCTGAAAAATGATGCTGTTCCTGGAATTGGTCAGCCTGGCCCAATTGATATTCCTGAACCTCCAATCGATCCAGGAACAACGGATGCACCTATTGTCGATCCAACTTCTTCAGCTGAAGGAATGGAGTCCCCAATTCAAGATCCAAATTCACCTGCAGAGTCCCCAATTCAAGATCCAAATCCACCTGCAGAGGCACCAGTTTCAGAATCGACACAACCACCAGCACAGCCTGATTCTTCTCAACAAAAATTTCAACAGAGCATGAATCAAATGAATTACATGAACCAACAAATGCAACAAGCAGGACAGCGTATGCAGGGGGGACGTCATATCACAGGTGCTGAGAGTGAAGAAGATGATAATTAATGTTGACGTTTTTTTAAAAAAATGGCAAACTACTAACATTGTATTTGTTTGTTAGATTTAATAGTTCGTATCTATATCTTTAACTCCTGATTTATGTCAGGAGTTTTTTGTAGAATTAAAATAAATTTGCCTAAAGTTCTACCTGACTTGTACAATAGCTCTATTGTACTAAAGGAGGTTGTGGCAGGTGCTAGATGAACGTTTATTCAAGGAAAATTTATTAGAGAGTAGCGGTAAAGATTTTTTAAATTGGATAAAATCTTATGATGATTCACAAGTGCCTATCATGAAGCGAAGAGGTTATACCTGTATTCATTCAATGGAGCGAACAGTAGCTTTTACATTTGGGGAATTTACTTTTAGGAGAAGGCGTTGGAAAAAAGGAGATAAGTGGATAATTCCTGTTGATGATAAATTGGGTTTAGAGAGAAATACTAGGTATTCCAGAGAATTTATGTACCAAATAGCTAAATTATCTACTATGATGTCTTATGGAAAAGTGATACAAGTGATTGAAATGACTTATAATATTGTAATTACAAAACCTACAGTCGTTAAGGCAGTTAAACTATGTGCTGATTTGTTGAGGAAACAGGAAAGTTACCAGTCTTATCAAGAATCAAACGAAATAAAAGAGAAAGTAGATGTCATCTACGTAGAGGGAGATGGTGTAATGGTAAAATCAAGTGATAAAAATCTAAATAATCGCCGTATTGATCTTTCTCATTTTGTCGTACATACAGGAAGTAAAAAGATAGGGAGTAAGAGATTTGAACTGCAAAACAAAAAGGAATTTATTTCACCCAAAAATCGTTTAGTGAGAGAGCAGGTAATAGACTATTTAACTAATACTTTCGAGATTAGTAAAGAAACTATTTTTGTCACTAATTCAGATGGAGGGCATGGCTATACACCGTATGTCTTTAAAGAAATGGCAAAGATACTCAGAGTAAGTCGCCATGAGCATTTTTGGGACGAATATCATCTTAATCATAGTTTAAAGAGCTTTTTCAATTCTTATCCATCAGAGCTTTTAGAGAAAGCATTTCAAGCGATTCAAAGGCATGATAAAAGTTTATTACGTAGTGTTTTAGATACGACAGAGGCTTTAATAGAGACTCAGGAAGAGATAGAACAGTTCTATAAATTTAAACGGCGCCTTCTTCAAAATTTTCAATATACCAAGCCTGCAGAATTGAGAGGCCTTTCACATTCTGGAATAGGTATAATGGAAAGTCAGCATCGTAAAATTACTTACCGTATGAAGAGAGGTGGAAAATATTGGACAGAAAAAGGAGCAGAAGCAATGAGTAAAATGATACTCTTGGCTGATAAAGACGAACTTCGGGAATTATTATTGGGGTCTTGGATTGTTGACTATGATCAAATTCAAGAGCAAAGAGGGCTATCTGGTGGGGAGGTTAGACGCTTAGAGTCTAAAAAAACAAGTCAATATATGCCAACTGGGAAAATTACCTGGAAGAAATTTAAACCCTGATATTTAGAAATAGTTGCACCAGGGGATAAAACGTGCTATAATGATATCAAATTTAAGCAAATAAAAAAGCCGTAAGGACTGCAATCCTTACGGCACCGAGTAAGTAAAAACCGAAAGAAGAAATTTTATTTCCCCAACTTACTCAGTCTACATACTCTATGTTAAAGCATAATGAGCAGAATGTCAAGACTGGGACAAGGGAAATCCTAGTTTTTTTTCTTGCTTGGGGGTCTCTCTCATAGGGTTTGAGGTTTTCTAAAAAATTTTACCACTTACAAAGGCGTAAAATCCCTTTACAAATCTAGCTTTTCATGGTACAATAGCCTTTGTGTGAAATAGCAGCAGGAAAGCATGAAGCTCGTCAACAGGTGTCTTATGACAAGTAACCTTGGCTGTTTAGGCGAAGGGCATCTGCACGAATCAGGGCTTTCTAAGTGACTATTTCCACCGAAATATTATTTATATCAGGAGGACATACATATGTCACGTTATACAGGACCATCTTGGAAACAAGCTCGTCGCCTTGGCCTTTCACTTACAGGTACAGGTAAAGAATTGGCACGTCGTAACTACGTACCAGGTCAACACGGACCAAACAACCGTTCTAAATTGTCAGAATACGGTTTGCAATTGGCTGAAAAACAAAAACTTCGTTTCACTTACGGTGTAGGTGAAAAACAATTCCGTAACTTGTTCGTACAAGCTACAAAAATCAAAGGCGGAATCCTAGGTTTCAACTTCATGCTTCTTTTGGAACGTCGTTTGGATAACGTTGTTTACCGTCTTGGTCTTGCGACTACTCGTCGTCAAGCTCGTCAATTCGTAAACCACGGTCACATCCTTGTTGACGGAAAACGCGTTGATATCCCATCATACCGCGTAACTCCAGGTCAAGTGATCTCAGTTCGTGAAAAATCATTGAAAGTTCCAGCAATCCTTGAAGCTGTTGAAGCAACTCTTGGACGTCCAGCATTCGTATCATTCGACGCTGAAAAATTGGAAGGTTCATTGACTCGCTTGCCAGAACGTGACGAAATCAACCCAGAAATCAACGAAGCACTTGTCGTTGAATTCTACAACAAAATGCTTTAATTTTAAGAAATATCTTACAGAAAGCCTACAACAGTGGGCTTTTTGCTTTGTCTTAAAACGTTGATTTCTGGGTTTGCTTAGATATTTGCTAGATTGATTTCATTGCTGCTTCAAAGAATGAGACGGCTTTTTTTGCATTCTCTTTTGAGAGGTGGCTATATATATCCATGGTCATGCTGATTTGCGAGTGACCTAGGCGGTGCTGAAGCTCCTTGTAAGGTATGCCAGAGTTAAGCAGTAAACTAGCGTGGGTATGACGGAAACCGTGAAAGCCAATGTTAGGAACGCTAGCACGTTTGAAGTGGGTTCTTAACCTGGTTTGTAAGGTTCGATTATTAGGGTACTCATGTATGAAGTCAGAAAAGACCACCGTTTCAGTACGTCCAAGTTGCCAAGCCTCTTTTACTTGTCTACGTTTGTACTGTTTCAGCATGCTAACAGTTGCTTGATCTATATCTATATCTCGATAACTAGACTTTGATTTTGGGCTATTGATTTCTTGCTTATAGTTTAGAGTCTTTGTGACGTGGATAACTGCATTATCTAAGTTTATATCAGACCAGGATAGGGCTAAAGCTTCATTGATACGATAATCGACTTCTATATACCAAAAATACCTATCGAGTAACTATCAAGTCAGCGCGAATCAAATACTTTCGCTTCTTTCTTATGGTAAGTTGAATTAATAAAATAATTATGATATTCTTTTTCTATAAGGAAAAAATTAAAATGATTATAAGATAGTTTATTTAGAAAATTAGTCAAAATTTTTTCTAATTAATTTGGAAATCATTAACAAGGGGGATATTATGGCTGAAAGAATAATACATCAAGCTGATCTTCGTGCTATCGAGAATAATTTGCGCTCTATCCATGAAGGATTACGAACAATTGATGCTAGAGTTGATGTAGCAAACGAAAATCTTCAAATCGTGTACGATGAAATTGGTAGTTTAGCACAAGAATTTCATGAATTTGTGAATATCCAACAAAAAGCTAATAGATTAGGACAAGCTGAAACTCGACTGGTAAAAATACGTCAGGAAATTGAGAAGAAATACGGACATTATGATATTGTTCGTCGTACTACCACAGGGATTTTACAAGCTGATGATTTAGGAATTGTCAAAAAAGAAACAATCAGCACTGCAACAGAAGAACTAATGATATCAACTCCAGGCTACTGGCTTGCTCCATGCTTGGTTGCATTAGCAGCATGGATAAATAATCAACCCGAGTTAGCTGAAAAAGCAGTCAAGGAAGGGCTTAAACGAAACGATGAAAAAACCTCCCTTTTCTTTGCCTTAATTTGTAGAAGAGCTAACAGAAAGAACGCATGCCTTAAGTGGACTCAACGTTATCTAGCTAATCAAGATGAAGAAAATCTTGATAGAAATTCTATAATTATCTTAGATGCTTTTGCGAGCGGCCTTTTAGGAGCCGATACAGAAGGAGTCATATCACGTCAGATGAATGAGTGGCTCAGTCGACTTGAAGATAAACCAGGTTTTACTGAACGACAAACAGAACAATGGTCCGAAGCGATTAATCTGAAAAGAACTAAATTAGACGAAAATTTATATCCTAATTTGAGGAAATATAGTAGTAGTTGGCCTGTTCTTGAGGATATCTTAGAAGGAGCTTATCTTCATGAACAAATATTAAACTATCTAACTGATATTTTTGAGAAAAAAGGGTCTACAGAAAGCGTCAAAGAACAATTAGATGATATTTTAGACACACTTGTGACTGATTTTGATAACGAGGAACTAGCTCTTCGAAAACAAGAAAAATTCGAGCAGTTTGTGGTTGACTTTGGAGGAGATGACAACCGTGCTCATCAAAACATGGATATTGAGGTGACTGCATTTGAAACCCATAAAGACTTCACCCAGTTGCTTACCGATGCAGCAATGAAACCCGAATCTTCTCACTCAAGTATATCAACCCAAAAATTTGCATTGGCTCTTTCTCGTGATTGGGTAACAAACGCTTATAATGACGTTACTGCAAAAAATCGCATGAAGATTCCTTACGAAATTGAAATTAATGTGGATACTTTTAATGATAAATCAACAGATGGCCAAAACGAAAACGAGTTGATTGAAAAATTCAATTCTCAGATTGACTCTGAAAAAGAACAAACTTTGTCAAACTACTTCCCAAGTTTATTTGATAAATTCCTTTTGTATGGTGGTATAGCTATCGGAGTAATCGGTTTAATGATGATTTTTGGGAATATTTTCTTAGGTTTAATAGCTATTATAGCAGGGATTGTTATGGTTCTTAAACATAAATCTAATATTGAAAACATTGAAACGAATCGCAAGAAAATTGAAGAACAATACGAGAATAAAAGAGTAAATGGTGAACAAATTATAAGAGCTACTCTGGCTGAAATTGTAGACTTTAGAATTGAATTCGCAGAGAAAGATGCTGAAAGCACTAAAGTTCTTGATTTCCTCGAACAAATAAGACCTGAACAATATGTAAACAAGTTGGCATCATCTAATAGAAAGATTAAAATTTGAGGAGGTAATTGACATGGATGAAAAATATAAAGGCGATAGTAAGCTATCATCTAATAACACCACTCCATTTAAGAGCATTAATACTGAAGAAGATATCACTGAAGAACCTATGAGCGTGTTTGCTGAGGGACTCCCTTCATGGGATATTGTGCCCCCACAATTGCTAGTCAGAAGGAAACGGCAAAAATAATGAATAAACCACAAACATATGCAGAATGGGTAAACGTCTTAACTGTTTTTAAAAACAAAGATGATGATGAAACAGTTTTAAAAATGATGAAATCTGGAACTATCGAATGGCAATACGGTGTGGCAGAACGTTTCTCTACAAAGTTAATTGACGCTGTTAATTACCGTATGAATGTAGCTTCAGATAAGTTTCAAAATGATTTACTAAAATCCCAAGGATACGAGGGAGCTATTATTCAAGCAATTCTTTCTTTGAGAAAAGAAATGACGTTCTTAGCTGAAGCAATCAATCTTCCTGTAATTCCGGATAAAGAGCGACAACACTACCTAAATCTCGTTATAGAACAAGCTAATAGTATGCAAAAATCTTTAGAAGAATCTGCAAAACAGGACCGAAGCGGGAAAATGTCAAGTATTATTAGAAATCATAAAATTAATTCTTTTTTAAATAAAGGTGAACAGTAAATGAGCAATATAGTAAAAAGCAAAGAACTTCTTACGAGATATTCACTTGCAAGAATTCCTTTTATTGCTATCAATACCATTGAGCCAAGTAGAACATTAGATATGTTAAAGGAAATATCTGAAGAATTACAACTTCCGTTCAACGTACATACTCTCACCAAAGGTGTGTATGATCTTAGTTCTGGTAAGAATGTTAACGATGATAAATCTGTTTATGGTGCAATAGATTACATGACGGACCAAATGCAAAAGAAACAATACCAAACTATTGTACTGACAGAAGTTCCGGATCTTAGTAATGAAAATAGCGATTCTAAACAAGTCTTAGCACTGGTCAATCTAGCCAATGAAACTGGAGGCGTTGTAATAGTTTTTACCAATACCCCTATTTGGAATCAACTTCAACGGCAAGGTATGACAGTAAAAATAGATTTACCTAACGAAGAAGAAATGTACTCAATAATTCAAGAGTACATTGACGACTATAGAAACGATATCCAGATTGAATGGGACAACTCCGATATTCGAGAAGCTGCAGCAGCTCTCAATGGGGTAACTAGAATTGAGGCGGAGAACGTTATCGCTGCTTTGATTGCAAATAAGTGCATAAGAAAATCTGATTTAGATGAGATAAGATTTGCAAAAGATCGCCTATTCTCTGATATCTCTGGTCTAGAAAAAATCGTTGTAGATGATTCTGTAAAGGATGTCGGAGGACTTGAAGGATTAAGGAAGTGGCTTGATGAAAAGAAAGAATTGCTAACTCCCGAAAAGAAAGATATGTTACGTGAGAAAGGATTGCAGCCACCTAGAGGAATACTCCTAGTAGGTGTCCCTGGATGCGGAAAATCTTTATCTGCTAAATCAATTTCCGCTAACTGGAAACTCCCATTATATCGTTTAGATTTTGCAACGGTTCAAGGAAGTTATGTAGGTCAGTCTGAACAGCAACTCAAAGATGCTCTAACTACCGCTGAGAATGTATCTCCATGTATTTTATGGATTGATGAAATAGAAAAAGGACTATCAGGAGCTACTGGAGGCGCTAATGATGGCGGTGTATCTACTCGTATGGTTGGTCAATTCTTATTCTGGATGCAAGAATGCAAAAAACAAGTTTTTGTAGTTGCAACAGCTAATGATGTATCTATGCTTCCATCAGAACTTCTCCGTCGAGGAAGATTTGATGAGTTATTCTTTGTTGATCTACCTACTGCAGATGAGCGTAAAGAAATACTTGCTTTGTATTTTAAAAAATACTTAAGTCTAGAATTTGAAGGAGATTTTTCTGATAATATCATTCAAATAAGTGATGGTTTCACTGGTGCGGACTTAGAATCGACAGTTAGAGATTTAGCTTACCGAGCTATCGCTAATAACAATTTTATTCTCAATGAAGAGAATATCATGAATGCTTTCAATAATGTAGTCCCACTCTCTCAAACTAGCCCAGAAAAAATTGAGGCTATTAGAGATTGGGGGAAAGAAAGAGCTGTTCCTGCATCTGGAAAACCAATCGGTGGAGAGGGACTTGTTCATAAACAAAGTGGACTTAAAACAAGAAAAGTACTTGTTTAATAAGTTCATTATTTGGACACGGTAACTGTAATCTCAGTTTCGTGTCCATTTTTATAATTCCTTAAATGAAGATCTATTCTAAGAGTACCATTAAAAGGAATCTTAAACTGCAAAATATAACTTATAACACAATTAGGAGAAAAATAGATGCCTAAACCAATGTTAAATCCATACCAATCCCAAAAACAAACACAAGCAAGCCATATCATGACTTCTAACTTAAAACAACCACAGATAGATAAATTGAGTTTAGATAGGCTTCTAAGAAAATCACGGTCTAAAGAATATATGGATACTATTCATCAACTAGATGCAGGAGGACATGTTCATAATAAAAAGGAAGTAAATGAAATTATTAATACAATTAAGTCAGAATTCCCAGATGTGGATATTAATGGAATTCTCCTAGGTTTTGTAGCAAAATGTTATTTAGGGGCACCTTATGAAGCGCACACCCTAGACTTAGTTGGAGAAATCATTGAGCATTATAAACGAGGAGAGACATTACCTGGTGGGCTCGATAAAGCCAAAAGCATTGCTTTACATGGAGGATATGATTTTATCGAAGTTTATACAGATTGTTGTCGAGCAATTAGCTCAAATGGTTCCGTATCAGTTATAAAAGATTAATTATGTATAGAACAGTAACATATGGCATACAGAGAATTTCATAAATAATTGGTAATTAACCTAAAAGGATACTATTAGGTAACAGGAAAAATTCATCTCGATGTTAAAACGACTACTGTATTATCTTTGTAATATAGTAAAATTATCAGGAATCGCTTGGAATAATTAATTTGTTTTTCTCTATATAATAAGAATTAGTGGCATGAAAGGATAGCTATATAGTAGGACACAAAATATCTATTACCAACCAACGCGCTACTTAGCTAGTGGGGGGACATTCGGCGGTTTCGCCTATTCTCTTTTATAACTAAGCCCATAGAAATAAATCTAAGGTTTTTTTGTGCACTTATATTGTATGCTCAAGATTTTAAAAATACAAAAAAATGACTTCTGAAATAAATTCACAAGTCATCTAGTATAGTCTCTAATAATCTATACTGCAATCGATAAGAGAATTATATCACTTTATCTCAGTTTTTGTCAAGTAGAATAAATAAAAAGTCACACATAATTATTAATACTATTTATTTTATGATATATATTCGTTCCAAGGATTCTATTAAATTCGCTCCTTGGAATTTCATTATTTAAATTATCTACAATCTGTTTAAAATCTCTGATTAATCTTCTTAATTCTGTTTTTGAATAACCAAATCCTTTTAAGTACATAACTAAAAGCATAAAATAATCTACAATTGAATTAAACATTATATTTTGAATTCTATATCTTAAGTTTATATCATTTAATAGCGTTCGATTAATGTTACGTTTCTTAAAACGAGTATCAAAAATAATATGATTATGTGCGATCGCATTTCTCAATTCGTTTAAAATAAATATATGATTTGTCAGATGACTTGCATTGGTATCCATAGCATCATAGATTCCAAGTATATTAAGTACATTTTTTCGGTAATCTCTATGCATTTGCTCAACGAAATCGCCAAGTTTCCCAAATGATAAAATTTCAAATACTATCCACAAAGGGATCTGATCTCCCGAATTAATTTTATTAGTGACCATTTTATTTTTATTATAGTTCATATGAATACTCGTATGAACATTTTTTTGAAGATTCAAACGTTTTTTGAGCATATCCGTTCTCTGATTAGAAGCAAAATGCATACAGTCGGTCAATTTGTTAATATATATGTCTTCGAATATTGGATCACTATTACTTACCAGTTCATCTAAAATATAATTTTTAATATGTGTTTCACAAGAGACTAAAGGCGAGAATAATAAATCTTTTAAGGCTGTGTCAAAGTTATAAATAGCTACAATTTCATCAAAGTTACTAAAGTTGAATAAATTTTGCCTAGATTTATAAAAACGATATCCTTTATAGCCATGGTAATAACCCATTCTAAGTAAATATTTTTTATGTTTAGAACCATATATAGTAATTCCATGGTTATTTCTTATATGCCTCATTAAACTATTGGTTGATTGACCGTTCACCATTTAAAATTACTCCATTCCTTTAACTTTGCTTTCGATAAAATTAATTTCATTATAATAAAACACCCCAAGTTAGGTTTTTCTGTCTAACTTTTGAGGTGCAGTTCAAATCAGCGTTTTTCTTATGTATTGATTCGTATTGAATGCTTACTTAACTTCTGTAAACACAACGTGTTTGCGAAGTTTTGGTGAGTATTTCTTCAATTGAAGACGGTCTGGAGTGTTACGTTTGTTTTTAGAAGTAAGGTACAAGCGTTCACCAGATTCTTTGTGTTCAAGTGTAATATTTACGCGCATGGTATCTCCCTTCTATTATTCAGCTGATGCAGCCTTAGCGATTTTACGTCCTTTGTAGTATCCTTTAAGTGATACGCGGTGAGAACGTGAGTAATCTCCAGTAGTTTCGTCAAAGTTTACAGATGGAGCTGTTACTTTGTAGTGTGTACGACGTTTGTTTTTCTTCGCTTTTGAAGTGCGACGTGCAGGTACTGCCATTTTGATTTCTCCTTTAGGTATTTAAATTCGATTCAATCTAGTGATTTTCATCAACCATACTAGGATAACACATTTTTTTTGTAAAGTAAAGTTACTTGACAAAAAAAGATGAAAAAATTCTCCTGTCCGATCTAGCAGACAGGAGAAGGTGTTAAATATCAATCTCAAATGGTTCGTCAATGGTTTCCGATACGTATTTTCCGTCTTTCTTCCGTTGCTTGACACACTCTGTAAGGAGATATTCGATTTGCCCATTGACTGAACGAAAGTCGTCTTCTGCCCATGATGCGAGTGCAGCATATAACTTATTCGAGAGTCGAAGGGGGATTTGCTTTTTTTTAGCTTCTGCCATTTCTAATAAAGGCTTCCTGTATTGACAATTGGTTGTGCATCATGATTGCCACAGAGAACGACTAAGAGATTTGAAACCATGGCAGCTTTTCGTTCTTCGTCAAGCTCTACCAATTCTCCTTCATTGAGACGTTCTAGTGCCATTTCAACCATTCCTACAGCGCCGTCTACAATCATCTTACGTGCATCGATAATAGCAGATGCTTGTTGACGTTGAAGCATGACGGCAGCAATTTCTGGTGCATAAGCTAGGTAAGTAATACGTGCTTCAAGGATTTCCAAGCCAGCATCTTCAACACGACTTTGAATTTCTTCACGAATACGGTTAGCTACAATTTCGCTAGAGCCACGGAGACTTCCTTCATCTGCTTGTCCATCCCCTGTAGTATCTACATTAGGAGACACATCGTAAGGATAGATGCGGACAATATTACGAAGGGCGCTATCACATTGCAATGAAAGATATTCTTTGTAGTTATCAACGTTGAAGACTGCCTTAGAGGTATCGACTACACGCCAAGTAACGGCAATTCCGATTTCCACAGGATTTCCTAGACAATCATTGATTTTTTGACGAGAATTGCTCAAGGTCATAACCTTGAGGGAAATCTGTTTCTTGCCAATTTCAAGATTTACATCATTGCCATTTGATGATTTCATCCCTGAAAAAGGAGATTTCGTGCTAACGTCCCCACTTTGTCCAAGTCGAGTGTGATTTGCAGGGTTAACTGCTACGCTGAAGGGATTGACAAAGTAAAAACCAGGTTCTTTGATGGTACCTGTATAGTTACCAAAGAGTGTCAGAACCAGAGCTTCCTGAGGTTTGACAACTTTTAAACCAGCATGAGCTAGTGCTGTAATTATGCTTAGTACAAGTCCGATAATAATTCCAAAAACATTTTCCGAATCAGCACCCATTATAAATATAAAGATACCAAGTACGAGTGTCAACTCAATGAGAATCAATGCGAATACACCATTTGGTTTTGAATTGATTAGTTTTTCAGTCATAAGAATGACCTCCTGTTATATGATATCTAAATGATATCACTTTAATTTATAAAGTCAAGAAATAAATGTAACATTTTTAAAGAAAATATTGCTGTATAGAATTTTCTGAAAATTCAAGAATTTTATTCTGTTCTTCATGCGGAAATTGTGCTATAATAGTAAAAACTGAAACGGGAGGGATAAGATGACTGAATTAGATAAACGTCACCGCAGTAGCATTTATGACAGCATGGTGAAATCACCTAACCGTGCTATGCTTCGTGCGACTGGTATGACAGATAAGGACTTTGAAACACCGATTGTGGGAGTGATTTCAACTTGGGCGGAAAATACACCATGTAACATTCACTTGCATGATTTCGGGAAACTGGCTAAAGAAGGTGTCAAATCTGCTGGCGCCTGGCCTGTACAATTTGGAACCATTACCGTAGCAGACGGGATCGCCATGGGAACGCCTGGTATGCGTTTCTCTCTAACATCTCGTGACATCATCGCGGACTCCATCGAGGCGGCTATGGGTGGTCACAACGTCGATGCCTTTGTCGCTATCGGTGGCTGTGACAAGAACATGCCTGGTTCTATGATTGCCATTGCCAACATGAATATCCCAGCTATTTTTGCCTATGGTGGTACCATTGCACCGGGTAATCTTGATGGCAAAGATATTGACTTGGTTTCTGTTTTTGAGGGAATCGGGAAATGGAACCACGGTGACATGACAGCTGAGGACGTGAAGCGTCTTGAATGTAATGCCTGCCCTGGCCCTGGTGGCTGTGGTGGTATGTATACAGCTAATACCATGGCGACTGCTATCGAAGTTCTCGGTATGAGTTTGCCAGGATCTTCATCTCACCCAGCTGAATCAGCTGACAAGAAAGAAGATATCGAAGCAGCAGGACGAGCTGTTGTCAAGATGCTGGAGCTTGGTCTCAAACCATCAGATATCTTGACTCGTGAAGCTTTTGAAGATGCCATTACAGTAACCATGGCTCTCGGTGGGTCAACCAATGCCACTCTTCACTTGCTTGCCATTGCCCATGCGGCTAATGTTGACTTGTCACTTGAGGACTTCAATACAATCCAAGAGCGTGTACCTCACTTGGCCGACTTGAAACCTTCTGGTCAGTATGTCTTCCAAGATCTCTACGAAGTCGGTGGTGTGCCTGCTGTTATGAAGTACCTGTTGGCAAATGGTTTCCTTCACGGAGACCGCATTACATGTACTGGTAAGACTGTCGCTGAAAACTTGACCGACTTTGCAGACCTCACACCAGGTCAAAAAGTTATCATGCCACTTGAAAATCCAAAACGTGCGGATGGTCCGCTTATCATCTTGAACGGGAACCTTGCCCCTGATGGAGCGGTTGCCAAGGTATCAGGTGTGAAAGTGCGCCGTCACGTTGGACCAGCTAAGGTATTTGACTCTGAAGAAGATGCTATTCAGGCCGTTCTGACAGATGAAATCGTTGATGGCGATGTTGTCGTTGTTCGTTTTGTTGGACCTAAGGGTGGTCCTGGTATGCCTGAGATGCTGTCACTTTCATCCATGATCGTTGGTAAAGGTCAAGGAGACAAGGTTGCCCTCTTGACAGACGGACGCTTCTCTGGTGGTACTTATGGTCTGGTTGTTGGACATATCGCCCCTGAAGCTCAGGATGGTGGACCGATTGCCTACCTTCGTACAGGTGATATCGTTACGGTTGACCAAGATACCAAAGAAATTTCCATGGCCGTATCCGAAGAAGAACTTGAAAAACGCAAGGCGGAAACAACCTTGCCACCACTATACAGCCGTGGTGTCCTCGGTAAATATGCCCACATCGTATCATCCGCTTCTCGCGGAGCCGTGACAGACTTCTGGAATATGGATAAGTCAGGTAAAAAATAAACTCAAAAAGCAAGCCATTTCGGCTTGCTTCTTTTCATCTTCAAAAGTGATTTGCCTGCTTATACTCAATAAAAATCAAAGAGCAAACTAGAAAGCTAGGCGCAGGTTGCTCAAAGCACAGCTTTGAGGTTGGAGATAAAGCTGACGTGGTTTGAAGAGATTTTTGAAGAGTATTAACGGGGTGGCAGTCCAAGGGCGATACGGCCGTAGCGACTGATTCGTGTAATCTTCCAAGCGGGTGACCAAGTGACTTCAACCTTGACATCTTCGATACCCTCGATTTGTTTGAGACCTGCCACGATTTCGATAGGCAAACTTTCGGCACAATCGCAGGCAGTATCCGTGAAAGTCATGACAATCTTGCAGAGACCTGTTTCATCCAGATTGATTTCATAAATCAGCCCTAGATTGTACACATCCAATTCCACATCTGTATCAAAAACCTTCTCTAGTTTTTCGATAATTTGGTCTTGCAAGGCCAAAGCGCGGTCATTGATTTTGATATCGTCTCTCATAACAGTCCCTCCACCTGATAAATATCCTCTATTTTCTCATAATTCTGACAATTTGGCAAGTTTTTGATGAATTTTCTGAAAAGTATGATAGAATAAAGAAAATGATCAATCAAGGGGAAGTCTATGGAGCAGATTGGAACAGTCTTTAGACAATTACGAGAGTCAAGAAATATCTCGCTGAGACAAGCAACTGGGGGACAATTTTCGCCGTCCATGTTGTCCCGATTTGAAACAGGTCAGAGTGAACTTTCGGTGGGAAAGTTTCTGTTTGCCCTAGAAAATATATCTGCCAGTGTAGAGGAAATCCTCTTTCTGGCGAGAGGTTTTCAGTATGATACAGATTCTGAGTTGAGAAAAGAAATCACAGATATCTTGGATCCAAAGAACATAGCACCTCTCGAGGACTTGTATCGCAAGGAATATCAAAAGCATGCCCATTCTCAAAACAAACAGAAACATATTCTAAATGCCATTATGATCAAGTCTTATATGAAGAGCGTTGATGAAACAGTAGAGTTAACGGCAGAGGAAGGGAAAGTCCTTCATGATTACCTGTTTTCTACCGAGATTTGGGGAATCTATGAACTCAATTTGTTCTCAGTCAGTTCTCCTCTCTTATCTATTCCTCTTTTTACTAGATATGTACGAGAAATGGTCCGCAAATCTGATTTTCTAATGGAAATGTCTGGAAACCGAAACCTTTTTCACACCATGCTATTGAATGGTTTTTTAGCCAGCATTGAGTGTGAAGAATTTACCAATGCTTATTATTTTAAACGTGTTATCGAAGAGCATTTCTACAAGGAAAACGAGACCTATTTCCGAATTGTCTATTTGTGGGCAGAAGGTCTCCTTGATAGCAAGCAAGGCAGAGTCAAGGAAGGACAAAAAAAGATGGAAGATGCTGTCCATATTTTTGAGATGCTTGGCTGTAACAAATCTGCCGAATACTACAGAAAAGCAACAGATTGTTGAATATCTGCAAACTAAGAAAATAATTTAAAATTTGAAGCGATAGAACTCTTGTCCTCTCTCATGTCATCAAAGAGATTTTATCGTTTTTTTAGCTTTTTTTGTGTGTTGCATATATTCAAAAGTTTACCCTTTCAAATTTCTAAGTGCTATACTATAGTCATACTTCATATAGGGATTAGAACAAGAAGGGAGATTATCTATGAAACTATTGTTTAGAAATCAAGCTTATCGACTCTTGACTTTGTCACGATTCTTCAATGCTTTTGGTGCTTCGATTTTTAACCTGGTATTTATCGTCTATGCATCGACCTTGCCACAAGCCTCTTTTGCTGTTGCTATGGCGAATATTGTCATGATTCTTCCGACTCTCTTTACAGTTTTTGTAGGGATTCGGGCAGATTACACGAGGGACAAGGTCAAATGGATGACCTATAGCGGTTTGTTTCAGGCTCTTCTCTTTTTCCTAGCAGCTTTGGTACTTGGTCAAGCCAGTCTCTTTGCCTTTTCCAGCCTGTGTTTGATTAATGTCATCAGTGATGTGATCAGTGATTTTGCAGGTGGTTTGCGCATGCCTCTTATTAAGGAAAAAGTGGCTGAAAATGATCTGATGGAGGCTTATTCTTTTTCCCAGTTTATCACCTATATTTCAGCTATTGGTGGTCAAGCTTTCGGAGTCTGGCTCTTAGGTCTATCGGTCAATAATTTTTCTCTCGTTGCGGGAATCAATGCCTGTTTTTTCCTAGTATCAGCCGCTATTCTCTTTTTAGGAAGAAGCAAATTGGGCCTGTCAATTTCATCTCCTGATGGTGAAATCTTAAAAAATGAGAAGCTTTCTATCAAAGACCAGTTTCTATCAATTTACCGAAATTTACGTCTCGTTTTTCTAAAAAGTGGACAGAAAAACTTTGGTTTCATGATCTTTGCTGTCTTGCTTATCAATGCTTTGGGTGGCGCTTTGGGAAGCATTTATAACATCTTCTTTTTGAGTCATTCTCTCTTGAATTTTTCTTACACAGAGGCACTATTTATCGAGCAAGTCTGTGTTTTATTAGCTATCATCATCAGTAGCCTTACGGGCAATGATTATTTTGGGAAGCAGTCCTTGCCTAGATTGATGATGTGGGCGACATTAGGAGTCAGTCTAGTTGGTCTGGCTAACTTATTCAATCAAGTCGTGCTTGGTTTGCTATTCCTCTTTTTAACCTTGTATGTGTCTGGTAAAGTGTCCCCAAAGATTAGTGCCATGCTCATGAAAAATCTAGCTCCAGATGTTCTAGCTCGTACCAGTAATTTTTTAGGTTTATTGTTTACCTTATCAGTACCTCTTGGTACAGCCTGTTTTTCACTTGTAGCCGTATGGGATATGCAGTTGACTTGGATCTTATTTGTTGTCCTTTCTTTGCTGGCTATTCTTCTGACAAGTCTGAATCTCAAAAATGATATTTGAATCCTAATTTTTTTCTCACTGTTTTAATCCCTCTATTTATGGTAAAATAAGACTATTAAGTTTAAAGAGGATTCCCTATGAAATTACAAAAACCAAAAGGAACGCAGGATATTTTACCTGCTGAGTCTGCCAAGTGGCAGTACGTTGAGGGCTTTGCCCGTGAAATTTTCAAGCGCTATAACTATGCAGAAGTACGCACGCCTATTTTTGAGCACTACGAGGTTATCAGCCGCTCTGTCGGAGATACAACGGATATCGTAACCAAGGAAATGTACGATTTCTATGACAAGGGTGACCGCCACATTACCCTCCGTCCAGAAGGAACTGCTCCCGTTGTTCGTTCCTATGTGGAAAATAAACTCTTCGCCCCAGAAGTGCAAAAGCCAAGCAAGTTTTACTACATGGGCCCAATGTTTCGTTATGAGCGTCCACAGGCAGGGCGTTTGCGCCAGTTCCACCAGATTGGGGTTGAGTGTTTTGGCTCTAGCAATCCAGCTACCGATGTGGAAACAATCGCTATGGCAGCCCATTTCTTGAAAGAAATCGGCATCCAAGGTGTCAAGTTGCACCTCAACACTCTTGGCAATCCTGAGAGCCGCGCGGCCTATCGCCAAGCCTTGATTGACTATTTGACACCGCTTAAGGAGACCTTGTCTAAGGACAGCCAACGTCGCTTGGAGGAAAATCCTCTTCGTGTCTTGGACTCTAAGGAAAAAGAAGACAAGGTGGCAGTAGAGAATGCGCCGTCTATCTTGGACTTCCTTGATGAAGAAAGCCAAGCTCATTTTGATGCTGTGCGTCAGATGTTGGAAAATCTTGGAGTAGACTACATCATCGATACCAATATGGTGCGTGGTTTGGACTACTATAACCACACGATTTTCGAGTTTATCACAGAGATTGAGGGCAATGACCTGACAGTCTGTGCGGGTGGTCGCTACGATGGCTTGGTTGCTTACTTTGGTGGCCCTGAAACTGCTGGATTTGGTTTTGGACTTGGTGTAGAGCGCCTGCTTCTCATTCTTGAAAAGCAAGGTGTGTCCCTCCCTATTGAAAACGCCCTAGATGTTTATATCGCAGTCTTGGGAGAAGGAGCAAATGTCAAAGCCCTAGAACTAGTACAGGCTCTTCGTCAACAAGGATTCAAAGCAGAGCGTGATTACCTCAACCGTAAACTCAAAGCTCAGTTCAAGTCGGCCGATGTCTTTGCGGCTAAGACCCTCATCACTCTAGGAGAGAGCGAAGTCGAAAGCGGACAAGTGACGGTTAAGAACAATCAAACACGAGAAGAAGTGCAAGTGTCACTTGAGGCAATCAGCCAAAACTTCTCAGAAATCTTTGAAAAATTGGGCTTTTAATGACAGATAAACTGGTCAGGATCTTATTCCTGACTTTTTTCTTTTGCAAAATGACAAAAATCATAAACTTTTTGACAAATATACTTGTCAAAAAGAAAAAGATGTGCTACAATGTAAGCAAGTTAAGAGTAAAGGAGAAAGGAACGATTATGTGGGCATTAGGATTTGTACCTCTTGTGATTATGTATTATATATACCATTCCCAAAAGGTCAAGAAATTAGAGAATAAAATCAAAAGAATTGAGCAAAAAGAGAAAGGAAATATAGAAATGTCAAGAATTTTAAAAGAATTGATTGGGAAAAAACCAACAATCGTTGGACAATTATTTGGAACAGACAACTGGGAAGTTGTGGATGTTGATGAGGAATGGGTCAAGCTACGCCGTGTTGATAAAAAGGGAAAAGAAAAATTTAAACTACAACGTATTGAGGATATCCAAACCGTTGAATTTGGCGGAAAGTAGGTCTGTGACATGCAACTTAAAAATCGTTTAAAAGAGCTTCGGGCTCGCGATGGTCTCAATCAAACCGAACTAGCCAAGCTAGCAGGGGTTTCCCGACAGACCATCAGTTTGCTAGAGAGGGATGAATACACTCCGTCCATTGTAATCGCCCTGAAGATTTCACAGATATTCAATGAACCAGTCGAGTCGGTATTTCGTATAGAGGAGGATGAGTGATGAACAAGTATAAAGTGATTTATTATATGAGTGTTTTTGCCTTTATTGTGAATGCTTTCGCTATGATTGGAACATTATTCGGTTGGTTTTATTTTGTTGAAAGTAAGTATTTGTTTTGGATTAATTTAGTTCTCTTGTCCATTTTCAATTGGTTAAAGAAGAAGGAGAAAAATGATGAACAAGTATAAAGTGATTTATTATGTAGTTGCCATAGCCCTATTAGTCAGCGTATTTCTACTGATTGGGATGGACCTAGGCTGGTTTAATCTGTATCAAAGCGACCAATTTATTTGGGTCTACTTTGCTCTCATCCCAGTAATTGAATGGATTGAAAAGAAAGCAAACAATTTAGCAAGTGAAAAAGGAGAATGAATATGAAAAAGTTTTTAGCAGATTTTCAAGTAGATACTGAACATAAAGAACTTGCAGGTGTTTGTGCAGGTTTAGGAAATTATTTTAACATTCAAGCCAATATCGTTCGTTTGGTGACAGTCTTGTTGTTTCTCTCTTCTACGGAGATTGGGATTATAACAGTAACTCTCTATGCCTATCTAGCGGGTTGGCTTGGGAATGAACCCTTGGGAGATGGAGCAAAAAAAGCTAGAAATCAAGCTATTCTCTTACTTGCTGTTTGTTTGATTTTGGTGTCACTTGGAACAGAAGGCTTAACAGCTATTTATGAATCAGGGAAAGCATTTGGTCAGTGGTTAGTTGGATTGGTTTAGAGAAAGGATGAATATGAAAAAGAAACATTTATTAATTTTGTTGGGGAGTTTACTGTTAGGTGTTTTATTGGGAATGATCGGTACTGGTTTTGCTAGTCTTCGTTCAGAAATTTCTCAAGATCAAGTACTGTTTGTTTTAGATACCTTCTTTTTCTGGCTTGGAATTATTTCAACAATTTTAGCTCTTTATTTTACCAGAATGAGTCGTAAAGCCTACAATAACTACCAAAGAGAAGAAGACGATGAACAAAGTGAACAAGACTATATTAGGATGTATCGTTTCTTAGATTATGGTACAGTGGCTAACAGTATTTTGCTAATTAGTATGTTATTCAGCTTAGTTGCTATGTTTCCTGAGTTTAGATTATCTTTATCTCCTTTTCTCTTAGCCATACTTGTAATTTTTGTGGGTAGCTATTGCTTCAACACGACTAGCTTGATCCGTAATTATAAACTTTCTATCATGGCAACCCCTAAGGAAATGTTAGAATTCCTAGATACTTATGATGAGGGAGAAAAACAAGCAGAAATGGAAGAAGCTTACTTAATCTTGCTCAAGATTAATCAGACGATCTTGCCAGCTATCTACATTCTCTTGATGGTTTTATCACTGGTGTTAGGTGAAGTACAGTTGATTGCTTTAATTATAGCGGTTGCTATTCATATTTATATCAACCTTGCACAATTACGCAAAACAAAACGTTACTTTAAGTAAAAGGAGTTTTTATGATTCGTGTTGAAAATGTAAGCAAAAGTTTTGGGAGCAAAAAAGCTCTTCATCAGATTTCTTTTGAGATTAAGGAAGGTGAAATCTTTGGTTTTCTTGGACCTTCTGGCTCAGGTAAAACAACTATGATCAATGTTCTGACGGGGCAGTTAGCTGCAGATCAGGGGGAGACCGTTCTTCTAGGAAAGTCCTCTCGAAATTTGACTTCAAATGATTTGGAACAAATCGGTATTGTTAGTGATGGCAGTGGCTTTTATGAAAAGATGAGCCTCTATAAAAATCTGCTCATTTATGCAAAATTATACGGTCTTAAAGCTTCTAGAGTAGATACAGTACTTGATCAAGTTGGGTTATCAGATGCTAAAAACCTTATCGCAGAAAAATTATCTACAGGAATGAAACAACGAATGTTCTTGGCTCGTGCCCTTCTGAATGCTCCTAAAATTCTCTTTCTAGATGAGCCAACAAGTGGTCTTGATCCTACCACCTCAAAATCAATTCATGTTCTCTTACAGGAACTGAAGCAGGCTGGGACAACGATCTTCTTAACAACCCACGATATGAATGAAGCAACCTTGCTTTGTGACCAGCTCTCTCTTTTAAATAAGGGAAACTTGATTGAGTATGGCAGTCCACAAGAGATTATTCAAAAGTACCATGAGGATAAAAAGGTTCGTTTACGTTACCAAGATGGACGCGAACAAGTGGTTCCTTTTGAAGAATTGCCTCATTTGAATACGACAAATCTAATAGCTGTTCATTCTTGTGAACCGACTTTAGAAGAAATCTTTATTAGATTGACAGGAGAAAAGTTAGATGTTTAGAAAATTAAATGCCCTTCTTTGGTTAAGGTTACAAGTTCTTATTAGTAATTCAACGTTACTAGCGACATTATTGATGCCCTTTGGTATTGCTATCCTATATAATGAGTTCTTAAACAAGAGTGGAGAACTGACTATGTTTCTTCTCTCTACGAGTTTGACGATGGTCTTGAGTATGGGAAGTGGTTATATGGTATCGATTATGATGGCTGAGGACAAGGAAAAACGTAACCTTAAATCCCTCATACTAAGTGGTGTGACAGCAACGGAGTATACTCTGAGCATGATGGCTCTTCCTCTTTTAGTGATGCTTCTTTCTATGGTTGTTCTACCTTTGTATCTTAAAGTTGATTTAACAAACTACTTTCTTACCTATGGTCTCTATCTGCTTCTGGCAACTATCAGCATTATCTTTCTTAACATTCTTATCGGTGCAGTATCAGATACTCAGTCTAAGGCGCAAGTGTATAGTATTTTTCCTATGCTAACCTTCTCTTTCTTGCCCACTCTTGCTGTTCAAAATGAAACTGCGCAAAAATTGTTGGACTATTCTTTCATTGGTCCTTTGGTAAGTTTATTAAAAGAAGGTGGAGGAGAGTTATCTTTGAGAAGTCTTGGTCTTTTGCTAGCATGGATCCTTTTGCTAGGACTAGCTAGTCTCTTCGTATTGAAAAATAGTTATAAAGGAAAATAGGAGACCCATATGAACTTACTTAAAAATCTTGGCTGGTTTCTTCTAGCTGTTCTATCCTTTTTCTTTGGCTATGGTCTGGTTCAGAGTACGGCGCTGTCAGCTCTTGGACTAGGGGCTTCAATCTTTGGAGTCTTGCCACTTTATATCGTCCTGTCAGGGACCTATGTTTATGGAGTTTACAGATGGTATCAGACAGAAAAGGTTAGCATCCAGACGACTGCTTTTAGTCGTTTCATTTGGTTACCAACCCTGGTTTTGCTAGTGGCGATTACAGCCCAGTTCTTTTTGCCAGATGATCCGTCGGCTAATCAACAGACTGTATCACAATTGACATTGGCTCAGCCTGTCTTTGGTTTCTTTATGGTGGTGGTCTTTGCTCCTCTGACGGAAGAACTCATCTTTAGAGGAATGCTGGCGCGCTATCTCTTTCCTAAACAGAATAACAGCAAACAGACAGCTCTGTTTCTCCTCGTATCAAGTGTGCTTTTTGCCTTGATTCATTTTCCAGGAACTTTGCAACAGTTTTTAGTTTATGCCAGTCTGGGATTGAGTTTGGGACTGGCTTATGTGAACCGAAAAGGTCTTCTTTATAGCATTTCTTTACACGCTTTGAATAATTTAATCGGCTTTTTGATGATACTCATGCTATAATAGAGTCAGGAGGTCACATGAAACGAGTAATTTTATTAGCAGTGATACAGGCGGTCGTTCTCTTCTTTATCATCGGGGCACTTGCCTATGCCTTTAAAGGCGACTTCTTTTACAACTATCTAGCAGTTGTCTTTGCGCCTATTGCAGGAATCTTACGTTTTGCGACAGCTTATGCGACGGAGATTGTTCTACCTAAAAAGGCAGCTGAGATTGCTGAAAAGCGTAAAAAAGGTTAAGAATCATAATCAGAGAATCCGATGACGTTTTCATCGGATTTTTTGTCTGTTCGTTTTGATTTCTAAAGACAATCAAACTTTTCTGCTGATTTTCATGAAGAGCCTGCGCTTTTATGGTAAAATAGTAACAGAATAAAAGAGGAGAGAAAACATGAAACGTAGTATGTATGCTGGTCGTGTTCGTGAGGAACACATCGGACAAGAAATGACCTTGAAAGGATGGGTTGGCCGTCGTCGTGACCTTGGTGGTTTGATCTTCATCGACCTTCGTGACCGTGAAGGGATCATGCAGTTGGTTATCAACCCTGAAAAAGTATCTGCAGAAGTCATGGTAACAGCTGAAAGCCTTCGTAGCGAATTTGTCATCGAGGTGACTGGACAAGTCGTTGCGCGTGAACAAGCCAATGATAAGTTGCCGACTGGTGCGGTTGAGTTGAACGTGACAGCTTTGACGGTGCTTAATACAGCTAAAACAACACCTTTTGAGATTAAAGATGGGATTGAGGCCAATGACGATACACGTTTGCGTTACCGTTACCTTGACCTTCGTCGTCCAGAAATGTTGGAAAACCTTAAACTTCGTGCTAAGGTGACTCACTCTATCCGAAACTACTTGGATGAGTTGGAGTTTATCGATGTGGAAACTCCCTTCCTTTCTAAGTCAACACCAGAAGGGGCGCGTGACTATTTGGTGCCATCACGTGTCAATAAAGGTCATTTCTACGCTCTTCCTCAAAGTCCACAGATCACCAAGCAGCTCTTGATGAATGCTGGATTTGACCGTTACTACCAAATTGTCAAATGTTTCCGTGACGAAGACTTGCGTGGTGACCGTCAGCCTGAGTTTACCCAGGTCGACTTGGAAACTTCTTTCCTTACTGAACGAGAAATCCAAGGTATCACAGAAGACTTGATTGCGCGCGTGATGAAGGAAACAAAAGGCATCGAAGTGACATTACCATTCCCTCGTATGAAGTATGATGAGGCCATGGCTCTTTATGGTTCTGACAAACCTGATACTCGTTTTGACATGTTGCTTCAAGACGTGAAAGCAGTTGTTAAAGGAGTAGATTTTAAAGTCTTCTCAGAAGCTCCAGCTGTTAAAGCCATTGTCGTCAAAGGCGCAGCAGATAACTACTCCCGTAAAGATATCGATAAGATGACAGAAGTAGCCAAGCAGTATGGGGCTAAGGGTCTGGCTTGGGTCAAGGTTGTTAACGGTGAATTAAACGGATCAGTTGCTAAATTCTTGACGGGTATTCAGGAAAATTTGACAAGAGTACTTGGTCTTGAAGATAAGGATTTAGTTCTCTTTGTAGCAGATACGCTTGAAGTAGCTAATGCAACTCTTGGTGCCCTTCGTGGACGTATTGCCAAAGAACTTGGCTTGATTGATAATGATAAATTTAACTTCCTTTGGGTTGTTGACTGGCCAATGTTTGAATGGTCAGAAGAAGAAGGCCGTTATATGAGTGCCCACCATCCATTTACCCTTCCTGATAGGGATTCTGCAAAAAAACTAAAATATTATAAGAACGATTTACAAAGTTGTTCCAAAGAAAAAGGAAGTATCCTTGAGAGAATTTATGCAGTCGCATATGATATTGTCTTAAATGGTTATGAGCTTGGTGGTGGTAGTCTTCGTATATATAAAAAAGACTTGCAGGAATGCATGTTCAAGGCTCTTGGTTTCTCAGCTGAAGAAGCAAATGACCAGTTTGGTTTCCTTCTTGAAGCCATGGACTATGGTTTCCCACCACACGGTGGTTTGGCTATCGGACTTGACCGATTTGTGATGCTCTTAGCAGGAGAAGATAATATCCGTGAAGTCATTGCCTTTCCTAAGAACAACAAGGCAACTGATCCAATGACACAAGCCCCATCAATAGTCGCTCTCAAACAACTAGAGGAACTCAGCTTACAAGTAGAAGAAGATGAAACAAGCAAAACAAATTAAGCGGTGGCGCTATTATCTGCGCCGCTTTGCTTATCAGATAAAAATCTTACGAGTTTTACAAAGTATCTCTCGGGAAAAATATGATGAGAAAATCTCGGCTTCTCTGGTCTATGGCTTTTTGTCAGCAGTTGCTGTCAATTTCTTTTTTCAACCAGGGCATGTTTATTCGAGTGGTGCGACAGGTTTGGCGCAAATTATCTCCAGTTTGAGTACTCATTGGTTTGGTCTCCAACTACCCGTATCCGCAACCTTTTATGCCATTAATATCCCACTGATGATTTTGGCTTGGTATCAGATTGGACATAAATTTACAGTTTTTACCTTTATCACGGTATCCATGAGTTCTCTTTTTATCCAGTTTGTGCCCGTTGTGACGCTGACAGAGGATCCCATTATCAATGCTCTCTTTGGGGGTGTTGTCATGGGCTTGGGAATCGGCTTTGCTTTGCGCAATAGTATTTCCAGTGGAGGTACAGATATTGTCAGTCTGACCATTCGCAAGAAAACAGGGAAAAATGTTGGCAGTATTTCCTTCTTGGTCAATGGAACTATCATGTTGATTGCAGGCTTGACCTTTGGTTGGAAATACGCCCTCTACTCCATGATTACCATTTTTGTATCCAGTCGTGTGACAGATGCGGTCTTCACCAAGCAAAAACGGATGCAGGCCATGATTGTGACCAGTAATCCTGATAAGGTAATCGAAAAAATCCATAAAAAATTGCACCGAGGGGCTACCATGATCCACGATGCAGAAGGAACTTATAATCATGAAAGAAAAGCAGTTTTGATTACTGTTATCACACGAGCAGAGTTTAATGATTTTAAACACATCATGAAACAGGTTGATCCGACAGCCTTCGTCTCTGTATCCGAAAATGTCCACATCTTAGGACGATTCGTAGAAACAGACAATTAGACATGCAAAAACCAGCTCTGTGTACTGACCCCAAAAAGTTAGACAAATAATTTAAGCGAAGGATTTAGTTCTGTATTGCATAGGGCTAAGTCCTTTTAGTTTGACCTTAATTCGTTTGTTGTTGTAGTAATCAATATAGTCCACAATAGCTTGTTCCAATTGCTTAAGCGACTGAAACGCCTTCTCATAACCATAAAACATTTCCGATTTCAAAATGCCAAAGAAGGACTCCATCATACCGTTGTCTGGGCTGTTACCTTTACGTGACATAGATGTTTGGATTCCCTTACTTTCTAAAAACCTGTGATAAGAATCGTGTTGGTATTGCCATCCTTGATCACTATGGAGACTCGTATTCTCATAGTATTTCTCTGTAAAGGCCTGCTCCAGCATAGCTTTCACTTGTTCTAAATTAGGCGAACAAGAAAGATTAAAAGCAATAATTTCGCTGTTAAAGCCATCTAAAACTGGTGATAAGTAAAGCTTTTGAGTACTTGCTGGAATGACAAACTCAGTCACATCCGTATAGCACTTTTCCATTGGTTTGGCTGCTTCAAATTGGCGCTGAATAAGATTCTCTGCTTTATTGCCAATCTCTCCTTGGTAGGAAGAATACTTCCGTTTCCGACGAATTCGAGCACTTAAACCAAGGACCTTCATCAGACGTTGAACTTTCTTATGATTCACTGTAAAACCACGATTTCTTAGTTCAAGAGTAATTCTACGATAGCCATAATTTCCTTTATAGTCATTATAAATGGCTTGAATTTCATCCTTTAGCTCTTTATCCTTATCTGGTTGATCCAGCTGTCTCAATTGATAATAGTAAGTTGAGCGAGGTAAACGAGCCACTTCAAGAAGTAAATCTAGTCGAAATCCTCCTGAAGCCATTTCTCTAACTGTCTCTGCTTTTCTCGCTCTAAGGCTTCGTCCCTTTCCTCTAACTCTTTTAACTTTTTTAGGTAAGCCACCTCAGTCCGTAAGCGTTCATTCTCCTCTTGGAGTCGCTCTAGTTCTGTCATTTCTTCCCAAGTTTTCTTCCGTTTACGTCCCATTTTAGGTACTCTCCCTCTTGTTTTCTCAACAATAGTATACGCGTTTTTCTTGTATTTCGCTAGCCAGTTAAGAAGTATCGTACGACTTGGGAGACCGTATTCAAGAGAAACTCTATCTTTAGTCCAGCCTTCATGTAAGACTTTATTAATCATTTCTTGTTTTAATTCAGGAGAATAGTAACGATCAATCAATTTAATCATGTATATAAGATTAGAATTGTTTATCCCAAATTTATTTGAAAGCTTCTCTAAGCTATATCCTTGTTTTCTAAGTTCATAGATCTGAACTTTATCTTCATAACTCAATTTCATAATAAAAACACCCCAAAAGTTAGATTTTTTCTGTCTAACTTTTGGGGTGCAGTTCATATTGTCTAGAGCGTTTTTGTGTTGTTTAAGAAAATTAGATGTTGGTTTTAGATAACTACACATTTCAGATTTTTTAAACAAGATTTAATTGTTGATAACTAGAAAGGATTATTATGTTTGCAAAAAACAAATTTCAATACTGTATTTACAATCATGAGAGACTAGAACTTCATGAGCTTCAAAAGGAATATCAAAAGGATAAAGCTGGGACAAAACTTAAGTATGAAAACCAATTGTTCGCAATCCTTCATGGATAGAGCGCAAGTTGTTCTCGATAGCTCGAAGATCAGCTTGATGTATTATTCTTTCAGCCATAATATCCCCCTTGTTAATGATTTCTAAATTAATTAGACAAAATTTGGCCATAGAATATTCTTATCTTAAAGAAGTAATTATATACTGAAAAACAGGCCGCAATTACACATGATTCAGATAAAATATACCAGAATTATTTTAGTTTCTTCTTAATAGTAATAAGAAAATCATAATTGATACTTTAATTCAACATACTATGAAATGAGAATATGAAGTTTTCTATGAGGAAAATGTGCACTTGATTTGACATTTTAGGGCGTATGAAAACTTTGAATACAGGTTTCTTTCTATCTAAATGTTTTTGCAGATACTTTTTTTGTACAAATTTGTATTACGAGTGTGTAACTGATAGACAGACACTAAAATATATGATAAACTAAAGTAGGAAAAAATTTAAAAGGAGAATCCTTATGTCAGCAATTAGTTTAACTCCAGAACAGTTACAATCTCAGGCGGCAATTTATCTTAGTGCTAAAGATCAAATTGAACAAGCAGTACAAACCGTTAATCGAACAAATGGAGAAATGGCATCACAATGGAAAGGACAAGCATTTAATGCTTACCTTGAGCAATACAACCAGTTGTATACACATGTTCAAAAATTCGAGGAGCTTCTAGTGAGCATCAACCAACAATTGAACAACTATGCTCAAACAGTAGCTGAACGTGACCAACAAGATGCACAAAGCTTTGGTTTGTAGTTGATTTTGAGGAGCGTCAGGGAAACTTGACGCTTATTTTTATACCATGATGAAGAAAATTAAAAAGCACCTATTAATTCTTTGTATCGTATTTCCTGTGCTAGTTTATGCAGACGATGGTAGCTTAAAACTTGATACAGATATCATTACAAATAGTACACAGGACACGGTCAAAAATAGGATAGAATCCAAATATGCCCCAAATTTATTTTTAAATCGTACCCAAAAGGTTGTGGATCAGAGAACTCAAACAACAAAAGAACTTTTACAGGGGGCAGAGCATACTATATTTACCGATAGTGAAAATCATTCTATTTATCGTTTAGAAACTACTGTCGTTCAAACATCATTATTCAATCAATACACCATAGAGGAGAAGTCCTCTTTTAAGCAAAGGGATTATTCAATTCTTAAGGATTGGATGGGAAATGTATTTACAAGTGTTTTCTTGCTGTTTATGGTTTTGTTGGGAGTCTATCTAGGAAGGAAATGGCATGGATTACGGAAAAATAAAGTTAACTCTAGAGTATAGAGCAAAACAAATAGATATTCGAGTTTCAAAAGCTCTTACTTGGTTAAGATTAGAAGAATTATTAAAAGATACCAAAGTTAGAGAACAGTTGAATTTACCTCTAAATAGTTCGTTTTGTTTCAAAGTTAGAAATAAACAAATTCATATCGAGACAACGGACATCTTGGCTGCTTATCCAGTTAGTGATGGGGATTATATAGAGATTGAAGATGTATCATAGGAGAAAAAAATGTTTGAAGCAGATCAACTACAATTTGTGAGAGAAGACAACCAAATATCAGTTCAAATTTCTTCATCAGGTTATCATAGAGAACAACTTGAATTGATTAAAGAATACTGTCCAGTAGAAATAGTTCAAAAAGATGGAGTTCTTTCTTTGAATTATATTATTCCCGAGTATTTTAAAACAGTTAAGGAAGAAATTTTAAATAGAAGTACGGAGCTTGAGCGTTTTAGTTTGGCACAAAACATGTCGGCATTAGTTCATTCTGAAAATGATTATAAAATTCCATATATCCATCCTGGGAACATCATTGTTTTTGGCAGTAATGTACAAATGTTACATTATGGAATCGAAAAATTACTTGCACCACAGCAGTATAGTTCGGAATTCTATTTAGAGTCTTATAAAGCTTTAATGATTTCTATTTTACTACCTAAGGTAGATTTTGACTTAGTCATCCATGGGATTGATGCAATAAAGGAAAAGGTAGCACAGGATATTATTCCCTTAGGGAGTGTAGCTGATGTTAATAAATATATTGCAGAAAAGTATGCAAAATTATCAGAAGAGAGTTCAAAAGCTAATTTGTTGGTGAACAAGAAAAAATGGAAGGCTTTGTTAATAGGGGGAGCCTTGCTTGCTACAACCACAGTGATTTTAAGTTTTGCCACTTATAAGTCTATGTTTAAAGACGGCCCCCTAAAATCATCAGTCATTATGGCCCAATCAAATTTCATGCGAAAAGACTATTCTGAAACAGTTGAATCATTAAAAAATTATGGTGCAGAATCATTGCCAAAAGAAGCTAAGTATATCTTAGCAGCAAGCTATGTCCGTTTAGATAGTTTGAGCGATAAGCAAAAGGAAGTTATTTTAAATACGATTACAGAATCAACAGATGATACAATTTTCTATTATTGGATTTATCTTGGACGTGGAAAATTTGAAAAAGCTCTAGATGTGGCACAAAATATCGGGGACACACAATTGATTTTACACGCTTATACAAATCTATATGAATCAGTTAAAGCAGATATCAATATGAACGGTTCTGAAAAACAAAAGAAACTTGAAGAATATGAAAAGAAAATAAAAGAACTTTCTGCTGAGATTGGAGAAGCGACTACAAATAGTAGTGACACAAAAGCATCTACTGAGACAACAACTCCTAAGGACAACCAAACAAAAGAAAAGAGTGAGCGATAAATGAAGGCAAAAAAGCTAGAATATGATCATCAACTGGGAGACCAATTAGGAGAACTTCATAAACCTATTTATACCTTGTTGATTGAACAAGAAAAATTGGAAAAAATTGATTTGTTTGAAGGACAAGAGGTAAGAGTAGGTACTAACGAGTATACAGTAGAAGGCAGAAGAGTCTATCGAAACGGTAAGGAATTAGAAAGAGGAAAATCTACCTTTGATAAAGAAACTGTAACCTTATTGGTTCCTGAAGAGGATATTTTTGTCACTTATATTTTTCCGCCACAACGATTTATTTGTAGCAAGAAAGAATCAGCTGACATTAGTTGGTCAATTTCAAACCAACTTTTTTTCTCAAATAATCAAGTACAGGTTACACTTGGGGAATCTCCGGTTTATCTAAATAACCGTCTTATCAAAGAGGAAGGGCTTTATCCGTTTGAAGTGGGAAACCGAATGAAGGTTTCTAACTATTTTATAGAAAAAAGAAAGAACCAGTGGAAGATTGGATGTCTTTTTGAAGAACCACAATTGAATAAGAGTCAAATTCTGATACAAGAAAAAAATAATGAATATCCGTTGGATTTTCCAGAGTATAGAAGGAGTCCAAGAGTTAACCCGATTATCCATAGTGGGAAAATCATTATCAATCAACCTCCACAGCCGATAAAACCACCTAAAAACTCGCTCATTCGAGCAATTGTTCCAGCTTTAGGGATGTTTACTTTAACTGCATTTAGTTCAATTTGGACGAAAGGGAATCCTGTAATGATGCTAGGGATGGGTGGTTTTAGTCTCCTGACTGCAGCGACAACTATGAGTCAGTATTTTGAGGAGAGAAAGGATACCAAAGAGCAGGAAAAAAATCGTATTCAAGACTACGAAGCATATTTATTAAAACAAGTATCCGACTTAGAAAGATACTACAAAGAAGAAACTAAGATTTTACATTACAATCAACCGTCAATATCGACCATTACTGAACTGATTGCAGATTATGATTCTAGAATTTATGAGCGGATGGACTATAATGAAGATTTCTTACAGGTGTCCTTAGGATTAGGAGATAAGTTAAGTCAGCTAGAGTTGCAAACAAATTTTGATGAGCAAAGTAAAGATGAAATATCGCAGTTTGCTCGAACAGTCTTGCAAGACTACAGTTTGCAAAAGAAGGTTCCAATTACTGTTAATATCTTTGAAGCGACAGTTGGTCTTGTTGGAAACAGTGAAGTAACTAGGACAGCTGTGTATAATATGCTCTTACAGATGGCAATGTTCCATAGCTACTTAGATGTTAATTTTATCAATCTTGTTCAAGAACTGAGATATGAGAAAGATTGGTCTGAGTGGCGCTTTCTCCCACATTTTAATATGCAGGAGCGAAATATTCGTGGTTTTGTCCATGATGCCAGAAGTCGTGATGCTGTTCTAAATTCGTTTTATCGTATCATTCAAAAACGTTCTCAAATCAAACGTGAAATGGGGGAAAAAGATGCACGCTTTAAACCTCATTATGTCTTAACGATTATGGATGACTCCCATTTACTTGGCCATAGTTTGAATGAGTATCTAGCCAAGGATTTGACAGAGTTAGGTGTGACTGTTATTTGGGTGAAAGAGGCGCGTCGTCTTTTGCCAGAAACTATCACAACTCTGATTGAATATAAGAATCAAAATCTAGGTCAAATCATTAATGATGAAGGATCCTATAGTGCACAAACCTTTATTCCCTACCCGCTGTTGGATTGCTATGAAGATTCTATCCGTACTTTAGCAAATCTAAAACATATGGAAGTAGAGAAGAATACGATTCCAAAATCCGTTACTTTTTTGGAACTCTATCAAGTCAGAGAAGTTGAAGAGTTACAGGTTGCTACTAGATGGTCCAAAGCGGATACTTTTAAAACGTTAGCAGTGCCATTAGGATTGCGTGGGAAAGATGACCAGGTGGAACTCAACTTACATGAACGTGCACATGGACCGCATGGTCTTGTAGCAGGAACTACTGGTTCAGGTAAATCGGAGATTCTTCAGTCGTATATATTATCCATGGCTGTAAATTTTAGTCCAGAGGATGTTGGATTTCTTACGATTGACTTCAAGGGTGGTGGGATGGCGAATCTTTTTAAAGATCTACCACATATGCTTGGGTCTATTACTAACTTAGATGGCGCGGCTAGTGCGCGTGCCTTAGCTTCTATCAAAGCAGAGTTACAAAAACGCCAACGACTATTTAATCAATTTGGTGTCAACCATATTAATGGATACACTAAATTATATAAGGAAGGGCAAAAATCTACTGACAAATCAGGCTATCCAGACAAACCATTACCTCATCTGTTCCTGATTAGTGATGAGTTTGCTGAATTGAAAGAACATGAACCAGAATTTATGACAGAGCTGGTTTCGACAGCCCGTATCGGACGTTCGCTTGGGGTCCATCTAATTCTTGCTACACAAAAGCCATCAGGTGTCGTGAATGATCAAATATGGTCAAACTCTCGTTTCAAACTAGCTTTGAAAGTGTCAGATGAGTCTGATTCAAATGAAATTATCAAAACACCAGATGCAGCGAGTATTACTGAACCAGGGCGTGCCTACTTACAAGTAGGAAATAACGAAATCTATGAGTTGTTCCAGTCTGCTTGGAGTGGTGCACATTATGCCCCGCAAACAGAGGGAGTTCAAGAAGTTGTTGATGAACGAATCTGGTTGATAAATGACCTAGGACAATATGAATTGCTATCTGATGACCTATCTAAGGATGAAAATTATACTGCTGATCAGACGGAAGAAATCACGGAACTCTCAGCTGTTGTAAACTATATAGCAAGAGTGAGCAAGACTGTACCTCTCAACCTGCCAGATAAACCGTGGTTAGAACCACTAGAGACAGCCATCATATCCCCTCAAACAGATATTCACTGGACCGACGAAAAAGTATTGGCCGTTCCCTTTGCTCGAATGGATATTCCGACAGAGCAACGTCAGAAGGATTATCATTTTGATTTGGAAAAAATGGGACATACAGTTTTCTATGGTTCACCTGGTTTTGGGAAATCCCTAGCTCTTCAAACTCTAGTGCTGAATCTCGCTCGTTTGAATACTCCAGAGCAAGTACAAATCAATTTATTTGACTTTGGGACAAACGGCCTCTTGCCACTAAAAGATTTACCTCATGTAGTTGATTTGACAAGGTTTGATGAAGAAGAAAAACTGCTTAAGTTTTTAAAACGTATTGACCAAGAGTTGAAGATTCGCAAGGAGAAGTTTGCCCTCTATAATGTAGCAAGTCTTTCCCAATACGAACAAAAATCAGGTGAGAAACTCCCTGCTATCCTTACTATTTTTGACGGCTTTGATACTATAAAAGACACACCACTAGAAGAAGCCATTGAAAGTATGATTAACCGCCTCCTACGTGAGGGAGCGAGTCTTGGATGCTATGTGATTTTGACAGCACTTCGTTCAAATAGCCTTAAAATCAGTATGTCAAGTAATATCACCTCGCGCTTGGCCTTTTACCTGGTTGATGAAGGAGCTTCTAAGGAAATTATCGGACGCGATGCTTTAATTCAACAAGAAATTTTTGGTCGTGCCCAGTTGAAAGAAGATATCCCTTATGCCATTCAGGTTTATCTCCCAATAAGTGGAGAAGGGGACATTGAGCGCCTGTATAACTTGGAAGAAGAAGTCAAGTTGATTGCAAGAAGCTGGACAGGAGTTTGCCCAGAACCAATCCCAATGTTGCCAAATGAAGTGACGCTTACACACTTTAGTAATCATCCTAAAGTAATTGAGATGTGGTCAAGGGGTGAATTACCGATAGGGTTTGATAAAGAAACTACGGATCCTCAAGGGTTTGTTCCTGATAGAGATGGGTATTTTGAATTCTTATATGATACTCCGCAACAACTGGAATATTGTGAAAATAGTTTGATACCAGGTCTGAACAAATTAGTAAATATTGAAAAAATATTATTAAATACCAACAATAGTTACAAAAAAACAGAAGTATTTGATAAAATTATTGATAGAGATAATATACCTAGTTTCTTTAACGATATTCAAGGAGAAATTGAAAGCCGTCACAATGGTAAAGAGGCTTCAATGATGTACGTATTTATCCCAGAAGCGCATATGTTGGGGACTTTATTAAATATGAAAGTAACCGAGGATGCATTTAAAAAGATTGTTAGAAATAGCGGAAAAGTTCACATTCATTTTGTATTTATGGGAGAACAACAAGCTATTAGTGTAGGCTACTTAGATGTTGACAAGGTCTTAAAGAGCAATGTTCCTGCTGGATGTGTTGGAACAAGGTTCAAAGATCAAAATATTTCAAAAGTACAAACGAGCTTCAGTGAGCCAGTTGTAGCAGAGGATGAGACAAACTTTTTTGTGGGTAGAATAGGTTATCGTTTACGATTGGTTACAGATAATGGATAGAATCTTTAACATAAGTTGATAAAAAACAAAGGAGATATAGCTATGTCTCGTGATTACAGTTATGAGATTTACTCTTTACGACAACAGATTTCAACAATGTCTAGTGAAAGAGCAGATATATTAAATAAAATAAGTATTCTAAAACAGAATAAGAGTAAAATACAGAGTAAGAAAAGCGCAATTTCAGAACAATTGTCTCAATACGATTTGATAAAGGCAAAAGCTACTTCTAATTTTGCTGGAAATAGAAGAGATGACTTTAATAATAAAATAGAGACGCTAAAAGGATCGATTTCCCAATGGTTGGAGAATACCCAGAATAATATTGATTTGATTGACCAAAAAATCTCAACCTATACGGCTGAAGCTTCTAATTTAGCAATTGGTATGAATTACGCTAGCCAATCACTAAATACTTATATTTATCTTCAAAGTCAAAATGAAGATTAAGGGGGAGAGTTATGGGAGAAATAAAATTAGATTATAATATTTGGTCTGTTGATGTTGTTTCATATTCTTCATCAATTGATGCTTTGTCCGATCTTTCAAAACCTACCTTGAGCGAGAATGACTTACAACCTTTCCTTAAAATTAATACGATGATAGATGAGTTAAACAGTTCGATAAAAACATTTAAAAGCAATTCAATAGATCAGACACGAAACATGTCTAGGGCTGTAGCGAATAAAGTGTCTGATGATGCTGCTGGGGCTGCAGGTTTTAGAGGAGGATAAGATGATTTCACAAGAGATGTTATGGGCGCAGTATTTTACAGAGTCCTATCTTGGTTTTAAGCCAAATTCACTCATCGATCAAATCGCCAAAGCTATTATTTATAGACCGGATTTATTTAGAACATTAGTTTTAAATTTGTCTCAGAGTGATATGAGTTATGAGTACAATCCAACAATTGGAGCGAGTATTGATTTTCGCTTCAATAAGGGAGAGGTTATTATCACTCGTCTTGGAGAAACTCAGCTTTTTTCCACATCTGAGTTTGTGCGTTTACTTGGATTAATTGATAAAATTTATACAGAAATTCTGCCATTAGGTAGTGTTATTCAAATAAATAGAGAAAAGTTACCCAAAGATGCTCTTGAGGATTTTATTGAAGAAATGCCTATCTATGTATTAATTACAGGGCAACGGGTATCAATTGAAAACAAATTTTATCTAGATTACACAGGATATTTTTGGCCAAAAGGTTTGATTCCAAATCAAGAAACCTTAGTTATATCCGATGACATGATTGCATCCGTCCTTTTTAGGGGGCTAGAGAAGAATGATATTCAGGAACAACATGTCTTAAACCTACGTCGCCAACTACTTGCAAAGGATCTGGATTCTTATACTTTTCACAATTATCAAATGGAGGCTAGCCAATGAAATATAAGTATTCTGAATTATTGATAGCGCGCGAGGGACTTTATCGTTCAAAAAGTGGATTTGAAGATAAGATTTTAGCAGCGCTTCAAGGTACTCGAGAGTTGATTGGCACGGAAAGTTTTCGTTCTGCCACCAAAGATGCGATTAATGCAGAGCTGAGTAATTATAACCTGCCTTTATTATTTAGTTACCGTGATTTAGCCAATGGTTTATATAATGAGTGGGATCGGCTGATGTTACGCTTTCAGGAGTTGGTTGATGAGCATAGTCCTGCTGCTGTCATTGATACGTCAGAATTTTCCGGTTTAAAAAGAGCTGTGGAACAACCGACTCAAGAGATTTTGAACTTGATTGCCCATCCAGACCTTACAATAGCTTACTCTGCAATTGGAGGTATAGTTGGCATCAGCAATCCTTCTTCCGCAGATATCAAAAGCCATAAGGAAGAAGCCCTGCAATCTCTTCGTACAACTGAAAGTCGGATGGAATCATTTAATGGTGAACTGTTGGGGAGCGGTGTAACCACTACCCTCTCCACGATTGCAAGTGGTTTGAGTCGGTCTCGCAAAGCTGTTGGCATGACAGACCCTTATCATAATGTGGAAGCCCTTGCGATTTTTCAGGACACGAAGTTACGGGATCAACAGATTGAGAATTCTAAAACTCTGCACGAAGAACTAATCCGTTATATTCGACATTATAATCCAGAAACAGCCTTTGACTTGAGCCAGATGAGTGAGCAGGAACTACAGACCTTGGGTAGAACGATCTCTCTTGCTTCCCATGGGAATGGCGGTAAGAAACCTCAGGAACTGATTGATTTCTTGAAAGGGAATGAAGTTACGTTTGAGAAGGAGATAACAGTATATGACGATGGTCAGCACTATCTCAAGAGTAAAATCCAGATAAAAGGGCACTTTAAAGGGGAAAGTGCCATCACTTTTAACACTAAATATAAAGATGGTAAGTTAAGTCAAGAAGGAGAGTATAGCGTTGGAGGTTTGAGTACAGATTTCCTAGATGAAAAAGCCAATTATAAGACGAAGATAGGGCTAAAGGACTATTCTATAACGGGTGAGTTCAGTCTAGCAGACAAGATTAGTTCAAGCTACGGGAGACTCGCACCCAACCTTTCTATTGGCTTTGGCTATAAGAATCGCTCTCTTGAGGTTGGAACTAAGTCAGAGAATGGTTATCGTGTTTCCTATGTTAAAGAACATAACCAGGTCAAACAAGACTATGCGACAGTTAAGACGACCACTGAAACAGGGGTGAGAAGTGTGGATCATGGAGAACAGATATTAAAAGCGGGGAAAGTAGTAGTTGCTACAGTTTTTGTTATGGGTGCTTTAATTTATGGTGTTACAGTTAGTGCATCTACATTTGGATTTGGAGCCTCGATAGCGGCTCCAGTAATAGCGAGCGCCTTTTTATATTTAAGTTCTACAATGGAGGATAATGATGAAAGAAATATTAAATAACTATTCGTTGAAAATATCTGGATTTGAAATTCCAAAATTATATAATTTGACAAAAATAGTATACATTTGCTTATTTCCTATAGTTTGTCTAGCATTTATAGGCATGGTTGTTGAATTATTTAAAGGTGGGGAAATGAATTTTATGAAATTCATTACTTATACGGTAGTATGTTTTGGGTTTGAGACACTGCTTTCATTAAATAATAAACTGGTTAAATTAGCTGTAGATAATATCTTTTTGACGGATATTAATTTCGACAAGCACATAAGTTATTATCGTTATGTGGCTGAACACTCAGTCAAGTCTCAACAACTGTTTAATAATGCAAATTGTTTACTAGCTATTGCCCAAGCGTCATATTACCAAGGAAAGTTTGAAGAAACACTTGATAATTTGGAACGAATAAATTTTGAGGATAAAAATTTTAATAAGAAATTTGAGATCCAATTGTCCACAGCTTACTTTAAGATTCTTTCTCTAATCCATGCTGATAAAACAGAAGAAATTTCGAACCAAATTGATATGTTAGCTACATTAAAAGCTCGAACAAATTCTCAGGTTACTAGGCAGACGAATGCAATAAACATAGTAAAAGCTATAGAGGATCTTGTTTTAAATAAAATATCAAATGACTATTTCGATACCACTGAACCCGAAAATAAATTAGCTCGAATCATGTTTTCTTATTATGGAGCTCTCAACGCCCAATTAAAAGGAGATGAAGCTCGTACTCGTAGTTTGTTTGAAAGCATCGCCCATGAAAATCCAGAACTCTTTTATGTTCAGGAAGCTCAGAAATATTTAGAAGGAGAAAACTGATGTCAGAACGTACGGCTTTACCGATTGGAAGTGTTGTTCGAATGAGAGAAGGTGTGGAGCCTGTCATGATTGTTAATCATTGTCCAGTTACTGAAAAGGACGGTAAGCAAGGTTATTTTGATTTTGGAGCTGTCAGTCTTCCACTAGGACTCATTAATCAAAACATTATCTTCTTTAACAAGGAGGATATAGATGAGGTTCTATTCTTTGGCTACATCGATCGTAGATTTCAAGACTTTTTGAGTCGTTATGATGAGGAAGTTTCAAAAATCACCTATGACCACTTCACCATAGAAGACTTCAAAAAATGACATACAAATCCTAGGATTCCATTCTAGGATTTTCTATATGATGAGAAAATGTTATAATGAAGATTAAGTAGACTGGTCACTGATGTAATCTATCTGAAAAGTATCAGGAAGTATTGACAGCGGTAGCGATGACCTTATCAGGACATCCAGATGTTTTTAGAGCCTGTTATATAGCTTTTATGAATGACGAACCTAGTTATCATTATCATCCAATGATAGGTGCGCCGTTGGAGTTTTTCTATGAAAAAGAACTCGTGCGAATTCGGCGTCTCCAAGAAGAAGTCACCTTACCTCGTTCGCTTTTTATCCAGTATGCTTCCTATGTGGATCTCTGTTTAAGTCGTATCTATCCTTTAGGTAGTGTTGTCGAACTTGATCGTGAACTTCTTCCTAAGGACTTGGTTGAGTCATTTGAAAGCGAGCAGATGGACTTTTTTGTAGTTCTTTCAGGTCGTCGAGTTGATTTGGCAAATGGCCATTATGTGGACTACATCGGTCATGGCTATCCATTTGGATTACGCTTTGACACTTCACCCTTGTTTTTAAGCAATCTCTTGATTAAGAGAGTAGTATCAGAAGGGTATTCGGATACCGTGGATGAACACTACTGCCAAGAAGCTCTGCGTAAGGACTATCTAGACGCAGGATTGATTTCCAGTGTTTACGCAGAGGAGGAAGTGAATGAAGATTGATGTATCCGAAGTTCGAGTTCAAAAAGAGTTGTTAGTTATTTCGGTAAATAGTATCAAGGAACAGCTGTCTGTTTCGAGAAGCCGTCTATCAGAGGTCGTTTCAACCGATAGCCTCAAAGGAGCAGTGAAGGATGCCATTAACCAGAAGGTGACCAACTATCAGATACCACTGGTTGATAACTATGTCAATGCCCTAGATAGCATTGTCAGTCGCTATGATGGACTTGTGAAGCTCTTCCAAGACACGGTGTCAGAGACCGACAACAGTGCCATTATTAAGACAGAATACCTAGAACGCATCAAGCAACGGATGAAAGATCCGATCGAGGGATTGAAGAGCAGTTCCAGTAAGACGAAAAATATCTATGCAGGGATAAGTGATATCCTAACGTTAACGAATCCAAGCTTGGATAGTGTGAATACGAGCTATAATCAAGCAGTCAAGAGTTTAGATGATACCATAAAGAATATGGAAACTTTTAATCAACTTGTTGGAGATAGTAGCTTTACAGATTTGATAAATGTTCAAAATAAGCAATTAAAGTTTCTCGCCCTTCATTCAAGTACTCCATTTACCGAATACGCGGCAAGAACTTATTATCGTAGTACAAGTTTTAAAAACGATGTTGCAGAATATACTAAGGCCGTGCATAGTGGAGGAAAGAAAGTCGAGTTACAGAATGATTTAGCCAAACGATTAGCTGAGTCTAAGTATAGCGGAGAAAAAGTTAAGAAGCTTCCACCGGGAGTTGTGGTTGATGATGATTTTTCTGATTTAGATATGGGATTTGAAGCTTATGCTGGGAAAACTACTGCAGGTGATACGAATTTAGGCGGAGAAGTTTCGGTACTTAAGGCAGATGTTTCTGCTGGTGTAATCAAATCATTAGCTTCTGCTAAAGAAGGTAAGAAAGATGTCTCAAAAAATAAAAAAAATTCTCAAAAATATGGCATTGGAGCTAAAGCTAAAGCTAAAATTACTGGCGCTGAGGCGGAAGGGCATGCTCGCTGGGGAGATGATAGTAACGATATCCATGCAAAACTCTCTGGCTCTGCATATACAGCTTCGGCAGATGCAAGCGGAGAAATTGGTTTTTTTACTAATAGGGAAGGAAAACTAAAGGGAGGAGTCCAATTAGAGGTGGGAGCTGATGCTTATATTGTAGAAGGAGAAGCTAAAGCTGGATTTAAAATATTTGGTCTTACGATTGATGTAAGTGCTTCTGCCGGAGTGGGTGTTTCTGCTAGGGCAAAAGTGGGAGTAACAACTGAAAAAGCAGAGGCAAAAATGAAACTAGGACCATTTGGCTTGGGCTTATCAATAGGGTGGTAAAACATGGAAATACAATTACAATTACGGGGAAACTCAGAGGGATTAATTCTTCAGTCAAAACTACCTGATGAAGAACATTGGACTGAAAGGATTGAAATCGTTCAAGAAGAGGCAGGATACCGTCTATATGCAACAGATTTAGAAATTCTTGTCTTGAAAGAATCAGAATTCATTTCTCCAAAGAAAAGAATAGTCGCTAGAGGGTTAAATAAGGATTTGATTTATTCTGAAGAAGAAAGATTTGGTCACTTATGGGAACAAGCATACTGGCATGGAGTTTTTCAATCCAATTTAAATAACTATGAAATGACGTGTGTAAGTTCAGGTAGTAAAGGAGATATTCTACCTGTCACAAAAGATGGCATTCCGATTGCCGTTTATGCTGCAAGTAATATTGCCATTGCTGGAAAGAGAAATTTTTCTCTCTATACTGAAAATATTGACGAAATTGATAATTTACTGATGTTGTTTGTAGTTGATTATATTAGGGGATATGACTTTTTAGATATTGATTCTTTATCTGCAAGATATCGTTTCTTTTATCAATTCACTGATCGCTCATCTATAACGCAGGAACATTTAGATATGCTTCCAGAGGCTAGAAGACCTTCCAAGATAGAGGCGTCTATTATTTATTTTTTATCAGCCTTCCTTGTTATAGGTGTAAGCTTGGTATCATTACGACCTTTATTCTTATTTTTAGTAGTACTACTGATACATTTTATTTATAATATAATAAAGAATTGGAGAAATAGAGATGAATAAAAATTGGTTGCCACTGGGAACAACTGTTTTATTAAAGAATGGGACTCAACCTATTATGATTGTCGGGCGTTATCAACAGAATAGTGAAGGGAAAGTTTTTGATTATTCTGGGGTCCTAAACCCTCAAGGGTTTGAAGATTCTCAGTCAATGTATTTGTTTGATGCTGAGAAAATTGATCAGGTGTTATTTAAAGCTCACGTAACAGAGTTTGAGAAAGAGTTTATCACAAGATTAGAAGAGTTCATTTCTAGCGATAAATAGGTCTGGTTTTTATTAACAGCTTGTGAAAACTTTCGTTACTAAAAAAATAAATAATGAAGGAGTAGTATGAGGTGTTTTGATAAACTGAAAAGGACGGCAAGCAAGGTTTTTTTTGATTTTGGAGCGGTCAGTCTTCCACTAGGGCTTATTAATCAAAACATTATCTTCTTTAACAAAGAGGATATAGAGGAGGTTCTATTCTTTGGCTATATTGATCGTCGATTTCAAGACTTTTTGAGTCGTTATGATGAGGAAGTTTCAAAAATCACCTATGACTATTTCACCATAGAAGACTTCAAAAAATGACATACAAATCCTAGGATTCTATTCTAGGATTTTCTATATGGTGAGAAAATGTTATAATGAAGATTAAGTAGAATGGATGTATCCGAAGTTCGAGTTCAAAAAGAGTTGTTAGTTATTTCGGTAAATAGTATCAAGGAGCAGCTATCTGTTTCGAGAAGTCGTCTATCAGAGGTAGTTTCAACCGATAGTCTTAAAGGGGCAGTGAAGGATGCCATTAACCAGAAGGTGACCAACTATCAAATACCACTGGTTGATAACTATGTCAATGCCCTAGATAGCATTGTCGGTCGCTATGATGGACTTGTGAAGCTCTTTCAAGACATGGTGTCAGAGACTGACAACAGTGCCATTATTAAGACAGAATACCTAGAACGCATCAAGCAACGGATGAAAGATCCGATCGAGGGACTAAAGAGCAGTTCCAGTAAGACGAAAAATATCTATGCAGGGATAAGCGATATCCTAACGTTAACGAATCCTAGTTTGGATAATGTGAACACGAGCTATAGTCAAGCAGTCAAGAGTTTAGATGATACCATAAAGAACATGGAAGCTTTTAATAGTGTTCTTTTAAAGACAGATACTTTTGACCTTATTGATATGCAAAATAGTGAAATCGCTACCCTATCAGGCTATGCCCCTCTTCCGTATGAGAACCGCGTATCGAGAAATTATTATAATCGAACTCAGTTTAAAAATTCAGTTTCAGAGATACACACAGCTATCCATAGCAATTCCAAAGCTGTGAAGTACCAAAATGCTCTCGCAAAACAGCTTGCCGAGTCTAAGTATAGTGGGAAGGTAGTCTCAGAACAGCAAAAAGAAATTTCTGTATCGAAAATTAGTGAAACTTTTGGTTTAACTCCTCCTGAAGCAGAAGATGTTTTAGATTATATTAAATCAATGGGGGAAGCTGTCATTACCTATCGAGGAGCAAATATTTTTCTTAATGGTATCAAAATAACAATGGATAGCCAAGGAAGAATGAGATGGGGCAATAAGTTTATTTTCAAATCTTCTACTAACAATTTATACAGGCATGGTCGCAATTTCCAAAATGCTTCAGGAATTGATCTAGAAAATTACCACTATTCAGGTAATTTGCAAGGTGTTGCTCGTATGAAAGAAATGGGTAAAGCAGGATGGAGCGGTTTCAAAGAGTCTGTTAATCCACTAAATGATTTTAAAGGGTGGAAAGAAGTAGGGAAAGTTGGTAAGGCATTTAAATTAGCTGGAGGAATTTTAACAGCTATAAATATCTATAATAATTTTAGGGAGAATGTGGATATGTCTGATGGTATCTCGGCCAAAGAAGCGCGGGACTTTACGATTGATTCAGCCGTTGATATTGGCTCCGGTGCTGCAGCTGCTGGATTGGGTGCTGCCATTGGTTCGGCCTTCTTACCTCCTTTAGGAACAGTAATAGGAGCGGGTGCAGGGATTGCTATCAATTATGCTCTAAATCATGTTAAGTTACCATTTGTTGGTAAGAGTGCAGTTGATGCGATAAAAGATTTTGGGAAGGGTATAGGAGATAGTATAGGAAATAGTATAGGTAATGTAGTAAGTTCTATGTTTGGAGGTTAATATGGAAGAAAAAACAGTGAAAGAAGTTGAAGAATTAAATAAAGCATATTTTAAAAGCTTAGCGAATACTCGCGCATCTGCAAGTATGATGGTTATTTCGTTCACAGGAGCTTTCGCTTCGGCATTGTTTCTGCTTTTCCAATATTTTTATTTTGTTAAAGGCTACGGAATAAATCCTTTGGAAAATTATTTTTTTGATTTTGTTTTGATTTATGTTATTTATCTTGTCGTGGCAACTTTTATTCCGCTAGGAATGACATTTATTTATCGTAGACAGATTTTATCAACCATATTATTACTTTTATCTTATATAGGTATTTTTTTATCTTTGATACTTATATCTTATATTATTCTTGTTTATTCAGGGACTAATTTGCAAGAATATAACGAACGTTCATTATACACCATTCCTTTTTTGTTAATCTGTACAGTTGTTGGTTTTGTTTATCACTATTTTTGGCTAAAAAGAGAGTTAAAAAAAGGTTTTTCTACCAATAGAACAATGGGTAATTATTTTGCGAAATCTAGTGCCCACAATAATAATTCTCTTCTCATTATTTTTACAGTTTCCATGCTAGGCGGTGTTCTTTCTGGTAAGTTTGCGCTAGTTTTAGGAATTCTAACAGCTGTACTTTTTAGCTATGGCTTCTCCCAACTGATCACAGAAGTCGCCTATCTTTTATATCTAAAAACTCAAAGCAAGGAGTATTGGGAAGATGTACCTAAGAAAAAAGAGACTTTTCGAAATTTATTTAAGGATTTCAGTTTGAAGAAAGCAAAGATTAGAATTTTCCTTGAGATTTTGTTTTGTTCAATATTTCTAGGTATTATGTATAATATAGGCTATTTTAGTCCTAGTTCATACACCCCCCTTTGGCTTATTTGGTTTGGGAGAATATTTATAATCTCAATAGGACTGGATATTTTGGGGAGCTTTATTCTATCTATGATGAAAAGATTAAAAACTGGATTCAAAAAAGGAAAGAAAAAATGAATTTTAAAAAAAGAGAATTAAGTCTTACAAATTTAATTGGTTTTAGATTGGAATTAACTCCCTCAGCCACTTTCTTTGATCGTTTGATCTCAGATTCGAAGGAATTTAAAATACAAATGATACAAAACGGATTTTATGCAGATGGACCAATGTTTTATGCTTATAATCCCAAAAAAGCTGAACAAGATGTTCTTGTATTTACAACAGTTGGGAATAAACTTGAGATAAAGGGAGAAAATACTTCGGGTATTTTCTTTCAGGAATCATTAAATTTTACAACCGATTTTTATTATCGTCATTATAATCAAGAAGAGCCAATCCCATATGAAGAAATCGAAAAAGAAATTTCAAAGTTAGGATTTAAATTAGTAAATATTATTCATGTCGTATTGGATCTTTATGGAGACTATGTAATTGACATGTATTGTGAGGTTGAAAAAGATTGATGAAACTACCAGAAAATGTTGTCAAAGTTAATAAAATTGCTTTTCAAAATGTGGTTAGACAGAGACTATCATTTCATTACAGTGAGATGGAAGAGCATTTGGAGCAGTTTATAAAAGGAATTGTAGAAGCGGGCTATCAATTAAAAGGCCCGTTCTTTTACAGTTTGAATAACGTTCCGTTAAATGAAGTAATAGAAATTGAGTTATTTATGCCTATATCCAACGATTTATTTAGTTTAAAAGGTTATAATTTTTCAACTTATTTTGAAATTAGCAATTTATTAAAAACGATTATTAAAGGAGACCTTAAGACTTCGACAGAAATAGAATATGCAAAATTAATAATAGCATTGGAAGAAAATGAATTGGAGATGGTAACCCCTTTTTATCACGTGGTTCCCAAAAACGGATTAGAATATTTAGAATTATTGGTAGGTTATTCCGAAAATATTTAGTAATGTAACTGAAGGTTGATAACTATGTCAATGCCCTAGATAGCATTGTCGGTCGCTATGATGGACTTGTGAAGCTCTTTCAAGACACGGTGTCAGAGACTGACAACAGTGCCATTATTAAGACAGAATACCTAGAACGCATCAAGCAACGGATGAAAGATCCGATTGAGGGACTAAAGAGCAGTTCCAGTAAGACGAAAAATATCTATTCAGGGATAAGTGATATCCTAACGTTAACGAATCCTAGTTTGGATAGTGTAAATACAAGCTACAATCAAGCAGTCAAGAGTTTAGATGATACCATAAAGAACATGGAAGCTTTTAATAGTGTTCTTTTAAAGACAGATACTTTTGACCTTATAGATATGCAAAATAGTGAAATCGCTACCCTATCAGGTTATGCTCCTCTTCCGTATGAGAACCGCGTATCGAGAAATTATTATAATCGACCTCAGTTTAAAAACTCAGTTTCAGAGATTCACACAGCTATCCATAGCAACTCCAAAGCTGTGAAGTACCAAAATGCTCTCGCAAAACAGCTTGCCGAGTCTAAGTATAGTGGGACGATAGCTGAAAATAAAGACTTAATAGATTCATTATTTAATGTTTATAAAAACGTCACAACAAGTGATTTATATAAAAATAGTAAGGACTATAAAAAACATTTAAAATCTATTTTGCCAGCTTTATATGCTGCTTATCGTTTTAAGAAAGATAGATTCGGAAATGTAATTGTTTACAAGGATACGACTTTATTTTGGAATAAATTAGATGAATTTTTGAAGCTTAATAAGAAACTTAATCAGAATAAATCCTATGCTATAGCTCTTTATAGTAGTGGTAAGCCTACTAAAGCGTTTGAGTCTTTATTTGCGAAGCTTGGTAATACACGTTATAATGAGGGATTAAGGAATGTTCTAGCTACTTTTGATGAAAATACTAAGATGGTCCACAAAATCTTTAAAGTTGGAGGAAGCCTAGTAAAAACAACAAATAGTTTGTTAAAAGAAGAATTCATCAAAGAAGTGACTTTTAAAGGCGCTTTAAAAAATGTCTGGAAATCTAGTAAAGCTGGTGGAGGAAAAGGCTTAGTTGAGTCTGCTAAAGAAGGACTAAAAAATGTTAAATCAGCTACTAAGTTTGGTAAGTTTTTAAAAGGAGCAGCAGTTGTTGGTGTTGCCTTAGATGTGGTTGATACTTTTTCGAAAATCCACGATAATAAACAAGAGGCCAAACGTCAAGGTTTAAGAGGAAATGAAGTTAAGGCCAGTGTGACAACAGGTTTTGTGATAGATGCGGCCAAGGCAGCTGGAACAACTGTTGCGGCAACTGCCGCAGCGAGCGCAGGAGCAGCATTTGCAGGGTTTGTAGCAGGTGCGGTAGGCATTGCTACAGCTCCTGCGTGGTTAACAGGAGCTGTGGCAATAGGAACAGCAGCTTTTGTTGGATGGGGTCTTAGTGAGCTGGATAAACGCTTTAAAATTACAGATAACCTTAAAAAAGGTGCCAATAGCCTGATCAAAGGCATGAGAGGATGGTTTAAATGATTATTGAAAGAATCAAAAAATATTTTGAGTTTCAAAGAAGTAGAATAAAGGGACCAGTTCCTCTTTGGGGCGTATTAAATGGGATTTTTATTTTATATCCTTTGGCATTTTTTATGTTTATGGCAGGAGGGTTAGAGATTCTAAAAAATGAGGACTTATATCAAGGGTTGCTTATTACAGGGATTGTTGTTTGGGTTTTAAATCTAGTATTTTTACTAGATCTTAAGCGAGGGATTTTAACCAGTTTTGGAACCTATCTTATGTATTTGACTGGTCATGTTTATACCATTATTGGATTTAGTAGTTTGAGTGGGGACCATAACTTTATTGTTCTAAAGTTATCTCTCCCCCTTATCTACGCGCTTGTAATTATTATCGTCATGAGCTGTTTGGTTGACTTGGACTCTGAAGAAATCATCTCGGAGAAGGCTGGAAAAATTATGCTTAATTTTGTAGTGGGACCGATAATACTTTTATCTCTTTGCTTTATTTTTCTAGCTATCATTGGATATGATTTTTTAATGGGGTGGGGAGTATCCTTATTGTTAATGATTTTTGGCTCTGCTTTATATCAAACATGGTTTATAATTATCTATGCCTACCAACACCGTCATGATGTTGAGGAAGAGACTTCAATCAAGCATATAAAAGTAAACCCAGATATGATTTCAAACAGAGAATTTGACAGAGATAGATTTAGTAGAAAGGTAACTAAAGATGATTAAAGAAATACAGCTACATATGAGCCATTTGATGACAGACCAGGTCCAGATTCAAGCGGACGAACTATTGGAGTTATTTGTTCATACAGAACTCCTTCCCTATACTGATGGTATTTATAAAGATGGTCCGACCATTTTTGAAATGACTCCAACTCAATTTAACGAAGAAAAACAAGATGTGGGAGTCTATATTCCAGTTATATCTGAAGCAGAGCCAACAAGTCAACTGGATTATCAGGCATCTCTAGATATAGAAGGAATTAGCAAGCGGGTTCTATTTGATGGTAGCTTGGATGAAACAATTGAGGAGATGAAAGCTTATATTCGTGATCATGGTTGGGAATTGCAAGATAAGTTATACCTAGTGTTGATACCTGTTTATGATGATTTGTTTGTGGATTTGATTATCCCAGTGGAGAAGTAAAATGGCAGAAATTACATATGGTATGAATCAATCCTTAATGATGAGTAATGTCTTGAGTGTGAACTATAATATTGTCGGTGATGAGATTGAAGTAGCCTTTCAAGACATGATTCAAACAGCTGTAGCGGCTGGATATACACCTAAAAGCAATCCATTTTACTCATGCCCCCATATCGGAGAATTGGAAGATGGAACTTACAACATCACAGTCTATCTTCCCGTTCATGAGGATTATCTAGGAAAAGAAGAGATAATGGAAGGGACAGCCTATAACAGTTATTTTTTGGTTCCTCGAATGGCAGGAGTAAGAGTTACTGGAGAGGAAGCTGTTGACTTTGATAAGGCTATATACGGCTTAACCAAATTATTGCTTGATAATGACTTAGAAGAATCTACACCTGTATTTTATATTTCAAGTAAGATAAATGATGTTTTATATACAGATATCATGGTAGGGATACGAGCTAAAAAAGATTAAAAGTTGGTAGAACCCAAAAAGAAGGAAGTCTCAAAAATCAGCTATGACCACTTCACCATAGAAGACTTCAAAAAATGACATACAAATCCTAGAATTTCATTCTAGGATTTTCTATATGGTGAAAAAATGAAACACCTAAAATTTAGTATATAGGTCGGTGCATAAGCAAGTTACGAATTGGTAAGTTTTATTAATAGAATAAAGATTATAAGCCCTCCTTGCCTGACTCTAGTATTCGTGGTATAATAAAGGGATAAATGAGAGAGGTTAGCTATGAAAAAAATAATTATAGGTAGTAGTGTTTTTGTAACTTTGTTGGTTGGTTCAGGAGCAACATTTATTTATTTAAAGAATCAAGAGATTTCTGTAACAAATAAGGTTAACGATCGTAAATTGAATATTGCTCTGGTAAATGAAGATGCTGGAGGCGTATTAAATGGCAACGCCTATAATCTAGGAAATGATTTCACAAATTTATTATCAAAAGAGAATACAAATCAATGGACTGTCATGACTCGTAATGTTGCTGAAAATCGATTTGAAAATGGGTCGGTTGATGTAATTGTTTATATCGAACAACAGTTTTCAGAAAAAATAGCTCAACTGGAAAGTTTTAATCCTGATAGAGCAAAGATAACATATAAAACGAAATCAAATTTAGATCCAGTTAAATCTAAGAATGTTGAGTTACGAGTAGGCGAGTACCTTAATACTATTAACCAAAATGTTATAAAAATGTATTTTTCGAGTGTTATCAACAACCTAGATGATGCTAAAAGAAATGTTGATAATATTGTAAATGAACAATCTGGCACGCATACAAAAATTTCTCAATATATCTATGGCCCGTCAAACGAAGCAAGTCAGTCTATGTTAAGCACTTTGGACTTGGCTTCAAATCTACAGAAAATGAATTCGTCTTATGAAGATTCTCAAAAGGCTTTTTCTGATTCTGTTGTTAGTCTTTTAAATAATACAGGGATAGGCTTAGACAAACAACTTACGGAAGTTAAAACTTATTTTGATTTTCAAAAGGGTATATTTGAGAAGAATGTCTTAACAACCAATAACACATTGAAAGAACAGCATGAAGAAAATTCTAAAATTATAGATGGTTTAAATAATTCGATGCTTAAATCATTGTATCAATTTGGAAATAGTACAGCTGAGGAAAAATCTGAACAAGCTAAACTAGAAGATTTAGTAGTTGATTATCATAAGGTTATTGTTGATTATCAAGGTAAAATAAAAGATAGAAAATCCGAATTTGGACATCTCAAGACAGAATTAGAAGCAGAGAAAAAGAAAATATCACTCTTTTACTTTGGTAAAGAAGATGTTGATTTAAAATCGGACCTTACTTCAGATGCTAAAGCAACACTTGTAGATCAGATTAATAAAAGTTTGATTACTGAAAATCATTTGCCTGAAACTTATCAAACTTTAATTCGTTCAAATCTAACAGATATTAGTATTGAACCAACTGATTACCAAACTTTATTTAGTAAATTGGAGAAACTCAATGTTCTAACAGCTGATCAAGTTAAAGAATATAATGAAAAAATAGATTTACTTAAGAATTATACTAAATTTGATAAGAAGGCTACTTCTATAAGTGGATTACCTGTTTTTGAATTTTTATCGATTGAAAATGATAAGCTCGATAAAGTAACAGAAACGATGGAATTGACAGTTAGATTACCCCAATCTGAGTCTAAAACTGTCGAGGCATCTGTGACAAAACCATCAAGTAGTTCGCCTGAATCATCAACGGTAGTTGAGGCTAGCGGAGTTTCTACTAGTTCTGAAGGGACAAAATATTTATCTCCTAAAGCTAAAGTTTATGTTACAGGAGATGCTACCTTAGTTGGAGGAGAGCAAACTATAACAGATGATAAGCTTTATACTATGACGGTTGAATATACTTTAGAACCACATTATGGGAAAAATGAAATTTCATTTGAAGTACACATTGGTGAAACTACAATTCCTATCAAGAAAACTATTTATCGTAGTGATAAAGAAGAGTCAGATGTTTTAGTGAAAAAAGATTTAAAACATATTTTTGATAAATTAAGCAAAATTGATCGTACAACTGGTATGATTCAAGCAATTTATGGAAGTCCAAGTAGTTCCTCTATTAATTTTTCTGCCTTATCACCAGATTCTGTTTACCATATGTACGGCAACATCAGTCGTGATGATATAGCAACTCAGTTGTCAGAAGATCAAGTTACTAAATTTAAAGAATCAGGTATAGCTTTGTTGGAACAAATTCAAAATTCTTTGGAGTCATTAGAAAAATCAAGCGAGGCATTGCCTGAATTGGCTGAAGCTGAGTTACCGAATGATTATTTCAAAAATCAAATTACAAACTTAGCTGATTGGTATAACAGTTCGATTAAGACCTTATCAACTGAGTACGATAAGTGGAAGGAAACAAAAGCGAAACAATTGGAAGTGACGGAGACAGCTTCAGATGCTAATAGTGGAATATTAATAAATGATAGTGAATCATCAAAACGCTTATATAGTTCAATTGAATCATTAGTGTCTACTACCTCTACTGGTTCAAAAGAAACTAGTCAAAATCACGAAGCAGTTGGGACTATGAAGGATCAATTTACTCAATTTGTTGGTCAAGTTCAGACTATTAAAGATAATGTTGATAAGACTATTTCAACTACGAATGATCTGATATCTAATGAAGCAGAAGTTATTCAAGGGAATAGAGACTACGCAGAGTCCTTTAAAACTGTTATGAAGAATATTCGTGATGGTGGAACGACCAATCAAAATGTGATGAATTTTTTATCTAATCCAATTGAAACTAAAAAAGAAACATATGAAGCGCCAATTTCAGTGGATAATAACAGAGTATGGGTTATTTTAGCGATTATTTTATCAGCAATTTCATCAGCAGGAATCACATATTGGTTGACAAAAGAAAAAGGCAAATAATGTAGATAATAACTCTCAAAATGTACTGACCCCAAAAAGTTAGACAAATAATTTAAGCGAAGGATTTAGTTCTGTATTGCATAGGGCTAAGTCCTTTTAGTTTGACCTTAATTCGTTTGTTGTTGTAGTAATCAATATAGTCCACAATAGCTTGTTCCAATTGCTTAAGCGACTGAAACGCCTTCTCATAACCATAAAACATTTCCGATTTCAAAATGCCAAAGAAAGATTCCATCATACCGTTGTCTGGGCTGTCACCTTTACGTGACATAGATGTTTGGATTCCCTTACTCTCTAAAAACCTGTGATAAGAATCGTGTTGGTATTGCCATCCTTGATCACTATGGAGACTCGTATTCTCATAGTATTTCTCTGTAAAGGCCTGCTCCAGCATAGCTTTCACTTGTTCTAAATTAGGAGAACAAGAAAGATTATAGGCGATAATTTCGCTATTAAAGCCATCTAAAACAGGCGATAAATACAATTTCTGTGTGCTATTTGGAATAGCAAACTCTGTCACATCTGTATAGCACTTTTCCATTGGTTTGGCTGCTTCAAATTGGCGTTGAATGAGATTCTCTGCTTTCTTGCCAATCTCTCCTTGGTAGGAAGAATACTTCCGTTTCCGACGAATTCGAGCCGCTAAACCAAGTACTTTCATCAGACGTTGGACCTTTTTATGATTGACCGAATAACCACGATTTCTTAGTTCAAGAGTAATTCTACGATAGCCATAATTTCCTTTATAGTCATTATAAATGGCTTGAATTTCATCCTTTAGCTCTTTATCCTTATCTGGTTGATCCAGCTGTCTCTGCTTTTCTCGCTCTAAGGCTTCGTCCCTTTCCTCTAACTCTTTTAACTTTTTTAGGTAATCCACCTCAGTCCGTAAGCGTTCATTCTCCTCTTGGAGTCGCTCTAGTTCTGTCATTTCTTCCCAAGTTTTCTTCCGTTTACGTCCCATTTTAGGTACTCTCCCTCTTGTTTTCTCAACAATAGTATACGCGTTTTTCTTGTATTTCGCTAGCCAGTTAAGAAGTATCGTACGACTTGGGAGACCGTATTCAAGAGAAACTCTATCTTTAGTCCAGCCTTCATGTAAGACTTTATTAATCATTTCTTGTTTTAATTCAGGAGAATAGTAACGATCAATCAATTTAATCATGTATCTAAGATTAGAATTGTTTATCCCAAATTTATTTGAAAGCTTCTCTAAGCTATATCCTTGTTTTCTAAGTTCATAGATCTGAACTTTATCTTCATAACTCAATTTCATAATAAAAACACCCCAAAAGTTAGATTTTTTCTGTCTAACTTTTGGGGTGCAGTTCACTGGAGCTGGTCTTTATTTTTCGATAATTTTGTGTCCAATCAACTGGCGGTAACAAATCTGTTTATTGTTTTTGGCATCGTTAATAATCTGGAGAATGGTTTCAAAGGAAACGCGCCCGAGTTCTAAGCTATTGATATCCACATAGGCTGCCAAGTTCAGTTTAGGGTTGACCGAGTCAAAGCTGAGGACAGGGACATCCAGTTGGTGTTTTGCGATGTAATCACAGACCCCTGCAGCAAGAAGGCTATCAATAGTAATAATAGCATCAATATTTGGATCATGCTCGAAGAGAAGTTTACTAAAGCGATAACCATTATCTTCAAGAAATTCGGTCGCAAAGTAGGTCAGATTTGGATCAATAGGAAGTTGGTATTGTTTAAGAGCTAACTCATAACCCATTAGACGATCTTGTGTTACGAAAAGTTTTTTGGTTCCTCCGATGAAGGCAATTCGCTTGCATCCTTTTTTGATGAAATATTCTGTCGCATTAAAACCAGCCTGGACATTGTCATTATCAACAAGCGGAATGAAGGGAGATAGAGATTTACCTAAGATAAGGAAAGGAAATTGCTCATCTGCTACTAGCTTAACCAAAGGATCCTCTTCTTGGGCATAGAGGAAAATCAAACCATCTACACGCTTACCATAGACCATCTGGGAAATAGCTTTGAGCCGCTCTTTTGCATCTTTCCCCGTTGCAATCTGGATAGCATAGTGGTTCTCAGATGCCACTTGGGCGATCCCTCGTAGAACAGATGGGAAGAAAGGATTTTGGTAAAAGGCATCCGAGTCGTCAGGGAGCACTAGGCCGATAACTTGAGTATAGCTACTTACCAAGCTACGAGCATTGAGATTGGGGTGGTAGTTGAGCTCCTTCATCGCCTTGCGAACTCGTTTTTTGGTTTCATCACTAATCGTTGATTTGTTTTGAATAACGCGGGTAACAGTTGAAGGTGAGACACCTGCTGCCTTGGCCACGTCTTTAATCGTAACGGGCATAAAAATCTCCTATTTATGATAATCTGGATCACGGAAGTGTGTCTTGTAAAAAATGGTGACCAGATAAAGAACAAAAAGAATGTTTTGTACAGTGATAAGGGTCGCCATATTTTGGCCAAAAAGTCCCAAAATAAGCGTAATCAGAGTGGGTAATCCTAAACAGTTCAAGATAAAATGGTAGCACTCTTTAAAGCTCCTAAATGAAAAGAGGCGTGATTTTTTGGTGATATAAAGGAGAAAGCTAGCTCCAAGAGAGACAATGAAGAAATTCAATCCAAAGAGGAAGCTTGCACCAAGAACGAGAAAGAGACTGATATAGACCCGGTTTTGTTGATACCAGTCTTTAGAAATGGCCTGGGTAAGATCTTCCTTACTCTGGAAACTCTCCGTTTGAATCGCGTGGTAGTGAATACGAGTCAGCTCTTTACTTTCCTTGCTGATGATGAGTTCTTCCGTATCAAAATGAAGTTGTAAGTCCTTTGGCAATTCTTTGCTTTGGCTTGGACCAATCAAAAGAGAAGGCTGCTGATTCTTAGTGCCCGAGTAGTTCAGTTTTCCATCAACGATTTGTGCATTCTCTGACAAGTCCATGATCGCTTCATCTGTCAGTGGAGTGTAGACATTATCGATAAAAGTATCCAGTGGATACGTTTCCTGCGAACTGTTTTGAATGGCAATTGGAACCATAGACAAACTGATGAGGAAAATGCTAGTAAAGAGAAGCTGAAACCAGTTGAGGCCGAAACGTTTTGATAGGGGCTTACGAAATCCCCAGATACTAGAGAAATACGAGAATGGATATGGAAGCATAGGCATCTTTCTAAAAGTGTTTTCTATATGAGTATTATATAGAGAAATGTGCTTTATTTCAAGTCTAGGAGATAAATTGCTTGTTGCAAGAATATTATTTACAGTAACAATCGCTAATACTCAATGAAAATCAAAGAGCAAACTAGTAAGCTAGCCGCAGGTTGCTCAAAGCACAGCTTTGAGGTTGGAGATAAAGCTGACGTGGTTTGAAGAGATTTTCGAAGAGTATAAAATGAAAAAGGGTGGCGGGGATAAATTATCCCTTGTCGCCACCACTTGTAAGTCCTGAAACAAAGTTCTTTTGTAGGAAGAAGAAGAGAATACAGATTGGAAGGGCGATGAGGATAGCACCTGCTGAGAAGTAGGCAATCTTCATGTTTTTCACATTGCTAACGAAGGTTTGGAGACCAACGGCAACAGTAAAGTATTCTTTCTCACGAAGCAAGAAACTAGAGAGGATGTAGTCCCCGAAAGGTCCCATGAAGGCCCAGAGAGCTTGTACAGCCACCATTGGGCGAACAAGAGGGAGAACAATTTGCCAGAAGCGACGGAAGTGTCCTGCACCATCTAGTTTCGCAGATTCGTCAAGAGACATTGGCACAGTATCGAAGTAGCCTTTCATCAGCCAAGCATTCATCGGGATACCTCCACCAACATAGAGGAAGATGAGGAACCAGCTATGGTTAAGGGCGTTCAACATAAGCGCCATAACGAAGAAGGCTGTCAAAGCGGCCATGGTTGGCACCATTTGGATAATCAAGAAGAAGACCAAACTTTGCTTACGAGCCAAGAAGTTGTAACGACTGTAAGCGTAACCTGCAAGTACGATGATACTTGTTTGAACAGCCATTGTGATAAAGGCAATAATCAAAGTATTAAGGTACCAAGTACCGTACAAAGTTTCCGTAAAGAGTCCTTTAAAGTTATCAAAATTAAAGTCGATGTTGGTATCGAGTTTAAAGGCTGCGACGTTACCTGTTTTAAAGGCTGACATGATGGTAATCAAAAGCGGATAGATAATCACGATTGATAGGCCAATCAAGTAGAGGTAAGTGAGGGTTTGAGTCAGTCTACGTTTGAGTTTGATTGAGTTATTCATCTTAGACGTCCTCCATATCAAATGCGTGTAGTTTCTTGAATGCGATCATAGAGATAGAGATGACAATGATTGAGATAATCAAGGTAACAGCTGCCGCCATAGAGTATTGAGGAGATGTACCTGTTGTCAAACGGTAAATCCATGAAATCAAGATATCAGTTGAACCGGCTCCGCCCCCGACAGTACCAGGACCTCCACCATTGAAGAGGTACATGATAGAGAAGTTGTTAAAGTTGAAGGTGTATTGGCTAATCAATGTTGGTGCTGCAACAGCCAAGATCATAGGGAAAGTGATGTTGCGGAATTTTTGCCAAGCATTGGCACCATCGATGTAAGCCGCTTCGTAGAGGTCGTTAGGAATAGACTGCAAGATACCCAAGGTCAAAACGTAGATGTATGGGAATCCTAGCCAACCTTGCATCATAATCAAGGCAACCTTAGTCCAAGTTGGATTTGTTTTCCAAGGGATAAGAGCTCCATCTAGGAAAGGAAGGACCTTAGACAAAAGAGGCAAGACTTGCGTGTTGATAGCACCAACACTATCATTAAACATGTTTGAGAATGTCAAGATAGTGATGAAGGCTGGAACAGCCCAAGGAAGAAGGAAAATAACACCGAAGATACGTTTTCCTTTGATAAATGGTTGGTTGGCAATGATTGCTGTAAAGATACCAATGACAATCTGCAAGGTAGAAGCAGCCAAGGCCCAAATAATGGTCCAAGAAAGAACAGAACCAAAGGCTGAACGGAAGGTGCTCAAGCTCCAGATGTTCGTAAAATTGGTCAAACCAACCCAGTCCAACAATTTGTTTGGTGGCAAGTGTTGGAAGTCATAGTTGGTAAAGGCAATCATCAAGGTTACGATAACAGGGAAGATAATTGCAAATGTCATCGCTACATATGATGGGATGATTAAAAGGTATGGGAATCCATTCTCATAAATTCCTTTAATCATGTCCTTGAATGTACGAGCTACAGGAATACCGTTATTGATACGTTTAGCAGTCGTATGTGCATCTTTGATATTAAAGATATAAAAGAGTAAGTAAACGACAACAAAGATAGAATGGAAAGCACCACGAATCAGCATAAAAAGTGAATTATCACGACCAGGTTTGTCACCAAGTGTGATCAAATTGCTCAATTCAGGGCTTGCAAGTGTTAGAAAATACAGAACAAATAGAACAGTAACACCAAGAAAAATAAATCCTTTAGCTTTTTGTTTGTTATAGATTTGTCCTAAACCAGGAATGATTGACAGCAAGGCTGCTTTGCGAGGCTGTTGTTTTTCCATGATTACTCCTTTCATAGGATGCGAGATAAAACTCGGATTCAATCGTAAGATACGTGCGTATGATAATAAGCGTATCTATAAATTCAAAGGGGGATTTTGCTTCCACCCCCCTTGAACAAATCAATTATTCACCAAATTTTTGTTTGATTGTGTCCTTAATCAATGTTACAGCATCGTTAGCAGCTGTTTTCGCATCTTTCTTACCACTTACAGCTTCAAAGAGCATTGTTTTAGCTGGGTCCCAAACAGCTGACATTTGAGAGATGTTTGGCATTGGTTGAGCATTCTTGAACTGTTCAATCACGGCTGTGGTCAACTCATCTTTTTTGCCTTCAGCATAAGTACGAGCTTCAGTATTAGCTGGGATTTCGTTTGTTACATCGTAGAACGCTTTTTGTTGTTCAGTTGAAACTAGGAAGTCTACAAATTTTTGAGCGCCTTCAAGGTTCTTAGTGCTTGCTGGGATAACCCAAGCTTTACCACCACCAAATGTTTCATAGTTTTTACCGTTTGGAAGAGTTGGGATAGTCGCAACACCGTAGTTTACTTTAGCATCTTTGAATGCTTGAGCTTTCCAAGGACCATCGATGATAGCAGCAGTTTTACCTTCTTGGAATTGAGTTTGGATTAAGTTTGGAGCTCCTTCAGTATCTTGCATACCTTTAGGCCATTTTTCGTACCAAGATTTAGCATATTCGATACCTTTGATTGCTCCGTCGTTTGCAAGTCCGATATCTTTAGGATCTTTACCGTTTTGGCCAAATACATAACCGCCATTACCAGCAAGAAGTCCGTATGCGTAGTAGAAGTTTGTCCAGTCAGCTAGGAAGGCAGTAGTTTTGCCATCTTCACCAGCGAAAGCGTATTTGCTGTCTTTAGCAAGGTTTTCCAAATCAGCAAATGTTTTAGGAGCTTCTTTAAGCAAATCTTTGTTATAGTACAAAACGAGTGATTCGATGACAGCTGGAGCACCATAGACTTTACCACCAACAGTTACAAGTGATTTTGTTTTATCGTCTGTTTTCGCACCGTCGCTAAGAGTTACTTCTGAAAGTTGTCCGTCAGTACCAAGGCTACCTACACGGTCGTATGGAGCCATCATAACATCAGGGGCTTTACCAGATTGGTTGTCAAGTGAAAGGTTATCAAGACCACCCATTTGGTCACCTGTTTTGATAGTAACTTTTACGCCAGATTCTTTTTCGTAAGCTTTTGCAGCAGATTCAGCGAAGGCTTTATATTGGTCTTCAACGTAGAAAGTAAGTTCTTTTGCTTCTGAAGAGCTAGTATCAGCAGCTTTGTCAGCAGATTTGCTTCCGCAAGCTACCAAGAGCAAGCTAGCGAGAGTAGCAGTTCCGAGCACAGCAGCGCTCTTCATGAATTTAGATGACATAGTGTATTCCTCCTAAAGAATAACAGTATAATTTATTTAGAAAACGCAAACGTTTTCTTTTATGAGCCTAGTATAGCACAAATAGAAAACGGTTGCAAGCTTTTTTAAAAAGTTTTTTAAAAAAATTTTAAGGTTTCAAACATTTGTTAAAGCCTATATATAGGAAAGAACTTAAAATGTTTGTTTTTTTGAATTGAAAATATATTAGGAAAACGATTGCGTAAATTCGGCTCGGTTTTTCAGAAAATAGAGCAGATATTGGGAATGAATTATCTTAAATCAGAAAATCTTTAAAATTTTTTCGCTTATTTCATAAAATATCAGTGGGAATAAGTTTTAGTTAGATAAAAATAATTCAAAAAAATTTTTAAAAACGCTTGCATTTGTCTTTGAAATGCGCTATACTTAACTTGACGCAAACGTTTGCGCCTTGATTGCGCAACGTTTTATAACAAACACATGAGGTGCTATTATGAAAAAACGTCAAAGTGGTGTGTTGATGCACATCTCTTCTCTGCCAGGAGCTTATGGGATTGGATCATTTGGTCAGACTGCCTATGATTTCGTCGATTTCTTGGTTCGTACGAAGCAACGTTACTGGCAAATCCTCCCTCTTGGGACAACAAGCTATGGAGATTCTCCATACCAATCATTCTCAGCCTTTGCTGGAAATACGCATTTTATCGACCTTGATATCTTGGTAGAGCAAGGCTTGCTCGAAGCCAGTGATCTTAAAGGTGTTGACTTTGGTAGCGATGCATCTGAAGTTGACTATGCGAAGATTTATTACGCACGTCGTCCACTTTTAGAAAAAGCCGTTAAACGCTTCTTGGAAGTGGGTGATGTCAAAGATTTTGAGAAGTTTGCTCAAGACAACCAATCATGGCTCGAACTCTTCGCAGAATATATGGCTATCAAAGAGCATTTTGACAATCTTGCTTGGACAGAATGGCCAGATGCAGACGCTCGTGCCCGTAAAGCTTCAGCACTTGAAAGCTACCGTGAGAAATTGGCAGACAAGTTGGTTTACCACCGTGTGACTCAATACTTCTTCTTCCAACAATGGTTGAAATTGAAAGCCTACGCTAACGACAACCACATTGAAATCGTTGGAGACATGCCAATTTACGTCGCAGAAGATTCAAGCGACATGTGGGCAAATCCACATCTCTTCAAGACAGATGCCACTGGTAAAGCAACTTGCATCGCAGGATGCCCACCAGATGAGTTTTCTGCCACTGGTCAGCTTTGGGGGAACCCAATCTATGACTGGGAAGCAATGGACAAAGACGGTTACAAATGGTGGATTGAACGCTTGCGCGAAAGCTTCAAAATCTATGATATCGTTCGTATCGACCACTTCCGTGGTTTCGAATCTTACTGGGAAATTCCTGCTGGTTCCGATACAGCAGCACCTGGTAAATGGGTGAAAGGTCCAGGCTACAAGCTTTTCGCAGCTGTTAAGGAAGAACTTGGTGAGCTAAACATCATCGCAGAAGACCTTGGTTTCATGACAGATGAAGTCATCGAGTTGCGTGAACGTACTGGCTTCCCAGGAATGAAGATTCTTCAATTTGCCTTCAACCCAGAAGACGAAAGTATCGATAGCCCACACTTGGCACCTGCCAACTCTGTTATGTACACAGGAACACACGATAACAATACAGTCCTTGGTTGGTACCGTAATGAGATCGACGATCCAACTCGTGAATACATGGCTCGTTACACGAACCGTAAAGAGTACGAAACAGTGCCACACGCAATGCTTCGCACAGTCTTTTCATCTGTTAGCTTCATGGCTATTGCAACCATGCAAGACTTGCTAGAACTAGATGAGTCAGCTCGTATGAACTTCCCATCTACTCTTGGCGGAAACTGGTCATGGCGTATGACAGCAGATCAATTGACACCAGCTGTTGAAGAAACTTTGCTTGACTTGACTACAATTTATCGCCGAATCAATAAAAATTTGGTAGAATTAAAGAAATAAGACAATATCAGGAGACACATAAACATGTTACCATTAGACGAATTTGTACAAAAGCGTTACAATAAAACCATTGCAGAATGTAGCAATGAAGAGCTTTACCTTGCTCTTCTTAACTACAGCAAACTTGCTAGCAGCCAAAAACCAGTGAACACTGGTAAGAAAAAAGTTTACTATATCTCAGCTGAGTTCTTGATTGGTAAACTCTTGTCAAACAACTTGATTAACCTTGGCCTTTACGACGATGTGAAAAAAGAACTTGCAGCTGCAGGTAAAGAGTTGATCGAAATCGAAGAAGTAGAATTGGAACCATCACTTGGTAACGGTGGTTTGGGACGTTTGGCAGCCTGCTTTATCGACTCAATCGCTACACTTGGTTTGAATGGTGATGGTGTTGGTTTGAACTACCACTTCGGTCTTTTCCAACAAGTTCTTAAAAATAACCAACAAGAAACAATTCCTAATGCTTGGTTGACAGAGCAAAACTGGTTGGTACGCTCAAGCCGTAGCTACCAAGTGCCATTTGCACACTTCACATTGACATCTACTCTTTACGATATCGATGTACCTGGCTACAAGACAGCTACTAAAAACCGCTTGCGTTTGTTTGACTTGGATTCAGTTGATTCTTCTATCATCGAAGATGGTATCAACTTTGACAAGACAGATATCGCTCGCAACTTGACTCTCTTCCTTTACCCAGACGATAGCGACAAGCAAGGTGAATTGCTCCGTATCTTCCAACAATACTTCATGGTTTCAAACGGTGCACAATTGATCATCGACGAAGCAATCGAAAAAGGAAGCAACTTGCATGACCTTGCGGACTATGCAGTTGTACAAATCAATGATACTCACCCATCAATGGTGATTCCTGAATTGATCCGTCTTTTGACTGCGCGTGGTATCGAACTTGATGAAGCAATCTCTATCGTTCGTAGCATGACTGCCTACACTAACCACACAATCCTTGCTGAAGCCCTTGAAAAATGGCCTCTTGAATTCTTGCAAGAAGTGGTTCCTCACTTGGTACCAATCATCGAAGAATTGGACCGTCGTGTGAAGGCAGAATACAAAGACCCAGCTGTTCAAATCATCGATGAGAGCGAACGTGTTCACATGGCTCACATGGATATCCACTACGGATACAGCGTAAACGGGGTTGCAGCTCTTCACACTGAAATCTTGAAGAACTCAGAGTTGAAAGCTTTCTACGACATCTACCCAGAAAAATTCAACAACAAAACAAACGGTATCACATTCCGTCGTTGGCTCATGCATGCTAACCCAAGCTTGTCTCACTACTTGGATGAGATTCTTGGACATGGTTGGCACCATGAAGCAGATGAACTTGAAAAACTCTTGTCATACGAAGACAAGGCTGCTGTCAAAGAAAAATTGGAAAGCATCAAAGCTCACAACAAACGTAAATTGGCTCGTCACTTGAAAGAGCACCAAGGTGTGGAAATCAATACAAACTCTATCTTTGATATCCAAATCAAACGTCTTCACGAGTACAAACGCCAACAAATGAACGCTTTGTATGTCATCCACAAATACCTTGATATCAAGGCTGGTAACATCCCTGCTCGTCCAATTACAGTCTTCTTTGGTGGTAAAGCAGCTCCTGCCTACACAATCGCTCAAGACATCATTCACTTGATCCTTTGCTTGTCAGAAGTGATTGCTAACGATCCAGCAGTAGCTCCACACTTGCAAGTTGTAATGGTTGAAAACTACAACGTTACTGCAGCAAGCTTCTTGATCCCAGCATGTGACATCTCAGAACAAATCTCACTTGCTTCTAAAGAAGCTTCAGGTACTGGTAACATGAAATTCATGTTGAACGGAGCTTTGACTCTTGGTACTATGGACGGAGCTAACGTGGAAATCGCTGAATTGGTTGGCGACGAAAACATCTACATCTTCGGTGAAGATTCAGAAACTGTTATCGACCTTTACGCAAAAGCAGCATACAAATCAAGCGAATTCTATGCTCGTGAAGCTATCAAACCGTTGGTTGACTTCATCGTGAGCGATGCTGTTCTTGCAGTAGGTAAGAAAGAGCGCTTGGAACGTCTTTACAACGAATTGATCAACAAAGACTGGTTCATGACTCTCCTAGACTTGGAAGACTACATCAAAGTCAAAGAGCAAATGCTTGCTGACTACGAAGACCGTGACGCATGGTTGGACAAAGTCATCGTCAACATTGCCAAAGCAGGATTCTTCTCATCTGACCGTACAATCGCTCAGTACAACGAAGATATCTGGCACTTGAACTAATAATTACATAATTTAAACCCGTACCTTGAAGGTGCGGGTTTTGTCTTATCTGAAAGTTTTATTTACAGTGCTTTCCCAACCAGAATCTCTGCTTCAATGGTAATTTCTGTCAACTGACTCCAGTCAATCTTAGTATGGTCAACGTGAAAGAGTAAGGGTGTCATAGTAAGCAGAGCTTGGCGTTGCTCAGCCGTGATAGGCTTTGTTAGGGAAGCTATTTGGCTAGATTGGATGCTGAAGTGTTCCTGGAAATGTTCTTTGATATCTTGATTAGAATAGTCCTTCTTTGTCAGCTGGTCCTGCACCATTTGACGGATTTCTTTGAGGTGATTTTCAGTTGGGATAACCTTTATCAAGATACCGTCTTTGGATAAAACGCGGCGGAATTCTCCATAGTTGGCAGGCGAAAAGATATCAAGCAGGATGTCCATGCTGCCGTCTTTTATAGGAAGACGAGCTAGGTCACCAACGAACCAATTGACTGCTCAGTTGGGTTCGCTCTTGGCAGCGATTTGGACTGAATCTTTTGAAATGTCAAAGGCATAGAAGGTTTTTTCAGGGTGACTTTCTTGGAGTTTGCGAGAGTAGAAACCTTCGCCACAGCCGATATCTAAGACTGTTTTGGCACTTTCTGAGTTTGAAAGTAAATTTGAGATGGCTTCTAAAATGTTTTGATAAAAGCCGGCTTCTAGGATTTGATGACGGTTTTGAAAATTTTCCTTGTCGTAGTTGGCAGATTGCTTGATTTGCGGTGCCAGATTGACATAGCCGAATTTTGCCAGATCAAAAGAATGGCGGTTGCTACACTTGAGACTAGACTCTACCAAGGACAGATTTTCTTGGCAGATAGGGCAGGAAAAGGCAGTCGCAGAAGCAAAACGCTGAAGTTTGGGTTTGAGGTTTGTATTCATAGTTTAAGTGTATCAAAAGAGACAAGTGAAAGCAACTTCAGGAGTAAGTAGATGGGAGATTCAGTAGAAATAAAACTAATTCTTCAATTTATAAAATGAAATTGCTTTTATATCTAAATTGCTATATAATAATGATAAGGAGGAAATAAGTATGTTAAAAGAAGTACTAACCGTTGCAAAAGTTGCGAAAAAATCTTCATTATTTTTGGGTGGTGTCGCATTTGGTACCCTTGGTTTGAAAATCTTAGCAAGTAAGGAAGCTAAAAAAGGTTATTCTAAAGCTTTGGCTAAGGCTTACAAGTTTAAAGATGAGCTAGATGCATCTGTTTCTGTTGTGAAGCAACATGGAGACGATGTTTTGCAAGATGCTAAATATTTGTATGAGCAAGAGAAAAAAGAAGAGCAATTAGATAGCCTTATAGGAGAATAATATGTCTTTTAAAGTGCTATATAGAGGATATCAACATATCCGACTATCATCTTCTTTTTCACTCACCTTGGATATTCAAGACTATCTTCGTTCCTTGGCGAGAGATGAGAAGGGAATTGAGTCTATCCAGTTTTACATGGATCAACAGCACTTTACCCTACGTATAAAAGAAGGCTTCTCTGTATTAGACAATGCAGAAGCCTTTTTAAAAAGAATTGATAAAGGGAAAGTTTCTGAGTTGATGACTCTTCCTGTTCGTAGAGAAGAGAGTGCCTATTCTATCGTTTCAGGTGCAGCGATTAAGCGTGTGCTTTTTCGTAGTTTTGTACCTTATCCTATTCGATATATCTGGACCTGTTACCAGGCTTTGGGTTATGTTAGAGAAGCCTATCAGACCCTAGCGCGTAAGGAACTAACGATGGAGGTCTTGGACTGTTCGGCGATTTTATTGTCTTTGTTCATGAATCAATCCAAGACTGCCAGCAACATCATGTTTATGCTTGATTTGGGGAATCATTTAGATCAGTGGTCCTTGAAAAAAACTGCAACAGATTTAGAACAAAGCCTTCTTGCAAAAGAAAGCGATGTATTCTTGGTACAGGGTGATACGGTCGTTAGTATCAAGAGTTCCGATGTTCAAATAGGAGATGTCTTGGTCCTATCTCAAGGAAATGAAATTCTGTTTGATGGACAAGTAGTTTCAGGTTTAGGTATGGTCAACGAAAGTTCCTTGACGGGAGAGAGTTTTCCAGTTGAAAAAAGAGAGTCTGATTTGGTTTGTGCAAACACAGTCTTGGAGACTGGGGAGCTACGCATTCGTGTAACCGATAATCAGATGAATAGCCGTATTTTACAGCTGATTGAGTTGATGAAGAAATCTGAAGAAAATAAGAAAACGAAACAACGCTATTTCATCAAGATGGCGGACAAGGTCGTCAAATATAATTTCTTGGGGGCTGGTCTGACTTACCTATTAACGGGCTCTTTTTCTAAGGCTATTTCATTCCTATTGGTCGATTTCTCCTGCGCTTTGAAAATCTCTACTCCTATAGCTTATTTGACAGCTATCAAGGAGGGATTGAATCGTGAGATGGTAATTAAAGATGGAGATGTTCTAGAGAAATATCTGGAAGTTGATACTTTCTTGTTTGATAAGACAGGAACAATCACAACTAGCTATCCTATAGTTGAAAAGGTGTTACCTTTTGGGGATTATAGCGAGGAAGATATTCTCAGAATCAGTGCCTGTCTTGAGGAACACATTTATCATCCTATTGCTAATGCCATTGTCAAGCAAGCTGAGATAGAGGGAATTGAACATGAGGAAATGCATGGGAAACTCCAATATATTGCAAGCAAGGGAATTAAGTCCCATATCGATGGCCAACCAGTTGTTATTGGGAATTATGTCTTGATGCAGGATGAGCAGATTCATATCAGTTCGGAACAAAATGCTTTAATTGAAGAGTATAAGAGCCACTACAATCTCTTATTCTTAGCATATCAGAATGAATTGATTGGAATGTTCTGCATCCATACTCCTTTGAGAAAAGAAGCAAAAGCAGCCTTGGAGAAACTTAGGGCACAAGGGAAAAAATTGATTCTGGCAACAGGGGATACCCTGGTTAGGACAGAGGAATTAGTAAAAGATTTGCCCTTTGATCAAGTCTATACAGACTTGAAACCTGATGGGAAGTTCGAGTTAGTAGAGAAACTGCAGAGAGCAGGTCACACTATTTTGATGGTTGGGGATGGATTGAATGACTCAGCTGCTCTAACCCTATCAGATATCGGTGTGGTGATGAATGAGAGTGCAGATATTTCTAAGCAAATGAGTGATATCTTATTGTTAGATAATCGCTTGGATTTCTTCCAAGAGTTGGATTTGCTATCATCATCTTTGCAAACACTTATCAAGAAGAATATTCAAGATACCGTTGTCGTAAATAGTAGTTTGATTGGCTTTGGCTTGTTTAATTGGCTCAGTCCTTCAAACCTCTCTATCCTACATAATCTAACAACCTTACGCATAGTCCTGCGTAGCCTGTCTATTAAGGGATAGGTGGGGACTATTCACAGCAAAAAGGAGTTACCTTTCTCGAGGGTAACTCCTTTGTTTATAGGTAAATGTTTAACAATTTAGTAAGTCAATACAAAGTATTTCTTCTTTCCGCGGCGGATAACAGTTAGTTCGTTTTCTAACTTATCTGCGTCACTCAAGACATAGTCAAGGTCTTGGATACGGTCGCCGTTGATGTAGATAGCTCCATTTTGAACATCTTCGCGGGCTTGACGTTTGGAATTAACCACACCAGAAGATACGAGCAATTCCACGATATTGTGGTTTTCGTCTGCTTGTACTTGGTAGTTTGGCACTCCACGAAGTCCTTGTTTGAGTTCTTTGACAGAAAGGTTTTTGATATTTCCAGCAAAGAGTTGCTCTGTGATATTGAGGGCTTCCTTATAGGCTTCTTCGCCGTGAACAAGTGTAACGACTTCACGAGCCAAGACTTTCTGAGCCAAGCGTTCGTGTGGCGCCGCTTCAAACTGCTTGCGGATCTCTTCAATCTCGTCCAGTGACAAGAAGGTAAAGATCTTCAAGAAGCGAACAGCGTCAGCATCCATGACGTTCATCCAGAATTGGTACATTTCGTATGGGGAAGTCTTTTCGGGATTGAGCCAGACTGCGTTTCCTTCAGATTTACCAAATTTCTTACCAGTCGCATCAGTGATGAGAGGAACTGTGATAACGTGACCAGTCTTATCAGCCTTACGGCGAAGCAATTCGGTACCTGCGGTCATATTTCCCCACTGGTCAGAACCACCGATTTGTAGCGTTACGTTGTGCTCTTGGTTAAGGACAAAGAAGTCGTACCCTTGCATGATTTGGTAGGCAAATTCTGTGTAAGAAATCCCTGTCTCGATCCGTTTTTTCACAGACTCCTTGCTCATCATGTAGTTGACAGTGAAGTATTTTCCGATATCACGGAGGAAGTCAATGAAGCTGATGCTGCCAAACCAGTCGTAGTTGTTGACCATGACAGCTTTATTTTCCCCATTTTCAAAATCAAGAAAACGAGAAAGTTGTCCTTGGATAGACTTGACCCAGCCCTCTACTGTGTCTTTTGTTTGGAGACTACGCTCAGCATCTTTGAAGGACGGATCTCCGATGAGACCTGTAGCACCGCCAACGAGCGCGTAAGGTTTGTGACCTGCTAGTTGCAAACGACGACTTGTCAAGATTGCGACAAGGTGGCCTAGGTGAAGGCTGTCAGCAGTTGGATCGTAGCCAGTATAATAAGAAACTTGACCTTCTTCTAGGGCTTTGCGCAAAGCTTCTTCATCAGTCGTTTGAAAGATCAAACCACGCTCTTTTAGCTCATCAAAAATGTGCATGTGTCTTTTCTCCTTTTTAAAATATTGTTTCTACCTATTGTATCACAAACTTGGGCAATAGCCTAGTAGAATAGGGAAGAAAGTGGCTATTTTATTGAAAGTTTACCTTTTATGATATAATAGAGAAAGTGAGGACATTCATGAAAAAAAGAAACAGTGAATTAAAAACAAAGTTGCTGCATTTTTTCCAGCAACTAACTGCCAAATGGAAGAAAAAACAAGCAAGTAAAAAGACTGATAAGAAAGTGGCTTCTTCTGACAAAGTCAGAAGGGTTGGGTCTATTTTGGCTAAGATTTTGAGTGCTTTTAAAGTGACCTTCAACACTCTCTTTATCCTAGGCTTTATCGGAAGTCTTCTTGGTGCTGGTGTGGCTATGGGTTATGGAGTCGCTCTATTTGACAAGGCTCAGGTTCCTCAAGCAGAAGAGTTGGTTAAACAAGTAAAGGATATTGCCTCTATCTCAGAAATCGCCTATTCTGACGGGACTACCATTGCTTCGATTGAGGGCGATTTGTTGCGCACTTCAGTTGCTTCGGATGCTATATCAGATAATCTTAAGAAAGCCATTATTGCGACAGAGGATGAGCATTTCAATGAACACAAGGGAGTTGTACCTAAGGCAGTTATTCGTGCGACCTTGGGAACCTTTGTCGGTCTAGGGTCGTCCAGTGGTGGTTCGACCTTGACCCAGCAGGTCATCAAGCAACAGGTGGTAGGGGATGCTCCGACCTTGGCTCGTAAGGCGACAGAAATCGTAGATGCTCTTGCCTTGGAGCGCGTCATGAGCAAGGACGAAATTCTGACAACCTATCTGAATATTGCTCCTTTCGGTCGCAATCACAAAGGTCAAAATATTGCAGGTGCGCAGCAGGCTGCAGAAGGAATCTTTGGAGTCAAAGCTTCGGACTTAACGGTCCCTCAAGCGGCTTTTATCGCAGGCTTGCCACAGAGTCCGATTAGTTATTCCCCTTATGAATCTGACGGAAGTATGAAGAGTGATGAGGATATGGCTTTGGGAATCAAGCGTGCCAAGGACGTCCTCTATAATATGTACCGGACAGGTGCTCTGAGCCAAGAAGATTACGACAAGTACAAGGATTATGACTTTAAGCAAGACTTTCTACCATCAGGTAGTGTCAACGGAAGCTCACGCGACTATCTTTACTTTGCAACCTTGGCAGAAGCTACAGATCGGATGTATGATTATCTAGTTGAGAGAGATCATGTCTCTGCTCAAGAGTTAAAGAATGAGTCCATCCAAAAAGCTTATCGTGATCTAGCCACTAAGGAAATTGAGAATGGTGGGTATAAGATTACGACAACTATCAATAAAAATGTTCATACCGCAATGCAAAATGCGGTTGCGACCTATGGCTATCTGCTAGATGATTCGACAGGCCAGCCTGAGGTGGGGAATGTCCTCATGGACAACCAAACGGGAGCTATCTTTGGATTTGTTGGTGGCCGTAATTACCAAGAAAATCAGAACAATCACGCTATCGATACCAAGCGTTCTCCAGCTTCAACCACTAAGCCTATACTGGCCTATGGTATCGCGATTGACCAAGGTTTGATGGGAAGTGCAAGCATCTTGTCTAACTACCCGACAAACTTTTCAAACGGCAATCCCATCATGTATGTCAATAGTCCTGGTACAGGGATGATGACCTTAGGAGAAGCCCTCAACTATTCATGGAATATCCCAGCCTACTGGACTTATCGTTCGCTTCGAGAGAAGGGGGTCGATGTCAAAGGCTATATGGAAAAAATGGGTTATGAAATCCCAGAATATGGTATCGAAAGTTTACCGATGGGTGGGGGGATTGATGTTACAGTTGCTCAGCATACCAATGGTTATCAGACCTTGGCTAATAATGGGGTCTACCATAAGAAACATATGATTTCCAAGATTGAATCGACGACTGGACAAGTGATTTATGAATATAAAACTCAACCTGTTCAAGTTTATTCAAAAGCGACAGCGACCATCATGCAGAGTCTGCTTCGCGAGGTGATCTCATCTCGAATTACTTCGAGCTTCCAGACCGACTTGGCTTCTATCAATCCAAGTCTGGCTCGTGCTGACTGGATCGGAAAAACTGGAACGACTAATGAAGATGAAAATATGTGGCTCATGCTTTCTACACCTCGCTTGACTTTGGGTGGCTGGTTAGGTCACGACGACAACCGACCGCTAGCCAAAGGAGCAGGCCATTACCGCAATGCCAACTATATGGCCCACTTGGTCAATGCTATCCAGCAAGCCGAACCTGGCATATGGGGGAATGAGCGCTTTAGTCTAGACCCAAGTGTGACCAAGTCTCAAGTCCTCAAATCGACAGGAGAAAAACCTGGCAAGGTCACAATCAATGGCAAAGAAGTCACCGTTTCAGGTTCTACAGTAACGAGCTATTGGGCTACTAAAGAAGGGGCGCCAGTAACCACTTACCGCTTTGCCATCGGAGGGAGCGATGCCGATTATCAAAATGCTTGGAAGAGCATTTTAGGAAGTTTACCCACTCTCCCTACCCCAACTCTCCCAAGTTCAAGTGGTAGTTCGGGAACAAGCTCATCAACTCGCTCAAATCAATCAAATCGATAGAATAAAAAAGTAGCAAGTTTCATTTAATATTATGTTTCGTGCTACTTTTTTCTTTTTTCATTTCGTGTTACAATAGGAGAATGAATAAGTATCAAAAGAAGATTTTTAAGGGAACCTTGTATTCACTGTTGTCAGGTCTGATTTGGGGAATTTGTGGTATTCTGGGAGAATATTTTTTCACCCATTATCAGGTGTCGTCTGGCTGGATCACTTCCATGCGCTTGCTTTTTGCAGGTAGCTTGGTCTTGATTTTATCTGCCTTTCAGTTGCGCTTTCAATTATTGGACATTTGGCGAAATAAGAAAAACTATCTGCCTTTTTTCGCTTACGCTATTCTGGGGATTTTTTCTGTACAGTTTTTCTTCTATCTCTGTGTTGAATATTCGAATGCGACGACAGCAACGATTTTGCAATTTATCAGTCCAGTTTTTATCTTGTTTTATAATCGTATCATTTATCAAAAGAAGGCTTCTATCACAGCCATTCTCTATGTTTTGATTGCCATGCTAGGTGTTTTTTTGATGGCTACAAAAGGGGATTTATCCAAGCTATCAATGACACCTCTGGCTTTAGTGACGGGGCTACTCAGTGCTGTAGGGGTTATGTTCAACGTTATCCTACCTCAGCGTTTTGCACGTGACTATGGTTTTGTGCCAACCGTTGGTTGGGGGATGTTGCTAGCAGGTGTTTTTAGCAATTTTCTTTATCCTGTTCATCAGATTACCTTTCAACTTGATGTGACGAGCCTTTTGATTTGTTTTACTATTGCTGTGTTTGGAACGGCTTTTGCTTTTTTCCTTTCGATGAAGGCTGTGCTACTCGTCTCACCGTTAGTTGTGTCAGTTGTGAGTGCCAGTGAACCTTTATCTTCCGCATTGTTAAGTGTGCTATTTCTAGGTATGGTTTTGGATGGTTTTCTAGCTTTGGCTATGATTTTGATTATCGTTCCAATGGTTTTCTTATCAATTGAGGAAACGAAGGAAAGGTAAAATGTTCTGTTCGAGTGCTTAAGACTTCAAATTTGAAGCCTTTTTTGGTAGAATAGGTATCATTATAACGAACCAGGAGGCGCCTATGACTGCCACAAAAATGAATGCCCAAGAAATCATCCAATTTATCGCCAATGCGGAAAAGAAAACCAGTGTTAAAGTAACCTTTGAGGGAGAACTCGCATCTGCTCTACCTAGCTCTGTTGTCAAACTAGGCAATGTTCTATTTGGAGACTGGAAGGACGTCGCTCCGCTTCTCGAAGGTTTGGTAGAAAATCAAGACTATGTTGTCGAACAAGATGCTCGTAATTCTGCAGTTCCCTTGCTAGACAAACGTGCTATCAACGCTCGTATCGAGCCGGGTGCTATTATCCGTGACCAGGTGGAAATTGGTGACAATGCTGTTATCATGATGGGAGCTGTTATCAATATCGGTGCTGAAATCGGTGCTGGAACCATGATTGATATGGGTGCTATCCTTGGTGGCCGCGCCATCGTTGGGAAAAACAGCCACGTTGGTGCAGGTGCAGTTTTGGCAGGTGTGATTGAGCCAGCTAGTGCCGATCCAGTCCGTGTTGGAGACAATGTTCTCATCGGAGCCAATGCAGTGGTCATCGAAGGAGTCCAAATCGGTAGTGGTTCAGTTGTCGCTGCAGGAGCTATCGTGACTCAAGATGTCCCAGAAAACGTTGTAGTAGCAGGTGTTCCGGCTCGTATCATCAAAGAGATTGATGCCCAAACCCAACAAAAAACAGCGCTAGAGGATGCGCTTCGTACCTTGTAATGGTAAAAGTAAAAAAGAGGCGGAACCCTTTTTCCAGCCTCTTTCTGCTATATAGGAGGACAGATAGATGTTAGATTTGATTCAGACTAGACGAGATTTGCACCAGATTCCAGAGATTGGCTTGGAGGAATTCAAGACTCAGGCTTATTTGCTGGATGTGATTGAGAAATTGACAGAGGGCAAGGATTTTGTCCAAGTTCGTACTTGGCGAACAGGGATTTTGGTCTACCTGCAGGGAAGTCAGCCGGAACGAACCATTGGTTGGCGAACAGACATTGATGGTCTGCCTATCGTCGAACAAACAGGCCAGCCTTTTGCTTCTCAACACCAAGGTCGCATGCATGCTTGTGGCCATGATTTCCACATGACCATTGCCTTGGGCTGCCTAGAACACGCCCTTGAGGAGCAACCCAAGAATAATTTGCTCTTCCTATTTCAGCCTGCTGAAGAAAATGAAGCTGGTGGTATGCTCATGTATGAAGATGGTGCTTTTGGGGACTGGCTACCAGACCAGTTTTATGGTCTCCATGTTCGTCCGGATCTGAAAGTCGGCCAGATTGCGACCAATACCCACACGCTTTTTGCTGGGACTTGCGAAGTTAAGATTCGTTTCAAAGGAAAAGGCGGGCACGCAGCCTTTCCGCATGAAGCCAATGACGCCTTGGTGGTTGCTAGTTACTTTGTGACCCAGGTGCAGTCAGTTGTCAGCCGCAATGTTAATCCAATCGAAGGAGCAGTGGTGACCTTTGGCCTTTTCCAAGCTGGAACAACCAACAATGTCATTACAGACACAGCCTTTTTACATGGAACCATTCGCGCCTTGACTCAGGACATGAGCCTCCTAGTACAAAAAAGAGTCAAGACAGTCGCAGAAGGGGTTGCAGCAGCCTTTGATATGGAAGTCGAAGTAGAACTCAAGCAAGGAGGCTACCTACCTGTTGAGAACAATCCAGCCTTGGCGCGTGAACTGATGGACTTCTTTGAAGAAAAAGACGGAATTGAGTTGATTGATATCGAGCCAGCTATGACTGGTGAGGACTTTGGTTATCTCCTTTCGAAGGTAGATGGCGTTATGTTCTGGCTAGGTATCGATAGTCCTTACGCCCTTCACCACCCTCAGATGAGTCCCAAAGAAGAGGTCTTAGCTATTGGGGTGGAAGCAGTATCTAGTTTCCTGAAAAAGAAGGCGGCGGAGTAGAGGAATTATCTATGAAAGCAGAACTACGCAAGAAAGTCTTGCACGAAATGAAGGCTTTATCTCAGAAGCAAAAACAGGCTATGGATCGAGTTTTAACTGAGCGTTTCTTACATCACCCCTTTTACCAAGAAGCCAAAGCCATCGCAACCTATCTCTCTTTCACTCATGAATTTCAAACGCAGGAACTGATTGACCAGGCGCTGAAGGACGGCAAAAAGGTTTTGATACCCAAAACCTATTCCAAGGGGCGTATGGAGTTTGTGGTCTACGATCCGCAGCAGTTGAAAAAAACTTCCTTTGGTTTACTGGAGCCCCAAGGGGACTTGGAAGTGGTGGATCCGTCTCAGATTGATTTAATTCATGTTCCGGGCTTGGCTTTTACAACAGAGGGCTATCGGATTGGATATGGCGGAGGCTATTACGACCGCTATCTGGAGAATTTTGCTGGTCAGACCATGAGTACAATCTATCCTTGTCAAATCCAGAATTTCAACTCTGAAGACCATGATATTCCCGTTCAGGAGGTGCTAATCTATGAAGGAAATCTTTGATAAACGCTACTCTGTGACTAGTTTTTTTCTCCTAGTGACTGGCTTTGTATTTCTACTGATGCTGATTACTACGGGTATCAACTTTGATCAAGTCAAAACTCTGTTTCAGTTTGGAGCTATGTATGGACCGATCATTCGCCTGTTCCCAGAGCAGTTCTGGCGCCTTTTTTCGGCTATATTTGTGCATATCGGTTGGGAACATTTCATTGTCAATATGATTTCACTCTACTTTCTTGGACAACAGGTGGAGGAGATTTTCGGCTCTAAGCAATTTTTCCTTCTTTATCTCTTATCAGGAATGATGGGCAATCTCTTTGTTTTTGCTTTCACACCGAAAGTTCTAGCAGCAGGTGCCTCCACTTCTCTCTATGGATTATTTGCTGCGATTATCGTTTTGCGCTATGCGACTCGCAGCCCCTATATCCAGCAGTTAGGGCAATCCTACCTGACGCTTTTCGTGATAAATATCATTGGAAGTATTCTGATTCCAGGAATCAGCCTAGCAGGGCATATCGGTGGCGCAGTAGGAGGGGCCTTTCTAGCAGTCATCTTTCCAGTCAAATGGGAAAAAAGAATGTATAGCACCAGCCAGCGAATAGGAGCAACTGTACTTTTTATCGCACTAGCCGTTTTCCTTTTCTATAAGGGAATGAGCTATGTGTAAATAAAAAAGAACTAGGATAGTCAACCACCCTAGTTCTTCTTTTGTTATAGATTATTTTTTTAATTTCTCTCCAGCTAACTCTTTTCCGAGTTGGATGAGGTAGTCTTTCAAGTCGTCTTTGACTTGTGGGTGTCTCAGAGCGTAGTCGATGGATGTTTTCATAAAGCCAAACTTGTCTCCGACATCGTAGCGGGAACCCTTGAACTCACGAGCAAATACACGTTGTGTTTTATTGAGGGTGTCGATCGCATCTGTCAGCTGAATTTCATTTCCTGAACCTGGAGCTTGGTTTTCGAGGATTTGGAAAATTTCAGGTGTGAGGAGGTAGCGTCCAATAATAGCAAGGTCGCTAGGAGCGTCCTCTGGAGCAGGTTTTTCAACAAAGGTTTCAACACTGTAAAGGCCGTTTTTCCCTTCGCCTTGCGGTGCAATAACCCCATAGGCAGATACTTCATCGTGAGGGACAGGCATGACAGCGATAGTAGACGCGTGGGTACGTTCATAGTCATCCATGAGTTGTTTGGTGAGCGGAACAGCCTTTTCATTAGTGATATCCATCAAGTCATCCCCAAGCATCACGACAAAAGGTTCATTTCCGACGAAAGCCTTGGCTTGCAAAACAGCATCTCCGAGACCGCGTGGATGAGTTTGGCGGATAAAATGCAGACGCATGCCAGTTGTTTCATCAACTAGCTTCAAAAGATCTGTTTTCCCTTTTTCTTTGAGGTTGTATTCCAATTCGAAGTTTGAGTCGAAGTGGTCCTCAATGGAACGTTTTGACTTACCAGTAACAACCAAGATATCTTCGATTCCAGATTTGAGGGCTTCTTCAACGATAAATTGGATGGTTGGTTTATCTACGATTGGCAACATTTCCTTGGCTAAGGCCTTGGTTGCAGGGAGGAAACGAGTTCCCAATCCAGCTGCAGGGATGACTGCTTTTCTGACTTTTTGTTTCATAATGTTCCTTTCTATAAGGGTCTAAGACCATTCGTTTTCTGCTTTAAATTCGTTGTTCATGATGTCATTGATTGCTTCTTTGATATTGACACCTTCATAGATAACTCGATAAATGGCTTGTGTGATTGGCATGTAGACACCCAATTCCTGAGCCAGTTCGTAAGCTGCTCGAGTCGTTGAAATTCCTTCAATGACCATGCCCATGTTGGCTTCGATGTCTGCGAGGGATTCTCCACGACCGAGAGCGTCACCTGCCCTCCAGTTACGAGAGTGGACAGATGTCCCTGTTACGATCAAATCACCAACTCCAGAAAGACCGCTATAAGTCAGAGGATTAGCTCCAAGAGCGACACCTAGACGGGTGATTTCTGCCAAGCCACGGGCGATGATGGCTGCCTTGGCATTGTCGCCAAATCCTAGACCATGTAATGCTCCAGCACCAACTGCGATGATGTTTTTAAGAGCACCAGCGGTTTCAACCCCGATAACATCCGTATTGGTATAGAGGCGGAAGTAGTGATTGCTAAAGAGATTTTGTACGTACTGAGCAGTTTCAAGGTCTTTAGAGGCTGCGGTGATCAAGGTGATATCGCGTACAATCGTTTCCTCAGCGTGGCTAGGACCTGAAACAACGATGATGTCACTACGGAGGTCAGCTGGAATTTCCTCTTCAAGAATGGTTGATAGGCGTTTGTGACTATCTGGTTCCAAGCCTTTGGAGGCATGCATGATGACAACCTTGTGATCAAGTACCTGTGCTACTTGTTGGGCAACCAGTCTCGTTACTTTTGTTGGGACTACAAATAAAACAGCATCCACATCCTTTAGTGTTTCTTTCAAGTCATGGTATGCCTTGATGTTTTCGTCGAGTAGGATGTCTTTAAAGTAGCGTTTGTTTGTATGTTGGCTATTGATTTCATCGATCTGGTCGGGAATATTTCCCCAAATGCGAACCTCGTGTCCATTGTCGTTTAGGACCTGCGAAAGGGCAGTCCCCCAAGAACCAGGACCCAAGACAGCGATGGTTTGTTTCTTCATCTTCTCCTCCTTTTAAGAGTTCTTCTTTTCATTTTACCATAAAAAGCCTTTTCATGCATTACTTGCGAGTGAAAGCGCACTAATTTGTAATAAGAAAACGCCTTTGACAAGATTCCTCTTTTTTGCTAGAATAGCATCAACATGAAAGAATGAGAGGAGCTGGCGAATTTCGTCACTCCCTTTTGTCTATCTGATTAGGAGGAAGTATGCTGATTGAAAAAATTAAAGCCTATAAATGGCAAGCCTTGGCATCCTTTGTGATGACAGGCTTGATGGTTGCGAGCTCGCTCTTGCAACCTCGCTATTTGCAGGAGGTTTTAGATGCTCTACTGGCTGGCCAACATGAGGCTATTTATAGTATTGGGGCATGGTTGATAGGAGTAGCCCTCGTGGGTCTGGTTGCAGGTGGTGTCAATGTTATTCTTGCAGCCTATATCGCTCAGGGAGTATCTTCGGACCTTCGTGAAGATGCTTTTCGTAAGATCCAAACCTTTTCTTATGCCAACATTGAGCGGTTTAATGCTGGGAATCTGGTTGTCCGCATGACCAATGATATCAACCAAATTCAGAACATGGTGATGATGGTTTTCCAAATCCTTTTCCGTCTTCCTTTGCTTTTTATTGGTTCCTTTATCTTAGCGGTTCACACCCTGCCTTCGCTTTGGTGGGTAATTGTCCTTATGGTAGTGCTGATTTTTGCGCTTACAGGTATCATGATGGGAATGATGGGGCCACGCTTTGCCAAGTTTCAAACCCTTCTTGAACGAATTAATGCCATCGCCAAGGAAAATCTACGTGGTGTGCGTGTGGTCAAATCCTTTGTGCAGGAAAAAGAGCAATTTGACAAGTTTACTGAGGTCTCAGATGAGCTTCTGGGACAAAATATTTATATTGGTTATGCCTTTTCAGTAGTGGAACCTTTTATGATGCTCATTGGGTACGGAGCGGTTTTCCTCTCCATCTGGTTGGTTGCGGGAATGGCTCAGTCGGATCCGTCAGTCGTTGGTTCTATTGCTTCCTTTGTTAACTATCTCAGTCAGATTATCTTTACAATCGTCATGGTTGGATTTTTAGGGAATTCTGTCAGTCGGGCTATGATTTCGATGATGCGTATCCGTGAGGTTCTAGATACCGAGCCAGCGATGACTTTTAAGGATCTTCCAGATGAGGATCTAGAAGGAAGTCTCTCTTTTGAAAATGTGACCTTCACTTATCCTGCTGATGAAGAGCCCATGCTTAAGAATGTAAGTTTTGAAGTTGCGCCAGGTCAGATGGTCGGTGTGGTTGGAGCGACTGGGGCAGGTAAGTCCACCCTTGCCCAGTTAATTCCACGACTTTTTGATCCACAGGAGGGATCTATCAAGATTGGTGGCAAGGATATTCGAGACGTCAGCGAGGGAACCTTGCGTAAAACAGTTTCCATCGTCTTGCAACGTGCTATTCTCTTTAGTGGGACCATTGCAGATAATCTCCGTCAAGGAAAAGGCAATGCCAGCGTGTCCGAACTGGAACGTGCGGCACGTATCGCCCAAGCCAGTGAATTTATTGGACGTATGGAAAACAAATTTGAGAGTCAGGTCGAAGAACGTGGTACCAACTTTTCTGGTGGACAAAAGCAACGGATGTCCATTGCCCGTGGGATTGTCAGCAATCCCCGTATCCTGATTTTTGACGATTCGACTTCGGCCTTGGATGCCAAGTCAGAGAGACTCGTGCAGGAAGCTTTGAACAAAGACCTGAAAGGGACAACAACCATTATCATCGCTCAAAAAATCAGCTCAGTCGTCCATGCAGACAAGATTTTGGTCTTGGACCAAGGGCGCTTGATTGGAGAAGGAAGGCATGCAGACTTGGTAGCTAGCAATGCTGTCTACCGTGAGATCTACGAAACACAAAAGGGAAAGGAGGAATAAAATGAAAACCGTTCGATTTTTCTGGAATTATTTTAAAGTTTACAAGCTCTCCTTTGTCATTGTGATTCTGATGGTTGCAATTGCGACGATTGCCCAAGCTCTCTTTCCTGTTTTTTCGGGTCAAGCAGTGACGGAGCTCGCTAATCTAGTTCTAGCTTATCAAGATGGAACTTCCGAACTAGCCTGGCAAAGTTTGTCAGCTCTGATGCTGAATCTAGCACTGGTTGTGCTGGTTTTGGTAGTGTCCAGTTTGATTTACATGGCCTTGATGACCCGTGTGATTGCCGAGTCGACAAATGAAATGCGTAAGGGTCTTTTTGGCAAACTTTCACGTTTGACGGTTTCTTTCTTTGACCGCCACCAGGATGGTGACATCCTCTCTCGCTTCACTAGTGACTTAGACAATATCCTTCAAGCCTTCAATGAAAGTCTAGTTCAGGTTATGAGCAATATTGCTCTTTACATCGGTTTAATTTTTGTCATGTTTTCGAGAAATGTGACGCTAGCCCTGATAACAGTAGCCAGCACTCCGGTGGCCTTTCTCATGTTGGTCTTCATCGTGAAAATGGCCCGCAAGTACACTAATCTCCAGCAAAAAGAGGTTGGGAAACTCAATGCTTACATGGATGAGAGTATTTCTGGACAGAAAACTTTTATCGTACAAGGGATTCAAGACGACATCGTAGCAGGCTTTGTGGAGCGAAATGAGCGTGTGCGCAAGGCAACCTTTAAAGGGAGAATGTTCTCAGGCATCCTCTTTCCTGTTATGAATGGGATGAGTTTGGTCAACACAGCCATCGTCATTTTTGCAGGTTCTGCGGTCTTGCTGAACGATCCAAGTATCGAAACAACGACGGCCCTAGGTTTGATTGTCATGTTTACTCAATTTTCTCAGCAGTACTACCAGCCGATTATCCAGGTGGCTGCGAGTTGGGGGAGCCTCCAGTTGGCCTTTACTGGAGCGGATCGTATCCAAGAAATGTTCGATGCAGAAGAAGAGATTCGCCCGCAAAATGCACCGGCCTTTACGGAATTACGAGAAGGTGTTGAAATCAGTCACATTGATTTCTCTTATGTGCCAGATAAGCCGATTTTAAAAGATGTTAGCATTTCAGCTCCTAAGGGGCAGATGGTAGCAGTTGTCGGTCCGACTGGTTCAGGGAAGACGACCATCATGAACCTTATCAATCGCTTCTACGATGTGGATGCAGGTAGCATTTCCTTTGATGGCAAAGATATCCGTGACTACGACTTGGACAGCCTGCGGAGTAAGGTCGGTATTGTCTTGCAGGATTCGGTCTTGTTTAGCGGAACAATCCGAGACAATATCCGCTTTGGTGTGCCAGATGCCAGTCAGGAAATGGTCGAAGCAGCTGCCAAGGCAACTCATATTCATGACTACATCGAAAGCTTGCCTGACAAGTATGATACCCTTATTGATGATGAGCAAAATATCTTTTCGACTGGGCAGAAACAATTGATTTCCATCGCTCGAACCTTGATGACAGATCCCCAAGTCCTAATTTTAGATGAAGCGACTTCCAATGTGGACACCGTAACAGAAAGCAAAATTCAACATGCCATGGAGGCAGTTGTAGCAGGTCGAACCAGTTTTGTCATTGCCCATCGTCTCAAGACCATCCTCAATGCCGATCAGATTATTGTCCTCAAAGATGGAGAGGTTATTGAACGTGGAAATCATCACGAGTTGCTCAAGCTCGGCGGTTTCTACTCAGAACTGTATCACAATCAATTTGTCTTCGAATAGAAAAGTTGTCCTTATTGGGCAGCTTTTTCTTATCCATAAAAAATACTTATCACGGTCTTTAAAAAAACATATTAGACAGGAAAGGGTTGGAGTGATAAGATAAGACTGTCGCAAGAAAATCGAAAGGAGACACATCATGGCTAGAACGGTTGTAGGAGTTGCTGCAAATCTATGTCCTGTAGATGCAGAAGGGAAAAACATTCACTCATCTGTATCCTGTAAATTTGCAGAGAGCATTCGTCAAGTCGGTGGTCTCCCTTTAGTAATTCCTGTAGGAGATGAGTCCATTGTGCGCGATTATGTGGAAATGATTGACAAACTCATCTTGACAGGTGGGCAAAATGTCCATCCTCAGTTTTATGGAGAGAAAAAGACTATTGAGAGCGATGATTACAACCTTGTACGCGATGAGTTTGAACTAGCCCTCTTGAAAGAAGCGCTTCGTCAGAATAAACCAATTATGGCAATCTGTCGTGGCGTTCAGTTGGTAAACGTTGCTTTTGGCGGCACCCTCCACCAAGAAATTGAGGGTCACTGGCAAGGCTTGCCTTTTGGAACATCTCATACTATTGAGACAGTAGAAGGAAGCGTGGTGGCTAAGTTATTTGGTAAAGAAAGTCAAGTAAACTCAGTTCATCGTCAAAGTATTAAAGACTTGGCACCTAATTTCCGCGTAACTGCAGTAGATCCACGTGACCAAACGATTGAAGCAATCGAATCTATCGATGAACACCGTATTATTGGTTTGCAGTGGCATCCAGAATTTTTGGTCAATAAAGAGGATGGCAACTTAGAATTATTTGAGTATTTATTGAATGAATTGTAACGACTGGAAACCTAGTCGTTTTTTTGTCTTATTTCGTTCAAATTTTAATATTGTAACATTTTTTACGCAAATGTTTAAATTATGATAAAATTTGGAAAAATTCAGTATAAAAACTTGAAAAAATCTAAGGTAAGGGTTATGATAGAAGAGAAGAAATTTTGGAGGAATATTATGTCACATATTAAATTTGATTATTCAAAAGTATTAGATAAATTTGTTGCACCACATGAACTAGATTATATGCAGCCTCAAGTGACTGCAGCAGATTCTGCTCTGAGAAATGGTACAGGTCCTGGGGCAGAAATGACTGGCTGGTTGAACTTACCTGAAGAATATGACAAAGATGAATTTGCTCGTATTCAAAAGGCTGCTGCTAAAATCCAATCTGATAGTGAGGTATTGATCGTAATCGGTATTGGTGGTTCCTATTTAGGAGCTCGTGCAGCTATTGATTTCTTGAATAATTCATTTGTAAACTTGCAAAGAAAGGAAGAACGCAAGGCACCTCAGATCCTCTATGCTGGAAACTCTATCTCTTCAAGCTATTTGGCTGATTTGGTAGACTATGTATCAGACAAAGATTTCTCAGTAAACGTGATTTCTAAATCAGGTACAACAACTGAACCGGCTATTGCTTTCCGTGTCTTCAAAGAACTCTTGGTTAAGAAGTACGGTCAAGAAGAAGCTAACCAACGTATCTACGCAACTACAGACCGCGCTAAAGGTGCAGTTAAAGTTGAAGCAGATGCTAATGGCTGGGATACTTTTGTAGTGCCTGATAGTGTAGGTGGTCGTTTTACAGTATTGACAGCAGTGGGGCTCTTGCCAATCGCAGCTGCAGGAGCTGATATCAGCAAGTTAATGGAAGGAGCAAATGCTGCTCGCAAGGCTTATGCTTCTGATAAGTTGGCTGAAAATGAAGCATATCAATATGCAGTTGTACGCAATATCTTGTACCGTAAAGGTTATCTGACAGAAGTTCTAGCTAACTATGAACCATCTCTGCAATACTTCTCTGAGTGGTGGAAGCAACTGGCTGGTGAGTCAGAAGGGAAAGACCAAAAAGGGATTTATCCAACTTCAGCTAACTTCTCAACAGACTTGCACTCTCTGGGACAATTTATCCAGGAAGGTACCCGTATCCTCTTTGAAACAGTTATCCGTGTAGATAAACCTCGCAAAAATGTGCTGATTCCTGAATTGGCAGAAGACTTGGACGGTCTTGGCTACTTGCAAGGAAAAGATGTTGACTTTGTCAATAAAAAAGCTACAGATGGAGTGCTGTTAGCACACACTGATGGTGGAGTTCCAAATATGTTTGTGACACTGCCTGAGCAAGATGAGTTCACTTTGGGCTACACTATTTACTTCTTTGAGTTGGCTATTGCTCTTTCTGGCTACCTGAATGGTATCAATCCATTTGACCAGCCTGGAGTTGAAGCTTATAAGAAAAACATGTTTGCTCTTCTTGGGAAACCAGGCTTTGAAGAGCTGGGTGCTGAGTTGAATGCACGCCTTTGATTCTCATATGCTTTGAGTTCATTTAGAATATAAAAAGATCCACAAGTTCATTTCTTGTGGATTTTTAGTACAAGCCTCTTAATTAGTTTATTATTTTTTTTAAAAGTGTAAAAAAGAGTGTCTTAATTCTTTTATGAAAGCGCTGTATAATTGCCTTGTAAATAAAATTTGAGAGGTATCAAAATGAATGATTGGTTAAACATAAAAGGCAAAACAGTTCTTGTGACTGGCGCGTCATCTGGGATCGGTAAGGCAATCGTTGAAGAATTGCTGGAATTAGGAGTCAATGTAGCGAATTTTGATCTTAGCGACAACGATTTGCGTCACCCGAATCTATTATTTGTAAAAGTTGATGTAACTTCTCGCTCTGAAGTAGAAGAGGGTGTTGCCAAAATAGTTGAAAGATTTGGCAATATTGATGCGGTAGTCAATAATGCAGGGATTAATGTTCCCAGATTATTAATTGATGCAGAAAATCCTAAAGGTCCTTACGAGTTAGACGATGAAACGTTTGAAAAAGTAACGATGATTAATCAAAAAGGTTTGTATCTGGTTAGTCAGGCAGTGGGACGTATTTTAGTGAAAAATGGAAAAGGTGTAATTGTGAACATGGCTTCAGAAGCAGGCTTGGAAGGTTCTGAAGGACAAAGTGCCTATGCTGCCACAAAAGCAGCAGTCTATAGTTACACTCGTTCATGGGCAAAAGAGCTGGGTAAGCATGGTGTACGTGTGGTTGGAATTGCTCCAGGAATTATGGAAGCTACGGGACTTCGAACTCTTTCTTATGAGGAAGCTCTTGCTTATACCCGTGGAAAGACGGTAGAAGATATTCGAGCTGGTTATGCTTCAACTTCAACAACTCCTTTGGGACGAAGTGGTAAACTACGGGAAGTAGCTGACCTTGTAGCATTCTATATTTCAGACCGTTCTAGCTATATAACTGGAGTCACTACAAATATTGCCGGAGGGAAAACTCGCGGTTAAAAAAATGAAGGTGAGGAAGAGAGTTGACCATAGTAAATCGATGGTATAATATTTTAGAAAAAATGGTCTCACAGCCAACTTATTCCTTGGTAGATATGCGCTCAGAGCTGGATATTAGTATGCAAACCTTGCAAAAGAGTATCCAACAATTAAATGATGTTTTGGCTCCGAGTATCCAGATTATCTCACAAGATGATCAGTTAATGTTAGAGGTGTATGACTATACTGAGTTGGAAAGGATTTTATCTGGTAGTTTAAAACGGGAGAGTGACTTCAATTCTTCCAGTAAAAGAATTGCCTATTTACTAAAACGTTTAATTGAGTCAACCTCCCCTCTTCTTATTGACGACTTGGCTGAGGAAGCAGGTGTTAGTAGAAGTACCCTTAATAAGGATTTAAAACAAGTAAAATCTTTGGCAGAGAGTTACTCTATCACTATTTCAGGAAAGCCCAACCGTGGGCTGGAGGTCTTGGGGTCCGAGCTGAATTTGCGCTTGCTCTATATTCACCAAGTGGCCCCTTACTTTGAAGGAAAGACACTCACCGAGGCAACATCTTCTTTTCTGGAGACGCTACTCCAGGAGTATAAAATCCCGAAAGAAACAAAGGAACTCCTTCGAAAGACAATTTCAATTATGGTGGAGCGTATTCATGCATCTAGGGTGTTGAGTTGCCCTATTCCTTACTATAGGAATGATTTAACAGAGACACCTTTGGTTGAAAAATTAATCTATCATATTGAGATGACTTATAAGATTTCCCTCAGTCAGTTTGAGATAGACTTTTTGTGTTTTCCGTTTAATATCCGTTTTATTGACACTTTAAGCAAGCCGTCTTATCAATCTGAACAGCTTGCAAACATTTTTCAAGGGATTGTCAAGAAAGTCAAAGAAACAATGTTGGTTAACTTTGATGATGAAGAATTATTTGAAGAAATCAAGTCTCATCTAGGCTCCTTAATCAATCGACTGATTTTCCATGTGCAAGCTAATGATATATTCCATGGCGAGGTTCAAACTCAATATCCTTTTGCTTTTGAAATGGCGAAAATTGCTGGAGAAGAACTATCTGCAATTTTTGGTTCTGAATTGGAATTATCTGAAATCGGATATCTGGCTTTGTATTTTGAAATGATTTTAAGAAAGCAAAACTCTGTTGTAAATGGTTCTCGCAAGCAGATAGCTGTAGTTTGCACAACAGGAAGAGGAACTGCTGCGATGATTATTCAGCAACTCAGACGAATTCTTGGAAATGATGTAGACATTACTCAGTATTCTGAAGAGGATTTTAATCTGGATTTGAATCAGGACTATTTCGCGATTTTTACGACAGTTCCTCTAAAATATAAAGATTCTAAATCTCCAGTCATTCAAGTTAATCATCTTTTTGATGATCAATGGCTGCAGGAAGAATGGCAGAGGGCCAATGCTTTTCATCAAAAAAATCTAGAAACAGTCAGCTTACGTTTTCTTCGTTTGACTCCCCAAAAAACCTATCAGCAATACTTGCTAAATATGGTTGCAGAGTTAGAGAAACTTCAGATGATTGATGAAGGTTTTAGAAATCGGATAATTGATAGGGATAAAAAACAATCAACCATTTTTGGTGGAGGAATTGCCTTCCCCCATACAATTAACCAGGGTTATGCAAAGACTATTTTAATGTTTGGAAAGCTAGAAGAGCCTTATCAAAAAGGAGATGATTGGATTGAATTTATCTTTCTAGTCGCCATTCCCTCAGAAATTGAAAGCAAAATGGAGAGTGAATTGCTGGAATTGTATGACGACATTTTTCGAATTGCAGGAGAGCCTTCTCTAAAAGAAGCATTGAGGGCTGTAGAAACAGAGACAGAGTTTCTATCATTTTCTAAGAGCAAAGGAGTATTTTAATGAATTCGCTAATAATTTTCGCTGTATTTGTCATGGCAGCTTATATATTTCAAATGTTCCTCGGCTGGCAGCAACTCAAAGACTTCAATAAGACCTATACGATGCTCCGAAAACTGGGGCGCGTAGCGATTGGCAGGAAGTCCGGAAGAATCAAATCCGGTACGATTGTCATGTTCGCGGTTGATGAAAACGGTCGGGTTCTTAAAGCTAGCAAAATGCAAGGAGTCACAATCTTAGCACGTTTTCAAAATATGGACGATTATGTTGGAGAAGACATCCATTATTTTGACAAGTATAATCCTCTTGTGAGAAAAGAAAATAAGTTGATGCAATCAGCCATAGAAGATGCTAGAAAAGTCTATCTTTGGAATGAGGCAGGTATTGAGAAAGAGACAAGTTCATCTGATTCTTTTCTGGGATTCGGCTTTTATGCGAATTACTTACAATTATCTATTAAACAGTTATTTAAAAAAAATAAGAAAGGGAGTTCCTTATGAATCACATTACAAATTTTGCAGAGAGTTTTATGAAACTCTTCCAATTAGGTGGAGAAACCTTTATTAGCTGGATGACAAATATTGTACCGCTTGTCTTAATGCTATTGATTGCAATGAATACCCTTATCGCTTTCTTGGGAGAAGAGAAGGTCAATTCCCTGGCTAAGATTTCTGCCAAAAATCCTGTTAGCCGGTATATGATTTTACCTTTCATTTCTGCCTTTATGCTGGGGAATCCGATGGCAATCAGTATGGGACGTTTCTTACCAGAATATTATAAACCTAGTTTTGTAGCAGCTCAGATGCAGTTCTGCCACACTTCAAATGGTGTATTTCCGCATATCAATCCTGGGGAATTGTTTGTATGGATGGGAATTGCAACAGGAATTCAAACTTTAGGTTTAAGTCAAATGGACTTAGCCATTCGTTACATGCTTGTTGGGCTTGTCATGAACTTTGTAGGCGGTTGGGTGACCGATTTTACAACTGCTTATGTAGCAAAACAGCAAGGTGTTACCTTGAGTAAAACATTTGATTTATAGAAAGAGTGAAATTATGTCATATAAGAGTATAAAAGTTGTTAAAGGAAATGGCGGTTTCGGAGGACCTTTGGTCATTACACCTAGTGAAGCTAAGCATAAATTCATCTATATCACTGGCGGAGGAGAAAAGCCAGATATTGTAGATAAAATTGCTGATTTGACCGGTATGGAAGCTGTTAATGGGTTTAAAACTTCTATCCCAGATGAGGAAATTGCTTTAGCAATCGTGGATTGTGGCGGTACTCTTCGCTGTGGTATTTATCCTAAAAAGGGGATCCCTACAATAAATATTGTCGCTACAGGGAAAAGTGGGCCTCTAGCTCAATATATAACCGAGGAAATCTATGTGTCAGCAGTTGGCCTTAATCAAATTTCTGCTGCTAATGAAGACGAAAAAGCGACAACTGTGGTAACAGAAAAGCCAACTTACGATACTAGTAAAAAAATTACAGAGCAAAAAGCTGAAACAAGTATTGTAGCAAGAATTGGGATGGGCGCTGGGAAGGTCGTTGCGACTTTCAACCAGGCTGCTCGTGAAGCCATCCAAACAATGCTCAACACGATCATTCCTTTCATGGCCTTTGTTTCCTTGCTGATTGGGGTTATTCAAGGTTCAGGTGTTGGAAATTGGCTGGCAAAATTAATGGTTCCCCTAGCTGGGAACATCTGGGGACTCATTTTGATTGGCTTTATCTGTTCCTTGCCATTCCTATCTCCTTTGTTAGGCCCCGGAGCTGTTATCAGTCAGATTATTGGAACCTTAATTGGAGTTGAAATCGGCAAAGGGACTATTCCGCCCCAAATGGCTCTGCCAGCTATATTTGCTATCAACACTCAAAACGGTTGTGATTTCATTCCTGTAGCACTCGGTCTATCTGAAGCCAAGGCTGAAACAGTTGAGGTTGGTGTCCCTTCTGTGCTTTATTCACGCTTTCTCAATGGTGTTCCGCGGGTGCTAGTAGCTTGGATAGCTAGTATTGGCCTTTATCAGTAAACTTTTGATAGATGCACGTAAACATAGCAACTATTATGTTAAACTTATCTATAAGCATAAGTTTATGACAGATTTGAGAAAGGATGAATAGGAATTAGATGAAGAAAATTTTTGAAGCTAAAGTAATTCAAGTGGGGCCTGAAGCTCAGAATATGATTCAAGATGCCAATATGCTCATTTTGTTTGGAGAAGAAGCTCCGGAAGACTTAGCAGAGTATTGTTTTAAAATCGATAACAAAAATCTTCTAGGTGCAATACTAGAAGGTGGAAAGCTGGTGGTAGATAGTCAGGAATATTCGATTACTGCCGTAGGAAATGTAGTAGAAAAAAATTTAACTGGACTGGGCCATATCACGATTTCTTTTGATGGTTCAAAAGAGGGCAGCCTGCCGGGCACTCTCCATGTTGCAGCAGACCAAGCAGTAGTAATTGAAAAGGACTCTACCATTCAGATTTTCGAAACTGCTTGACCATAACAAAATTTAAAATCAAGCAATTTAGAAAAATAAAAGTCTAAAAAATTGATTCAGAGCTTGGACAAAAAGTCCAGGCTTCTGGGTCTAAATTAGAAAAAATAGATGACGCAGTGGTTGATTGGCAAGTCAATCAAACTAGCCAGTCAGTGCAAGGGAATTCCCAGCAGATGGATCCACAAGGGGTGCCTGAACAGAAGGAAAAGACCAAAAAGGTATTTACCCAACTTCAGCTAACTTCTCAACAGACTTGCACTCATTGGGTCAATTTATCCAAGAAGGAACTCGTATCATGTTTGAAACAGTTGTCCGTGTGGATAAACCACGTAAGAACGTGATCATTCCTACTTTGGAAGAAGACCTTGACGGACTTGGTTACCTTCAAGGAAAAGACGTTGACTTTGTAAACAAAAAAGCAACTGACGGTGTTCTTCTTGCCCACACAGACGGTGATGTACCAAACATGTACGTCACCCTTCCAGAGCAAGATGCCTTCACTCTTGGTTACACTATCTACTTCTTCGAATTAGCAATTGCCCTTTCAGGTTACTTGAATGCCATCAACCCGTTTGACCAACCAGGTGTTGAAGCCTACAAACGCAACATGTTTGCCCTTCTTGGAAAACCAGGATTTGAAGAATTGAGCAAAGAGCTTAACGCACGTCTATAATAGAAGAAAAGAGTGGCTTGTCCACTCTTTTTTACTCTCTTTATTCGTAGACATTGGACTCAGGCGAGACTTGTGATATAATATAGAAAGTAAAAAGGCAGACGCCTAGAGACTTTATAGGAGAAACTATGTCAAAAGATATCCGCGTACGCTACGCACCAAGTCCAACAGGACTACTACACATCGGAAATGCCCGTACAGCATTGTTTAACTACCTTTACGCACGCCATCATGGTGGAACTTTTATCATTCGTATCGAAGATACAGACCGTAAACGCCATGTTGAGGATGGAGAACGCTCACAGCTTGAAAATCTTCGCTGGTTAGGCATGGATTGGGATGAAAGTCCAGAAACTCATGAAAACTATCGCCAATCAGAGCGTTTGGAACTCTATCAAAAATACATCGACCAATTGCTAGCCGAAGGAAAAGCCTACAAATCTTACGTTACAGAAGAAGAGTTGGCAGCTGAGCGAGAACGCCAAGAAGCAGCTGGCGAAACACCACGCTACATCAATGAATATCTTGGTATGAGTGAAGAGGAAAAAGCAGCTTACATTGCAGAACGTGAAGCAGCTGGTATCATCCCAACTGTCCGTTTGGCTGTCAATGAGTCTGGTATCTACAAATGGCACGATATAGTCAAAGGTGATATCGAGTTTGAAGGTGGCAACATCGGTGGTGACTGGGTTATCCAAAAGAAAGATGGCTACCCAACTTACAACTTTGCCGTTGTTATCGATGATCACGATATGCAAATCTCTCACGTTATCCGCGGTGATGACCATATTGCTAACACACCCAAACAGCTTATGGTTTATGAGGCTCTTGGTTGGGAAGCCCCAGAATTCGGTCACATGACTTTGATTATCAACTCTGAAACGGGTAAAAAATTGTCTAAACGCGACACCAACACCCTTCAGTTTATCGAAGACTATCGTAAGAAAGGGTACCTTCCAGAAGCTATCTTTAACTTTATCGCCCTTCTTGGTTGGAATCCAGGTGGCGAAGATGAAATTTTCTCTCGTGAGGAATTGATTAAACTCTTTGATGAAAACCGTCTCAGCAAGTCACCAGCTGCCTTTGATCAGAAGAAACTAGACTGGATGAGCAACGACTACATCAAGAGAGCTGATCTTGCGACAATCTTTGAAATGGCTAAACCATACTTAGAAGAAGCAGGGCGTTTGACTGACAAGTCTGAAAAAATGGTAGAACTCTACAAACCACAAATGAAGTCAGTGGATGAAATCGTTCCATTGACAGATCTTTTCTTCTCAGATTTCCCAGAGTTGACAGACGCTGAGCGCGAGGTCATGGCAGGAGAAACCGTTCCTGTTGTTCTAGAAGCCTTCAAAGCGAAGCTAGAAGCAATGACAGATGAAGAATTTGTAACAGAAAACATCTTCCCACAAATCAAAGCAGTTCAAAAAGAAACAGGTATTAAAGGGAAAAACCTCTTCATGCCGATTCGTATTGCAGTATCAGGTGAAATGCATGGACCAGAACTTCCAGATACGATTTACCTATTAGGTCGTGAGAAATCTATCCAGCATATTGATAATATGCTCAAAGAGATTTCTAAATAAAAAGGACTTCCGATGGATACATGGGAAAAAATGTATGAAGAAGCACGAACCTTATTCAATCCCCATGAAGTTTCTGACTTTGTTTATGCTAACCATGTTGTTGCTGCAGTAGAAGCAGAAGATGGTCAGATCTTCACAGGATTTTGTATGGAGGGCACTTGTGGCGTTTTTCATCTCTGTGCAGAACGAGCAGCTCTCTTCAATATGTATCAATTTTCAGGACAAACTAAAGTTAAGAAAATCCTCGCCCTTCGAGACAAACCTCCCTACGGCGAAGGATCAGGTATGCCCTGTGGCGCTTGCAGAGAATTTCTCTTAGAATTGAATGCTGAAAATAAAGAAGCAGAGTTCATGATGGACTACGAAACAAGAAAAACAATTAAAGTTGCCGAGTTGATCCCATACTGGTGGGGAGAGGAACGTGCGACTAATTGGCAAGATAAATAGAAGGAGTCAGTTTAACTGGCTCTTTTCCCTTATCTTTTCAGAATTTTGGTAAAGAGGTAAAAAAGTTCTTGACAAAGTAGGAAAAGTAGGTATAATAGAAAGAGTTGAAAAGCTCAAGGTCCGTTGGTCAAGGGGTTAAGACACCGCCTTTTCACGGCGGTAACACGGGTTCGAATCCCGTACGGACTATGGTGTATTGCGGTTAAAAAAACTTGGAAAAAAGTTTCAAAAAAGTGTTGACATAGGTTAGCAGCTGTGATATACTAATATAGTTGTCGCTTGAGAGAGATTGAGTGACAAAGACCTTTGAAAACTGAACAAGACGAACCAATGTGCAGGGCACTATAACTAAGGTTATAGTACTGAACAATGAAAAAACAATAAATCTGTCAGTGACAGAAATGAGTGAGAACTCAAACTTTTAATGAGAGTTTGATCCTGGCTCAGGACGAACGCTGGCGGCGTGCCTAATACATGCAAGTAGAACGCTGAAGAGAGGAGCTTGCTCTTCTTGGATGAGTTGCGAACGGGTGAGTAACGCGTAGGTAACCTGCCTGGTAGCGGGGGATAACTATTGGAAACGATAGCTAATACCGCATAAAATGGATTATCGCATGATAATGCATTGAAAGGTGCAAATGCATCACTACCAGATGGACCTGCGTTGTATTAGCTAGTTGGTGGGGTAACGGCTCACCAAGGCGACGATACATAGCCGACCTGAGAGGGTGATCGGCCACACTGGGACTGAGACACGGCCCAGACTCCTACGGGAGGCAGCAGTAGGGAATCTTCGGCAATGGACGGAAGTCTGACCGAGCAACGCCGCGTGAGTGAAGAAGGTTTTCGGATCGTAAAGCTCTGTTGTAAGAGAAGAACGAGTGTGAGAGTGGAAAGTTCACACTGTGACGGTATCTTACCAGAAAGGGACGGCTAACTACGTGCCAGCAGCCGCGGTAATACGTAGGTCCCGAGCGTTGTCCGGATTTATTGGGCGTAAAGCGAGCGCAGGCGGTTAGATAAGTCTGAAGTTAAAGGCTGTGGCTTAACCATAGTACGCTTTGGAAACTGTTTAACTTGAGTGCAAGAGGGGAGAGTGGAATTCCATGTGTAGCGGTGAAATGCGTAGATATATGGAGGAACACCGGTGGCGAAAGCGGCTCTCTGGCTTGTAACTGACGCTGAGGCTCGAAAGCGTGGGGAGCAAACAGGATTAGATACCCTGGTAGTCCACGCCGTAAACGATGAGTGCTAGGTGTTAGACCCTTTCCGGGGTTTAGTGCCGCAGCTAACGCATTAAGCACTCCGCCTGGGGAGTACGACCGCAAGGTTGAAACTCAAAGGAATTGACGGGGGCCCGCACAAGCGGTGGAGCATGTGGTTTAATTCGAAGCAACGCGAAGAACCTTACCAGGTCTTGACATCCCTCTGATCGCTCTAGAGATAGAGTTTTCCTTCGGGACAGAGGTGACAGGTGGTGCATGGTTGTCGTCAGCTCGTGTCGTGAGATGTTGGGTTAAGTCCCGCAACGAGCGCAACCCCTATTGTTAGTTGCCATCATTTAGTTGGGCACTCTAGCGAGACTGCCGGTAATAAACCGGAGGAAGGTGGGGATGACGTCAAATCATCATGCCCCTTATGACCTGGGCTACACACGTGCTACAATGGCTGGTACAACGAGTCGCAAGCCGGTGACGGCAAGCTAATCTCTTAAAGCCAGTCTCAGTTCGGATTGTAGGCTGCAACTCGCCTACATGAAGTCGGAATCGCTAGTAATCGCGGATCAGCACGCCGCGGTGAATACGTTCCCGGGCCTTGTACACACCGCCCGTCACACCACGAGAGTTTGTAACACCCGAAGTCGGTGAGGTAACCTTTTAGGAGCCAGCCGCCTAAGGTGGGATAGATGATTGGGGTGAAGTCGTAACAAGGTAGCCGTATCGGAAGGTGCGGCTGGATCACCTCCTTTCTAAGGATAAGGAACTGCGCATTGGTCTTGTTTAGTCTTGAGAGGTCTTGTGGGGCCTTAGCTCAGCTGGGAGAGCGCCTGCTTTGCACGCAGGAGGTCAGCGGTTCGATCCCGCTAGGCTCCATTGGTGAGAGATCACCAAGTAATGCACATTGAAAATTGAATATCTATATCAAATAGTAACAAGAAAATAAACCGAAACGCTGTAGTATTAAAAGAGTTACTGACTGAAAGGTCAGAAAATAAGGTTAAGTTAATAAGGGCGCACGGTGGATGCCTTGGCACTAGGAGCCGAAGAAGGACGTGACAAACGACGATATGCCTTGGGTAGCTGTAAGTAAGCGATGATCCAGGGATTTCCGAATGGGGGAACCCAACAGGTACTACCTGTTACCCATATCTGTTAAGGATGTGAGGAGGAAGACGCAGTGAACTGAAACATCTAAGTAGCTGCAGGAAGAGAAAGCAAAAGCGATTGCCTTAGTAGCGGCGAGCGAAACGGCAGGAGGGCAAACCGAAGAGTTTACTCTTCGGGGTTGTAGGACTGCAATGTGGACTCAAAGATTATAGAAGAATGATTTGGGAAGATCAGCCAAAGAGAGTAACAGCCTCGTATTTAAAATAGTCTTTGTACCTAGCAGTATCCTGAGTACGGCGGGACACGAGAAATCCCGTCGGAATCTGGGAGGACCATCTCCCAACCCTAAATACTCCCTAGTGACCGATAGTGAACCAGTACCGTGAGGGAAAGGTGAAAAGCACCCCGGGAGGGGAGTGAAATAGAACCTGAAACCGTGTGCCTACAACAAGTTCGAGCCCGTTAATGGGTGAGAGCGTGCCTTTTGTAGAATGAACCGGCGAGTTACGATATGATGCGAGGTTAAGTTGAAGAGACGGAGCCGCAGGGAAACCGAGTCTGAATAGGGCGCATTAGTATCATGTCGTAGACCCGAAACCATGTGACCTACCCATGAGCAGGTTGAAGGTGCGGTAAGACGCACTGGAGGACCGAACCAGGGCACGTTGAAAAGTGCTTGGATGACTTGTGGGTAGCGGAGAAATTCCAAACGAACTTGGAGATAGCTGGTTCTCTCCGAAATAGCTTTAGGGCTAGCGTCGACATTAGAGATTCTTGGAGGTAGAGCACTGTTTGGGTGAGGGGTCCATCCCGGATTACCAATCTCAGATAAACTCCGAATGCCAAAGAATTATGGTCGGCAGTCAGACTGCGAGTGCTAAGATCCGTAGTCGAAAGGGAAACAGCCCAGACCACCAGCTAAGGTCCCAAAATAATTGTTAAGTGGAAAAGGATGTGGGGTTGCACAGACAACTAGGATGTTAGCTTAGAAGCAGCTATTCATTCAAAGAGTGCGTAATAGCTCACTAGTCGAGTGACCCTGCGCCGAAAATGTACCGGGGCTAAAACAATTTACCGAAGCTGTGGATACCTTTATAGGTATGGTAGGAGAGCGTTCTATGTGTGATGAAGGTATACCGTGAGGAGTGCTGGAACGCATAGAAGTGAGAATGCCGGTATGAGTAGCGAAAGACAGGTGAGAATCCTGTCCACCGTAAGACTAAGGTTTCCAGGGGAAGGCTCGTCCGCCCTGGGTTAGTCGGGACCTAAGGAGAGACCGAAA